>WQUW01000025.1 GCA_009781915.1 Treponema sp. | reverse complement strand
GGGTGTTTTTGACTGTTTTTACGCTTAATTGTGGTTTTTTCATGTACATGGATTTAGAGGGCTATGCTAGGGGTATTTCTTTATAACATAAGGAGTTATGCGATTCTCCGGGGCTCATTGCATTTTGCCATACTTCATGATAAATAACACGGGGGCATTTGCGGAAAATCACCTGACCAGCGTAATCATCCCCAGCAGTGTAACTTCCATCGAGGATTGGACATTTTTGCGCAACCATTTGACCAGCGTAACCATCCCAGCCAACGTAACTTCCATCGGGGCAGAGGCATTCTTGGAAAATCGTCTAACAAGCGTGAGCATTCCCAACAGTGTGACTTCCATCGGGGAAAGGGCATTTGACGATGGAGTTACGATATTACGATAACACGCAGGTAAGTTCCAATTATATGACTTTACTTAAAGATATTTTGAAAAGATATTGATTCGCAGTGGATAATATACTATAGTCCTGCTTTATGGAAGCAAATCAAAAATATCAAATTCATATGGAGCCATCTTTTGGTTTTTTGGAATTGATTGATGTTCCCTCCCTCATTGCTGAGTGTAAGAAAAAATGGTTCAATCAAACGCTTTGCAAAGTTAACGATCATCTGGTTAGACTTGGCATATTTAACGAGGGAGAGTTTCATTGGCATAAGCACGATAACGAAGATGAATTTTTCTTTGTTCTTAAAGGCGAATTGTTTATCGAACTTGAAAATGAGACAGTAGCCCTAAAGCAGCATTATGGCATTACAATTCAAAAAGGTGTTCCGCATCGACCGTTTGTAAAAGAACCTACAGCCGTACTAATGGTAGAAACTGATTCTGTAATACCAACAGGGGATGAATAAAAAGCTGGGGGGCATTTCTACTGGCCGTGGGCAACCCGCAAACGTTTCCTTGCGAAAATCCAGCGTACCGGGTACAATGCTAAGAGCGAACATTAATCACAACGCAAAGGAGACAAGAGAAATGAGAATTGGCTGTTGTACTGGCATCGAGAATTACGAGGCGCTCTGCGATCTGGGCTATGATTTTATCGAGCTGGCGGGAATGAAGGTTATGAAGATGAGCGAGGCCGAGCTTGAGGACGCGAGAAAGCTCATCGCCGGGAGAAACGTCCCCTGTAACGGCTTTAACGCCTATTGCGACGGCGCGCTGCCTATGGCGGGGCCGGAGTTCGACCTTCAAAAGGCCAGGGATTACGCCGCGGAAATCTGCCGCCGGGGCAAGACGCTCGGCATCCGCGCGATTGGGCTGGGGGCTCCCTTGGCCCGCCGTATCCCCAAAGAGTTTGACCGCGCCACTGCCGCAGGGCAATACAGGGATTTCGCGCGCGTTACCGCCGAAGAGTGCGCCAAGCACGGCATACTGCTTTTGCTTGAGGCGCTTAGCCCCCATGTCTGCGATGTCGTTACGCAGACCCGCGAGGCGCTGGAAATCGTCAAGGGCCTGGATATGCCCAACCTGCGCATGGTGCTGGATTTTCACCACATGACACGGGCGGGCGAAAGCGAAACTGACATCGCCTACGTTATGCCGTATGTAAAGCACCTGCATATCGACGAAACGGCGGAAAACGACCGCTACCACCTGAAAGCGGAGAGTATCCCCTTCTACACCCGCTGTATCGCCGCCGCCCGCGCCTGCGGGTACGACGACACTATCGCCATTGAGCCAAACGCCTCAAAGGCCCCCTTCCGTGAAGAAGCGGGGGAAAGCCTCCGTATTCTGCGCTCGATTCTGGGTGGCTCCGTTTAGGGCAAACACATGATCCCCCTGCGAAAACTCGCCGGGCTTCCCGGCCCGCAGCGGCTGCGCAAGGCGGCGAACATCGCTGTGGGGGCGCAGCGGCAGCTTGCCGTCTCTGGCCGGCTGGAGGCGGCGGAGGCGGAATACCTTGGCGCTCTGGCGGCATTGCTGGCGAAGGACGAAGGCGTTTCCCCGGCGCAGGCTGTGGCGCTGGAAGCGGCGGCGGCGGCCCTTGCCGCCCGCGAAGCGTCCGCCAGCGCGCCCGGCAAGGAAACCCGCCGCGCCCTCGCCATTCTGTGCCACATCCTGCTAAGCGGAACCGGGCGGCATCAGGCTGACTGGGATTTTACAGAGCCGTCCGGCGCTCTTGACCCTTCAAAACGCCGCCCCTTCCCCGGAATGAGGGTCTACCTTGAGGACATACGCTCCCCCTTCAACGTGGGCGCGATGTTCAGGGCCGCCGAGTCCTTCGGGGCGGAAAAGCTCTGGCTTTCGCCCCTGTGCGCCGACCCCCGGCACAAACGGGCCCAGCGCACGGCAATGGGTTGCGTGGACGTACTCCCCTGGGAACGCTTTTCCCATGACCCATTCGCCGAAGGACAGCCGTGGCCCTGCCCTGAGCCGGAGGCGGGCCCCTTCTTCACGCTGGAAACCGGGGGAACTCCCCTCGCCTGTTTTCCCTTTCCGCCGCGGGGAATTTTGATCGCCGGCTCGGAAGAACTTGGCGTAAGCCCACGGGCGCTAGAGGCAGCCGACTCCAGCCTTGGCAGGGTTACCATTCCCGCCTTCGGGGCGAAGGGTTCCCTTAACGTGTCGGTGGCCTTCGGGATTGTGATGCAGGCGTGGGCGGCGGCCCTTACAAAACCGCCCGGTTTGCGTTATCCTTAAAGTACAGGTACGCGCGTTATGGATAGAAGCCTAAAACAAAAAAGCCGGGAATTCGCCACCAAGGTTATTGTTCTGCACAAGCAGCTTTCGTCCCGGAGAAAGGAAAGCGTCATGTCCGAGGAACTGCTTCGGGCCGGGGCGGGCGTGGGGGCGGAACTGGCCAGAGCGGAGTGCGCTTTGAGCAAGAGCGACCAGATTGCCCGTGTGTACAAGGCCCTTCAGGACTGCGCTGAGACCAAGTACTGGCTTGAACTCTTGAACGACACCGAATACCTGACCGAATTCGAGTTCAACGATACCCTAAAAGACTGCGACGCCCTCGGTAAGCTCATCGTGGCCCAAATAAAGGTATTCAGGGCGGCAAACCCGTAAAGGGCCCCCCGCCGCGCGTGAGCCGCCGTCCCCGCGACTAGAACTATTCACGTTTTTGTGGTACAACATCCCTGTCATGTTGGTAAGCATCGTTATTCTCTTTGTGTTAATTCTGGTAAGCGGCGTTCTTTCTTCGTCGGAAATTGCCCTTAGTTCGTCGAACCGCAACAAGGTCAAAATGCTTGTGGACAAGGGGAACAAAAAAGCGGCGGGGCTGTTGGATACCATAGACAAACCCAACCGCTTTTTCGCCACCACGCAGCTTTACATAACGTTTATCGCTTTCTTTTCCGGGGCGTACGCGGCCAATTCTTTTACAGACCCCATTATGGGATGGGTTTCGCGCTCCGGCCTTCCCGTGCCGGAGTATATAGCGGAGCCGGTGGTGTTCTTTCTGATTACCGCCGTCTTAACATATTTTTCCCTCATTTTCGGCGAACTTGTGCCAAAGCGCATCGCCATGCAATACGCCATTCCCTTTTCCCTTAAAACCCTGCCGTTTTTGAAGGCGCTGTCCACGCTGGCCCTGCCCGTTGTCAAGCTTCTGTCCGCTTCCGCGCGGCTGGTTTTGAAGCTGCTGGGCGTCAAAGACACCAAGCCCGAAACGGATGTTACGAAAGAAGAAATATGCATGATGGTGGAGTCCGGAACCGAGCACGGCCACATAGACGAAAACGAACAGGGCATGATAGAAAATATTTTCAAGATTAACCAGCTAACCGCCGGGGACATCTGTACGCACCGGCTTAAACTCGCCGCCCTGCCTCTGGACGCCGACTACAAAACCGTAATAGAAATTTTGACGGAAAAATACTTTTCACGGGTTCCGGTGTACGAGGAAAACTTGGACAATGTCCGGGGGTTTCTTCACACCAAGGATGTACTGAATTACGTGGCGTCGAGCCCGGACACTTCAAAGTTTGACATAAAGACATTGATGCGAGAGGCGCATTTCGTTCCCCTTTCCAAAAAAGCGGACGAACTCTTTCAGGAAATGCGGAAAGAGCGGACGCACATGGCGGTGGTTCTTGACGAATACGGCGGTACGCTGGGCATTGTTACGATGGAAGATTTGATGGAAAAAATCGTGGGCAGCATTCAGGACGAGTACGATTCCGACGAGCTGCCGGACATCGCCCCTGCCGGGGAACACGCCTTTAAGATTCAGGGCACAACCGCCCTGGAAGCGGTGCAGAACCATTTTGACATACCGCTGCCGGTAGACGAGTACGATACCCTAAGCGGCTTTTTGGTGGGTCAGTTGGGCTATATCCCGTCCGAGGGCGAAAAGCCGGAGGTAAGCTTTGGCGGCCTGGACTTCAAGGTGGAAAGCCTGCACGAAAAGCGTGTCGCCACTGTCATGGTAAGGAAAACGCCTGAGGGGGAAGCTGGGGAATAACACGGCCGGGCCTTAGCGTGATGAAAAACCTGAACATTGACTTTCCTTGCAAACGCCCCCTTGCCTACACCCCGCCATTTCTGCCACTATTGCCCTAATGAACGCTGAAGAAAAAACCACCCTTGCCCGCTTTCTTGACCTTGCCGGGGACTGCCTGAGGGACGGCCACGCCCGCCACCGGGACGACTACGCCTTTGAAGATGACGCGCAAGAAGCGCCGAAGGGCTTCTCTTCCCTGCCCCTCGCCTACCAGATGGACGAAGAAGCCGCTTTGGGCGAAGAGGCTGGCGAACAGAGCGTGTCCCTTGCCGGCTGTGAAACGCTGGAAGACCTTGCCGCCGCCGTCCGCGCGTGCGAAACCTGCGGCCTTTGCGCGACAAGAACCCACGCCGTGCCCGGCGAAGGCCCCAACCGCCCCCTCGCGATGGTCATTGGCGAAGGGCCGGGCGCTGACGAGGACGCCACCGGACGGCCCTTTGTGGGCAGGGCGGGCCAGCTTTTGGACAAGATGCTCGCCTCGGTCGCCCTGTACCGGGACAAAAACTGCTTCATCGCCAACATCGTAAAATGCCGCCCGCCGAAAAACCGGGACCCGCAGCCCGAAGAAATCGCCGCCTGCATCCCCTTTCTAAAGCGGCAGATAATGCTGCTTCGCCCGCGGGTAATACTCTGCGCGGGGCGGGTAGCGGCGCAGAGCCTGCTTGGCACAGGGCAGGGAATCAACGCCCTGCGGGGGACATTCGCCAGCTTCAGCGCCGGCGGAGAAGCGGGGGAAGCCGTGCCTGTATTGTGTACCTTTCACCCCAGCGCCATTCTTAGAAACGAAGACCTAAAGCGCCCGGCATGGGAAGACTTAAAACTCCTGAAAGCCCGCCTGGACTCCATTACCTCCCTTGCCCCGTCCGGCGAAACCGGGGAACACGACCGTGCCGTACTTTGAACTGGTGTTTAATATCCCTTCAGACCGGGTTTTCAGCTATCGGGGGGATGAAAAGGGCGAAGCGGCAGTGGGAAAGCGGGCTATGGTTCCCTTTGGCGGGCGAGACAGCCTGGGCTATGTGGTAGGACAGCGGGACTACCCTCCCCCGGATGTGGCTGAGGGCTCGATAAAGGCCATACGCCGCCTTGTTGACAAGGAGCCCGTGTTTGACGAGCGCGATCTGGAACTGGCCAAATGGATGGCCGGATATTACTTCTGCGGCACAGGCCAAGCGCTGGCGGCAATGATTCCTTCGGGCAAGCGGGCCGGGGACTACCCCGCTCTCGCCCCGGATCAGGACATCGCCCCCTCGCCCTTGGAGATTTCAAGCGAACAGGAGCGGGCGCTGGAAGAAATAACCTCGCCGGGGGCCGGGAACACGCTCTTTTATCTGTACGGCATAACCGGATCGGGGAAGACTGAAGTCTTTCTGCGGGCCGCCGAGTCCACACTGCGGGAGGGGAAATCGGTCATCTACCTTGTACCCGAAATCTCGCTTACGCACCAGACGGCACAGGCCATTGTCAGGCGCTTTGGGAGCCGGGCAGCCGCCATTCATTCCGGGATGAGCCCGGCGGCGCGGCTGTCCGAGTGGATGCGGATACGGCGCTCCGGCGAGGCGGTGATTGTGGTCGGCCCCCGATCGGCGGTGTTTTCCCCGGTGAAGAATCTGGGGCTGGTCATTATCGACGAAGAGCAGGACGGCTCCTACAAATCCGGCAGCGCCCCCAGATACCACGCCCGCCAGACAGCCATGAAGCGGTGCGCCTCGGCGGGGGCCCGGCTTGTGATGGGTTCGGCGACCCCGTCCGCGGAGGCGTGGAAACTCATGCGGGACGGGGTGATACGGCGGCTGAATCTTACCCGCCGTCTTTCCGGCGGAAGCCAGCCTGAGGTTCTGCCCGTAAGCCTTGAGCGCTGCGACGGCTGTCTTACGCCCGAATTGAAGGAAGAAATCCGTCTTACAAGCCGCATGAAGCGTCAGACCATCCTGTTTCTGAACCGCCGGGGCTTCGCCTACTTTTACCACTGTAGGCCCTGCGGCTACGAACTGGGCTGTAAGCGCTGTTCGGTTTCCCTGACATGGTACAAAAGCCGCGGCAGGGCGATATGCCATTACTGCGGATACTCCGCGACGCCGCCGCCGGCCTGCCCTCAGTGCGGGTCTCTGGAAGCGGGGTTTTCCGGCTTCGGCACGGAAATGATCGAGGAAGAAGTACGCAAAACCTTCCCTGACCTAAAGGTACTGCGGATAGACGCGGACACCACGGAGAAAAAGGGAAGCCTGAAAAAAGCGCTTGACCTTTTCCGGACAGGGGAAATCGACATATTGCTTGGAACGCAGATGGTAGCCAAGGGCCTTAATTTTCCGGGGGTGCGCCTTGTCGGGGTGGTGCTGGCGGACACGGGGCTACACCTGCCGGATTTCCGGGCCGCCGAGCGCACTTTCTCTTTGGTGGTTCAGGTGGCGGGCAGGTCTGGGCGCTACTTTCCGGACGGCAAGGTTATCGTTCAGACCCTACGCCCCCGTGACCCCGCCATCGTAAAATCCTGCGCCCTTGACGTGGAAGGTTTTTTCGAGACGGAACTGGCCCAGCGCGAGGCGCTCTCGTTCCCGCCCTACACCCGGCTTATCCGCTTTACCCTGCGCTGCCGGGACGAAGAACGCGCCCGCGCCGCCGCCGATCGCCTCGCGTCCATCGCCCTGCCCCTGTTGCCCCCGGACGCCGACGCCCTTGGCCCCGCCGAATGCCCCTTGCGCATTATCTCCAACCAGTACCGCAGGCATCTTACGCTGCGGGGCAAAACCATGCCGGCCCTTCACGCCGCCGCCGCAGCCATCATCGCCCGCTACGAGAAGGGGAAAGACGCCAAGGTCTACCTTGAGGTTGATGTTGATCCGGTGAGCTTACTGTGAGGGCCCCGCTGTGCGTGATGCGAGCATTCCCGCCAAAAGCCCCGGCAGGGGAGGATATACGTTTTAAGAATCCCGCCCAAGGAACACGGCTACGGAGCCACGGTCTCCTACGCCTAAGAATTTGGGCAAAATGGCTTCTTAAACCGTATATCCTCCCCTGCCGGGCATTGTACCGCTGGCATCACGCACAGCGGGGCATTGCGGGGGGCCTTCCCGGCTCCGCCGGGAAGGCTGTGCAAAACTGTCGTGGCTATCCCCCTAAGGGAGCGTTACCTGCATCGGGCTTAGGCTGGCACTGGCTATGCCGGTACCGACTTGCCCGAAGCCTTTGCCGCCCCACGCCCACAGCGAGCCGTCCTGCCTGATGCCGGCGGTGTGTTCCCCGCCCGTGGAAATGGCTTGCCATGCCGTACCCGCCTGTATTGCCACGGGGCTGTTGCGTGTGGTCGTAGTGCCGTCACCAAGTCTGCCCTCCCCGTTGTTGCCCCATGCCCACAGTGAACCATCCCGCCTTATACCTGCAGTATGCTCCAAGCTTGCGGATACTGTTTCCCACCCCGGGCCAGCCTGTATCGAAATAGGGCTGAGTCGCTCGGCCTGCGTACCGTCTCCGAGCCTGCCCGATCCGTTGTTCCCCCATGCCCACAGCGAGCCGTCTGCTCTGGTTGCCATGCTGTACCAGTGGCCTGCGGATACGGATGTCCAGCTTGTCACGGCTGACATTATGGCAGTAGGAGAGTTTGTAGTAGTAACATGCCACGTACCATTGCCAAGTTGCCCGTGCAGGTTGGAACCCCATGTTAAAAGCACACCGTCTGATCTTACGCCCAAGGTGTGGTTCGTACCAGCGGACACGGAATTCCAGAGAGCGGTTCCTATGCGAACTGGATTGGGATTCCCAAACAAGCTTGTTGTGCCGTTACCAAGCTGCCCACTCCAATTATCCCCCCATGCCCAAAGCTCGCCGTTGGTTCTGATTGCCATCGTGTGGGCATTGCCTGCGGAAACGGTTCGCCAGTTCGTGCCCGTGCCAACTTGAACGGGGCTGGTTCGCTGGGTTGCGCTGCCATCTCCAAGCCTGCCCGATCCGTTGTTCCCCCACGCCCACAGGGTTCCGTCCGTCCTGATTGCCATTGTGTGGGCCGTGCCCGCGGAAACGGAGGCCCATGTGTTAACGCTCCCTATCTGAACCGGGGCGGCGCGGCTGGTCGTGGTGCCGTCCCCAAGCTGGCCGTTGACGTTGCTTCCCCATGCCCACAGGGTTCCGTCCTGCCTTACCGCCACGGTATGGAAATTGCCTGCGGAAATGTCCCGCCATTCCGTGCCGGGCAGTATCGCCGTGGGGGTGTTTGCGGGGATAAAGCCGTTGCCAAGCTGCCCCGCCCGCGCGTCCCCCCAAACCCAGACCGTGCCGTTAGCCATGACAGCTACGGTGTGGCTTCCGCCCGCGGAGGCGAAGGCCCAGTCCGTTCCGGTTCCTATGCGTGTGGGCGCATTACGGGTGGTGGTTGTACCGTCTCCAAGACGACCCTGCCCGTTGTTTCCCCACGCCCATATCGAGCCGTCCGTCCGGATGCCAACGGTGTGTGCAATAAGGATGTTGTTACTTGCGGATACTGATTCCCATGCCGTACCCGGCTGTATTGGGACAGGAGCGTTTCGGGTGGACATGGAATTATCACCAAGGTTCCCGTTAGTATTGATCCCCCAAGCCCACAGTGATCCGTCCGTCCTTATTGCCATAGTGTACGCGTCTCCAGCAGAAACGGAGGCCCAGCTCGTCAATGTCCCTATTTGGACGGGGCTGATTCTTTGGAAGAATGTCCCGTCTCCAATCTGACCAAATGTATTGCTTCCCCACGCCCACAGAGTGCCGTCGCTTCTAACAGCCACAGTGTGATCATTACCCGTAGAAGCGGAAAGCCATGTCTGCCCCGGTTGTATCTGCGCGGGGTTTGAGGTGTTCCCAGCGGTTACCCCTTGGCCTGTTCTGCCGTTCGCGTTGCTTCCCCATATCCAAAGCGTGCCATCCGCCCTAATCGCCGTGGTGTGGTTTGATCCGGCGGAAACGGAAGCCCATCGCTCGTGCGCCTGTATCGCAACCGGAGCGATTTGGCCGGTCGTGGTACCGTCGCCAAGTCTGCCGTTTGCGTTGCTTCCCCATGCCCACATGGTTCCGTCGGTTCTAATGCCCATGCTGTGGGTGTCGCCCGCCGAAACCGCCGCCCATGCCGTGCCGGGCTGTACCTGAACCGGGGTGTTTTGGTTTACGGCATTGCCGTTGCCAAGCCTGCCGGAGCCGTTGTTTCCCCAAGCCCACAGCGATCCATCCGCCGTAATAACCAGCGTGTGCGAGGTACCCGCCGCAGCGCGCCTATAGTCTATTTCCACCCGTACCGTGGCCTCCCCGTAAACCCCAGGGTGTCCCGCCGCCGTTGCCGTAACGGTCGCGTCTCCCAACGGCGCGCCCGCCGCAATGGTAAGCACGTTGTCCGCAAACGTTCCTATCCCGGGCGGCTCAACACTCCACGTAACCGCCTGAGGCGCGCCCTCCGGCCCCACCGTCGCGGTAAAGGTCTGCGTTTGGCCCCATGCTAGTGTTGCCACAGGCGGCGTTACCGTAACGGCCTCTGGCTGTATGTATTGCACTATGGTAACGACAGCTTCCCCGTAAACAGCCGGGTACCCCGCCGCCGTTGCCGTAACGGTCGCGTCTCCCACAGGCGCGCCCGCCGGGACGGTAAGCACATTGCCCGCGAACGTTCCCGCCCCGGCCGGAGTGATGCTCCACGTAACGGCTTGTGACGCGCCCTCCGGCCCCACCGCCGCGGTAAAGGTCTGCGTTTGGCCCCAAGCCAGTGTTGCCACGGGCGGCGTTACCGTAACGGCCTGTGGCTGTACATATATCACTATGGTAACGGTTGCTTCCCCGTAAATAGCCGGGTGCGCCGCCGCCGTTGCCGTAACGGTTGCGGCCCCCAACGGCGCGTCTGCCGCGATAGTAAGCACGTTGTCCGTGAACGTTCCCGCTTCAGCCGGAGTGATGCTCCACATAACCTCCTGTGGCGCGCCTTCTGGCCCCACCGTCGCGGTAAAGGTTGCTTCCGCGTGCTGTCCAATTGTCGCCGTACCCGGTGTTACCGTAACGCTTTGCGGCGTTACACCTTGCACACCGCTTTGCGCGCCGCCGCCCGCGGGGTTGTCGCAGGCGACAAGGGATACCGCCAGCCCAAACGCCGCCAGAAGTACCGCCAGCGCTGCCGGGATGTTAAAAAATCTTCTCTTTCTCATTTGTCTTTCCTCTCTGTCAAAAGATAATGATGCCAAAGCCGCGCGTTCAAAACACGCCCGAATAACATCCGGGGACTTGCGGGTCTGGTTTTGATCCGTGGGGTTTTGCCGTGGATATATCGCTGTGAATTTGTCTGACGCCTGAAGTGGCACAAAAATTTCGGGCACACTATATATTGTGGTGGAGTGAAAGATATTAGGGGAAACTGCACTACATATGGGGGGGGGGGGAAAATTGCTTACGTTCTACCGCTTCTAGCGGCAGTTTTACGGGCGGGAAAACCGCATTGTTATTGGCAACAGATACCATAAGTGAAAAGTATATCCAGCCTTTGGCAAAACGTCAATATTTTCGCGGTAATTTTTGCGCTAGGCCATCAGGCGAGCTCAGTGTGCGGTCTTTTCCAGAAATGCAGGCGCAGATGTTCTTCTCCCCAGCAATGCCCCGCCGAGCGTGAGCCAGCGGTACAATGCCCGGCAGGGGAGGATATACGGTTTAAGAAGCCATTTTGCCCAAATTCTTAGGCGTAGGAGACCTCCATTACTTGCTTTACCTTGTTGATCTTATCCCCCGAAAGCCCCAGCTTTGCGCTCCAGAGCAGCCAGTCTTTAACCAGCTTTTTAGTCAGACCTCCCACAGTTACCCGGCGAGACCGGAAAAACTGGCGGCATATTTTTCAATATCCCGGTGGTTATTCATTCTATACTTGCCGCAAATCGGGGCTTTCTTAACAAGGGCCCTTATGCGAAATATAGTCCGGTTCAGGCGTCCAAAAATTTAACAGCCAGTGGAGCGTAAGGCGGTACGACTTGGAATCTTTGCTCTTAATAACATTCAACGGGTTGGCCTGTTTTGCCATAGATAACATCTCCTTCTTGTCCGTACAAGAAAATAAAGTACCGATGTTACCAAACTCAAGAAACCCATAAAAATGCCATTTCGCTAACTCCTTATGTTATAAGGAGTTAGATTAATTGTGGCCTAGAAGACTTGAACTTCCATGCCTCTCGGCACCAGCACCTCAAGCTGGCGTGTCTACCAGTTCCACCAAGGCCACAAAACCATTCAGGTTGGCTCATGGTAGCGGTTTATCGCTTTTGTGTCAACTGCCCCCCGGCGCTGCCCTTGCCCGGCCTGTATGCCATCACCCTTTTACATGGTTCTGAATAAGTTCGACAAACGCCTCGCCGTACTTTTCCAGTTTGAGCTGCCCAACGCCGTGTACGCCGGAAAACTGAACCAGCGACACAGGTTTTTTGCCGCACATATCTTTTAAGGCAGCGTCGGGAAACACGATATACACCGGAACCGCTTCTTTGGCGGCAATTTCTTTTCGCAAGTTTTTGAGCTTGTCAAAAAGAGCTTCGTCCATGGGCTGCCGAACAGATTGCGGAGCAGGCCCGGCTGCCTCGGCCTCGGCCTCCTTTCGCTCTTTGGGAAGCTTCATCAAAAGGCGGCGTTCTTCCCTGAGCAGTTCTCCCGCGCGGCCCATTGTTACCACGGGATATTCGCCGTCTTCCAGCAGTAGTATGCCTTCGTCAATCAAGTGGTCAATAATCGCGCGAATCCTGTGCGGGCTAGAGTCCTTCATAATCCCCCACGTGCTAAGGGTGTCCAATTCCATGCGGCGTATTTTCTCGTTTTTGCTGCCCCGCAGAATATCAATAATCATCATTTTGCCAAAACCCCGGTTCCGCTCTTTAAGCCTGTACACGCAGGAAACAATCTTGCGCCCTTCAAGGCTGACATCCGTTTCCTCGAACCCGGTGCGGCAGTTGGAGCAATTGCCGCAATGGGAAGGGGAGGCGTCGCCAAAGTAGTCAAGAAGTCTGTGGCGAAGGCAATCGCTGGTGGTGGCGTAAAATGTCATCTGTCTAAGCAGTTCCAGATTGTAAGCGGTAAGCTGAGGGTTCGCCCCGGCGTCATCCTCGGTGTGCGTGATAAGGTACTTGTTTATCTGCACGTCCTGACCGCTGTACAAAAGAACGCAGTCCGCCGGGCTAGAGTCCCTTCCGGCCCGGCCCGCCTCCTGATAGTAGCTTTCTATGTTCTTGGGCATGTTGTAGTGAATAACATACGACACATTGGACTTGTCAATGCCCATGCCGAAAGCGTTAGTCGCAACCATGACTGTTTTTCTGTCATGCAGAAAATCGTCCTGATTTTTCCGGCGCTCAGAGTCCTCTAGCCCCGCGTGATAGCGGGTTGCCGGAAAGCCGCGGGCAAGCAGCAACTCACGTACTTCTTCCACGGCCTTGCGTGTGGCGCAGTAAACGATACCGCTTGAATGTTTCCGTTTTTCAAGGCAGTCCAAAAGGGCGGCTGTTTTTTCTTTGGGCCGCTTAACTTCAAAATAGAGGTTGGGCCGGTCAAAGCCGGTGTTTACAACAAAGGGATTTTTCAGGGCCAGAAGTTTTTTAATATCCCCGCTTACCTTTACGGTAGCTGTCGCGGTAAACGCCGCCGTAACGGGCCGTTTTTCAAACGCTGGGCTGCGGATAAAATCGGCGATATACAAATAACTTGTCCTGAAATCGTGTCCCCACTGCGATACGCAATGCGCTTCGTCAACCACTATCATCGGTACGTTCCCGCCGGCGGCCAAAACAGACATCTCTGTTTTTTCCAGCCGCTCCGGAGCGATGTACAAAAGCTTAATGTTGCCCCGCGCGATTTCGCCCATAATCTGACTGTATTCGCCTGAGCTCAAAGAACTGTTAAGAAACGCCGCGGGGCATCCGGCCTCCCGCAGCGCATTGACCTGATCTTTCATCAAAGAAATAAGGGGAGAAATAACAACAGTCATTCCCGGCAAAAGGAGCGCCGGAATCTGATAGCAAAGGGATTTTCCGGCCCCGGTTGGCATAACGGCAAGCGCGTCTTTGCCCGAAAGAAGGGCGTCTATTATTTCTTCCTGCCCCGCGCGAAAAGAGGTATAGCCAAATATGTTTTTAAGTACGCTATATTTGTTCACCGGAGCTTCGCTTCCCGCGCGAACGCGTCCCACTCCGCTGTGTTATCGCCGGCAACAACACGGGAACCTTCCCGGACAACCGGCGTTCGCAAAAGGAGCGGGCAGGCGAGGATTTCTTCGGCTTCGTCGTAGTCCATGTACGCCATTCCCCGCTTTTTGAACACGGGGCTTTCCGTGTTGATAAGGCTCTGCGCGGCGGGGATTCCCCGGCGGATATTGTCCAGCTCTCCCTTCGACAGGCGGTGTTCGGCAAGGTCAACAAAGTGATAGCTCACCCCCCTGTCACGGAAAAACCGCTCGGCTTTTTTGGTTATCGTACATTTCCGTGTTCCGTAAATTCGCATCGCTTAAGTAACCGCTTACCGCTCTGAAGTTCAGAGCCGGATAATTCTTGAATTGGTCAGCGCCTCGGCGCCGTTTTCCGTAATAAGGATATCGTTTTCCAAGCGGCAGCCGCCGTGAGCCGGGTCGTAAATTCCCGGCTCAACGGCGATAATCATGCCCGGTTCCAGTATCCAGTCGTTGTCCGCCCGTCCGCGCAGGGAGGGCGCTTCGTGGGCCTGTAGCCCTATGCCGTGGCCCAGAGCGTGAGGCATGGGTTTTTTATGCCGGGCGAAGAAAGCGTCCACGGTCATGCCGATGTCTTTGGCGGGTATGCCGTTTTTAACCATTGAAACGGCAAGCTTGTAGGCTTTTTCCGTAAGGGAAAGCATTTTTTCCTGAGCTTTTGACAGGGGCTCGCCCGCGACGGTCAGCGTTACATCGCTTGTGTAGCCAGCGTATGTAAGGCCAAAGTCCAGTATTGAAAGACCGCTTCCGCCAAAAGGTTCCCCCGTATAGGCGGGAAAGGCGTGAATGGCGAAACTTCGAGCTGGGCCGGCGGCAATGGTTTCAAACCCGGCGCCCTCGCAGCCCATGCCCCGGCTTTCACGGTCAATAAAATGGGCGACATCGGTTTCGGTTTTCAGGCTTCCCGCCCGTATGTTTTTTTCCAGTAGGCCGATGATCTCATCGGTCATGGCCGAAACCTTGCGGTAGATTTTTATCTCGGCTTCGTCCTTGACGGCCCGCCTTTTTTCCAGTTCCGCCCATACCCCGCCTTCGCTACAGATAATATCAAAATCTGACAGCTCCTCCACATAATTCAAAAAGCGGGGATAGGATGTCGAAGCGGGGATTTCGATCCTTGAGCCCTTGGGGATGCCAAGCCTATCCACAGCCCCTTGCAGTGCCCTGACCGGGCGGCGCTCAAATTCGGCGTAGGGGATCAGGGCGTCCGCTTCGGCGTGAAGCATGGCGATGTTGATGTCCCAAGGGACGAGAACGGAGCGCCGGTCAGCGGACAAGAAAAGCAGGGCGTCGCCGGGCTGCCCCGAAAGCCAGCGTATGGCGGGGTTCCGGCGGCCTTCGCAGTCTTCGATCATCACAAGGTGTGTCCCTTCCCCGGCCATCCAGTCGTAAAGATCTTCCCGGCGTTTTTCACAGACGCTTAACGGTTCTGCTTTCAAAGGGTCTGTCCCCCGGCAAAGGCTTCCCGGGAAGCTGTGAGTATGGTCTGGACTTCAGCATCGCCTATCCAGTAATGGGTAGCGAACCTGAACAAGCCCCCGCCCCGGTGGCTGACAACGACATTGTGCTTCCCGAATGTCTGTATGGCACGGGCGGCTGTCCCCGCGTCCTTCGCCGGGGGCCATGAAAAGAAAATCATGTTGATATCGACTTCGCTAGGATTGATCAAAATCCCGGGGATTTCAGCTAGCCCTTCGGCGATTTTCTTTGCCCGGACGTGATCTTCGGCCAAGCGGCGGGTCTGTCCCTCAAGGGCGATAATTCCCGCGGCGGCAAGGATACCGGCCTGACGCATACCGCCGCCCATGATTTTCCGCTTTAGCCGGGCTTCCTCGATAAAATCTTTTCCCCCAACAAGAAGGGAGCCCACCGGCGCGCAAAGTCCCTTGGAAAGACAGACCATAACAGAATCCGCCCGTGCCGCTATGTCCCTCGCCTCGCAGCCCAAAGCGACAGCGGCGTTGAAAATTCTGGCTCCGTCAAGGTGTACCGGCAGTTTCCACTCGTCAGCGGTTTCGCGCGCCTCGTCCATGGCGGACAGGGGGACTACCCGGCCCATCGCGTGGGCGTTTTCGGTGCAGATAAGAGAGGTGGCGGGCGCGTGAATTTCCCGCTTCCGCAACCGCTTGCGAAGGGCCTCGGCGGGAAGTACCCCGTCCGGAGCCGGAACCGGCCTTGTTTGCACTCCGGCGATAATCGAAGCGGCGGCGGCTTCGTGCTGGATGATGTGACATTCCTCCCCAAGAAGAACCTCTGTCCCCCGGGGACACCATGTAAAAAGGGCGAGCTGGTTGCCAAACGTACCCGAAGGCACGAATAAGGCGGCTTCCTTACCCAGCATCTCAGCGCCGAGCCTTTCAAGTTTGTTGATTGTGGGATCCTCGCCGAAAACGTCATCCCCGACTTCCGCCCCGGCCATCGCTTTTCGCATGGCATCGGTGGGTTTTGTTACGGTATCGCTTCGTATGTCTATCATAGGCTTAATAGGTTACGATAACCGCGTGGAACACAAGGGGGACAGACCCCGTATTCTTGATGCCGTGCCACGCGCCGTTGCCGGTAATAACCGAATCCCCCTGCTTTACCTGGAATTCCTTGCCGTCATCATTCACTGTTCCAGTGCCGGAAAGTATAAAGTAATACTCGGTCTCTGATTCGTGCTGATGATACCCAATGGAACACCCCGGATCAAGGGAAACCTCCGCGAACATTCTGGCATTCTTTTCGGCGCTCGCGTCCAGAAGGTACGTGATACGCGCCGTACCCTCGCCATCCCTCATGCGTTCTTTCACTTCGACCTTCATTTCGTTTCGACAAACAATCATTAAATCCTCCTACGTATGGTTCTATCCTATAGTTCTACCCTAAATACTTGACAATGAAAAGAGACTAGCATAAAAGATAAGTATGGGATTAACAGGGGACAGACCATTTCGGGCATTATCGTTCATGTACCGGACGTTAATTGTCTGCTTCGCGGTATTGGGCGTAATAATTCTTGGGGGAACCATATACGGGGCATTTTTCCATGCCGCTCCCACGGGAGACACCCCGGACAGCCATGTAAGCGTTTTTCAGGAAGGCGGGCAGGGACAGACCTTTACGGGCTTGGGCCGGATGCGGGTTTCAACTGCCGATCCCCAGCCGGGGACAGTGATAATTTTTGTTTCATTCGCCTATTTCCCGCAAGACAGAGCCTTTTCCGAAGAATTGGCGCTTAGAGTTGGAGATTTAAGAGAGATTATAAGGGATTATATCGGCTCGTTCCCGGCTACAGAGTTGCAGCGGCAGAACGAAGACGTTATAAGAGCCGAGCTCTTGCGGCGGTTTAACGCCATTCTGCGGCTTGGACAAATTGAAACGTTATTTTTTAGCGATTTTATGATTATTGGCTGATTGGCGCAGGGGAAATGTTTGGATATCCTTATGACCCTTTGACATGACAATGTGTCTACACTTGGTAGATTTCCCTCGGAAAAATCCTTCATGCGTTTGTCGTGGCGATGGGGGGATAGGCTATTGACTACAACGCGCCTTATGTGTTCTACTTGAAACAAGCCGCTTAGCGCTGTTCGCCTGTTGGGGCGGAGCCCAGCCGTGAAAAAAGCGTTCGTAGCTCACCCGGATAGAGTAACGGACTTCGAATCCGTAGGTAGCAGGTTCGAGTCCTGCCGGACGCATAGACCAATTCTTTGAATCTACCCCGTGGTACTTTCTGCAAATAAGAAATCCTACTTTTAATGCGTTCGTACTTAGCGAAGATCACATGGATGACGCTCACCCAAATGGAACGGGCCTGTCGGGACAAGGTGGAAGTGGACGGCCTTGACAAACAGCGGCAATAAACCTAAAACTATACACACCTGTCACGGAGGAACTTGATTATGCGCGCACGGCAAGGGTTGTATGTTATATTCGCTTCTATCGCCATTCAACTGACTATCGGCATTGCCTACATTTGGAGCATCTTCCAAACGGGGATCGCGGAAAGCCTTTTTGGCGTCGATAACGCCGCCGCCGGGCTTACGTTTTCGGTGCTGCTGGCTACGCTGACCATCGGCAGCGTAATAGGAGGCAAGCTCGCGGCCAGATACTCTACCCGCAGTGTTGTGTTCGCGGGCGGAATCATTCTAAGCGCCGGGTTTTTTCTCGCTTCCTTTGTAACGGCGAATAACCCGTGGCTGTTGTGGCTGACATACGGAATAATGGGCGGCGCGGGCATGGGCTTCATATACACCCCGACCATCGCCTGTTCCCAGAAATGGTTTCCGCACAAAAAAGGGCTTGTTACCGGGATAATCGTGTCCGCCCTTGGCTTTGGCGGCGTTGTCTATACGCCCATCGCGGAGCGTCTGATTGTGTCTTTTGGGGGAAGGGGATCGGGCGAACAGGGAACCTTTATGGTCTTAAGCGCCGTGTTCCTTTGCGTGTGCGCCATCGGGAGCCTGTTCCTGAAAAACCCTCCTGACGGCCACATGGCGAATGCGGCAGTGTCAAATAAAACGGCGGAGAATACCCTTACGCCCTCGCAGGTCGTTAAAACCCCGCAATTCTACTTAATCACCGTTACGCTATTGCTTGCCTGTATGGGGGGGCTTATGATGATAGCCTTCGCGCGGCCCATTGCCGTGGCGAAAGGGCTTGAAGCGACCGCCACAATCGGCGTTCTGGCGATTTCCATGTTCAATTCTATCGGCCGCCTTGTTTGGGGCGTGGTTTCCGACAAACTGGGACGGATAAACACCATTATATTCCTGCTTTTAGGCTCGGCGGTACTTTCGCTTTTTGTCAACGCCGCAGAAGGCTATTTCGTGTTCGTCGTAATCGCCCTTATCGGGCTGTTTTTCGGCGGGTTTTTAAGCACCTTCCCCTCGCTAACCGCAGACACATTCGGGCTAAAGCACGTGGGGTCAAACTACGGGTTTGTGCTTTTGGGATTCGGCATTGGGGCGATCCTTTCGTCGCAAATCGCGGGCTACTACAAGAACATCGCCGCAGCCGACATAAGCCTTATGTTTCCGGCCTTTGTAACCGCCTCTATCTGCGCGGCGGCGGGCATTGTCCTAATGCTGATTCTGAAGGCCACAACCGGCGGACTAAAAAAACGATGAACCATAAGCCGGGTTCTGTTACAAAGGGCTTAAAATCCCCATGTTACTGCCATCTATCTTGGACCCGCCTCGCGGCCTGCCTCCGTGCAGTCTACCCGCAGCATTGGACGGGCCGCCCTGCCGCTGCTTGACTTTGCTCCTGATGAGGTTTGCCTGCTGGCGCTGTCGCCAGCGCCCCGGTGGGCTCTTACCCCGCCATTTCACCCTTACCCAGCGCCTATTTTCTTGAATAACCGCAGTTCTTCTGCCTGTTGTCATGCAAAAAAATAGGCGCTGGGCGGTATATTTTCTGTTGCGCTGTCTGTCCCTGACCACTTTAAAGAAGCCAAGGCCCGGGCGTTACCCGGCATCATGCCCTGCGGAGCCCGGACTTTCCTCCTAGCCACAAAAAAATCTTAAGTGGCTAGGCGGCAGTCTGGTTCATCGTACATTGCTTACTCTTCGTAATCGACGTTCGGCTTTTCTTCCTCCTCTTCTTCTTCGTCATCGTCGTAGTCTTCTTCAATATCGTCCAGATCGGAAAGGCTGCCGGAATCTTCGTTATTAAAGAAATCCTCTTCGCCCTGCTCGGACTCTTCAAAAAAGAGAATTCTGGAACAGTAGGGGCAGAAAATAATCTCCTCGCCCTGATGCACCGTGTTGGCGAATTGGGCGGGAAGGATCATGTGGCAGCCCATACAAACCCCGCCTTTTATGGCTACAATGCCCCGGCCCATCTTGTTCCGGATAATGCGCTCGAACTTGAACAGCACTTCCGGGTCAAGATCGGGGGAAAGGTCTTTTTCCCGCGCCAAAAGCTCCGCCATCTGGGTTTTCTTCTCCGAAACCTCTTCTTCAATGCCCCGGCGGCGCTCTTCAAGCTCCTTTTCCTGCTGTTCAATAAGCGCCTGGTTCTGCTTTATCTGCTCATCCAAATCCAGAAGCGCCCGCTCTTCTTTTAGAAGCTTGGCCCGGAAATCCTTGGCTTTGATCTCGGCGGTTTCCCTTTCCTTATCCACGGTCTCGTATTCCCGCTGGGTGTTGATCAATTCCATGTTTTTTTCCGCTTTTTCGATCTCGGCTTCCGCTATAGCCAGGGAATTGCGTAATTCCACCTCTACAGCTTTTGTCTTCTCGTGTTCCTGGCTTTTTTCAAAAAAAGACTTTTTCATCCGCGCCAGAAGCTCTTCCTGAGTAACAAGCAGCTTCGGGATTTCCTGGATTTTCTGCTCCAGTTCAATCTTCTCCGACAGAATACCCTGTAGAGTCTTTAAATTTTCAAATACTTCTACCATGACCTCGATTCCCCTTGGGAGCTATATTCCCGCTGTCTATATCTTGCGGATTATACTACAAAACAAAGAAATGTTAAAGGGGAACGCGGATATTCCGCCCGCCCCTCCCCTGCCCTACTGATCCAGATAATCCTTAAGCCGGCGGCTTCGCTTGGGATGCCTAAGGCGGCGCAGAGCCTTCGCCTCGATCTGCCTGATCCGCTCGCGGGTAACGTTAAAGTACAGGCCCACCTCTTCCAGCGTAAGGGAATACCCGTCATCCAGACCAAAACGCATTTTAAGCACATCCTGCTCCCGCGAAGGAAGCGTTTTAAGGATACTGATAATCTCGTTCTGCAGCATCCTGAACTGGGTCTGGCTGGAGGGATTTTCCACATCCTTGTCCTCAATAAAATCCCCCAGCGAGGAATCTTCCTCCTCGCCAATCGGCGTTTCAAGGCTTATGGGCTCCCGCGCGACATTTTTAACCGATTTTACCCGCATCGAAGTCCAGCCCAGCCGCTCGGCAATCTCGTCGTCCGTGGGCTCCCTGCCAAGCACCTGCATGAGCTGCCGGGATTCCCGGATTACCTTGTTGATCTGCTCTATCATATGCACCGGAACCCGGATAGTGCGGGCCTGATCGGAAATGGAGCGGGTAATGGCCTGCCGTATCCACCATGTAGCGTAGGTGGAAAACTTAAAGCCCTTCTTGTACTCAAACTTTTCCACCGCCTTAATCAGCCCAATATTGCCTTCCTGCACAAGATCAAAGAAATGAAGACCCCGGTTGGTGTACTTTTTGGCGATAGAAACCACAAGGCGCAAGTTTGCCTTAATAAGTCTGTCTTTGGCGTTTTTCATCATTACCCGGCCCCGGTTTATCTCCTTGGCCATAAGGTTAATGCTTTCAATGTTTTCCTCGAACTCAGCTTCCATCTGGCGCAGTTTTTTCTCGCCTAGTTGAATCTGCCGGATTCTCTCTTTTATTTCATCGGAACTTAAGCCCAGACATTCCTCCAGCTTTGTCCGCTCCTCTTTTATGGTAAGCCCCCGGCCCAAAGCCCGGAGGTCTTTAAGGGAATGTACCTGCAGGTGCTTTTCTATGCGCTCCTGCTCTTTCTTGTAGCGCTTTATGCGCCTAGACGCTTGAATGAACTTTTCTGAAAACCCGGTAATCTCGTCGGGATGGATTTCGGCTTTGGCGATAACCTTCATTAAGTTGCCGCGGATGGTATTTAATTCCGGATCGTCAAAAATATTTACTCCCCGGCCAATGAGCCGGCGCTTGACATCAATGTAATTTCTCAGTTCCGGAAGGATAATCCGCAGCGTTTCCTTGTAGAACGAATTTAGCCTGCGCCGCTCGGTCATGTGCTCGGTGATCTCTTTTTTCGAGAGGTTAAGCTCTCTAAGGTCTCTTTTGGAAAAGGCTTTCTGGGCAATGTGGTAAAACTCAGGAATAATCATCCCCGATTTTTTTATCACTCCCTTGATAATATTTTCCCCTTCTTCCATTGACTTGGAAAGATGCACTTCCTGCTCGGCGTTAAGAAGATGCTCCCGGCCAATTTCCCTAAGATACAGCCGTATCGGGTCGTCAACGGCGGCTTCTTTTTCGCTGTACACAAGGCGTTTTTTGTCCGCCTCCGCTTTCCGCTTTTTCGGCTCGTCATCGTCGTCGCCAAGGTCTTCTTCCACGACCTGAACGTTGTTTTCCGCCAAAAGCGCCAGCACCTGATCGATTTTATCGGTATTGGCTATATGCTCCGGAAGGTAATCGGCGAGTTCCTCGAAGAAAATGGTCTTTTTTCCCTTCGCGTAATCAATAAGTTTAACTACCGCCGGGTCAATGCCTTCGCTTTGCCCGTCCGGGGCCGCGTCCGCCTGGTTCCTGACGGGGATTTTCATGGAACCCCCGCCAACTTTGTTCCTTTTTTTTCTTCTCGGTTTTTTCAGTTCCGTCATGGGCTATCTTCCTTGCTTCAATGAGTTCAATTCATCGTCAATCCGCATCTTTTCAGCTAACAATTCGCGGATTTCCAGTCCGTGGACATCAAGTCCGTTGGCTTCTAAACGTTGCCCTTCATTTTTAACTTCCCTGAGTTTTATAATTATCTCTTCCTGTTTGCGCTCCAGTCGCCTCCCCTTGATCTTTCTTATTCCGTCTTCCATAAGCCGCCGGGACTTGACGGAAAACTCGCCCGAAGCGCTCTTTTCAACGATAAACCCCCTTAATTCAGGAGAGGAGACACGGGCCAAAATTTCATCCATACCGGTTTCGCCGTACCTGACACATTCTTCAAGGGCGATAAAAATTTCTTTGGCGCGCTGGTCGTGTATCTCGTGAATTTCAAGGGCCGCCCGGAACGCCGGAAAAAGCCGTTCCTCCGAGGGCGAGGCGTGGTTTGCCGCCATAGCGACAAGCAAGGCAAGCTCGTCGTTCATGCGGATTCGTGAGTGCGTTTCCTCCTTTGCTTTATCCGCTTTGTCGCCGCGCCCCGCGCCCTGCCCCAAAGCGTAACGGCGATAGTCTTCGGCCACCGCCGCCGGAAGCAGGCCAAAGGCGTCGGCAATAGCCTCGACGCAGGAATCCCGCGCGACGCCGGAATCCAGAAGGTCTACGTAGGGAAAAAGAAAGGCGACCGCCCGCGCTTTTCCCTGAACCGAATTGTTGGCGCTGCGCAAAGACTTGGCTCTGCCCAGGAGGTAGTCAAAATCATGCGCGAAATTATTCGCTTTTTCCTTAAGCGCCCGCGCGCCGTACTGTTTTAGTATGTCCGCCGGGTCTTTCGCGTCCGCCTCCCGCGAAGCGTCGTGCGTTACCACCGCGCATGCAAGGCCGTTTCTCCGGCAGGCGAAAATAGCCTTTACGGCGGCGTCTTGGCCCGCCCCGTCAGTGTCAAAAAAAAGGATAACCTTTTCCGCCCAGCGCCCAAGCAGTTTCGCCTGATCGTCGGTAAAGGCCGTGCCCAAGGGAGCCAGAGCGCTGGTAATGCCCGCTTGGTGAAGGGCTATGACATCCGTATACCCCTCGGCGATGTAGGCCGTCTTTGTTCTGCGTACTTCCGGCAGGGCAAGGTCTATGGCAAAGAGGGTTTCCCCCTTCTTGTATATCTGCGTTTCCGGGGAATTGATGTACTTAGGCGGCTGTT
Organism: Treponema sp.; assembly: GCA_009781915.1. Lineage (GTDB taxonomy): Bacteria > Spirochaetota > Spirochaetia > Treponematales > Breznakiellaceae > WRKT01. Next base: position 3,456 of record WQUW01000025.1, on the reverse strand, counting down.
CCCCGGCCCTGTTTCCGTCCGCCTGACCGGGCAAAAAACGCCCCCCAAAGGCCACCGTCCTTCCCTGCCGGTCGGCTATGGGAAACATAAGCCGACCGGAAAAAAGCGAGACCCCCGGATACCGGGAAGAAAAGAGCCCCGACGATTGAAGGAATTCCCCGGAATAGCCTTTCTTTTGGGAGAGAAATGTATGAAGCCAATACCGGTCGGCGGGGGCGTACCCCAGCCGGAACCGCTCTATCATTTCGATGCTCGTACCTCTTGATATAATATACTGCTTTGCGGCCTCAGCTTCAGGCTTTTTTAACAAAAAATGGTGAAAAGTACCAGAAATTCGCTGGTAAAGTTCAAAAATTTCTTCCTTCGCCTTCTTTTTCGCCTCGTCCCTGTCAGGAATATCCCCCCCGCTAGAGCGCTCATACACTAGTTCAATCCCGGTTTTCCCGGCAAGCTGCTCCATCGTTTCAGGGAATGTCAGCCTGTCCATTTCCTGAACAAACTTGACCACGGTATCGCCCTTATGACAGCCAAAGCAGTAGTACGTTTTCAGGTCGGGGTTAACCGTAAAAGAGGCGGTTTTCTCTTGATGAAAGGGGCAGCACGCCCACCAGCGCCCTCCCCGCCTTTCCAGTTTGACATACTCGGACACCACCGCCACGGCGTCCAGCCGATCCTTAACCTCCTGAATTGAGGATTCACTAATATATGGCACCTTAGCCTAGCTCCCCGTTCCCGCCCTGTTATGTTCAGCCAAGGTACGGGAAAAAATATGCCGTCCGGTGGCAGGGTCAATAACCCTGAAAAAGAAGTACTGCGTTTGGGCGGGGTTAAAGGCCGCCATAAGGGCCGTTTCTCCGGGGGACGCGATAGGAGCGGGGGGAAGCCCCGGCTGCCTGTAAGTGTTAAACAGACTTTCTATTTCCAAATCCCTGTATAAAAGCCGCTGAGGATGAGGCTGCCCAAGGATTTCGGTCATTACATACACTACGGTGGCGCAGGACTGGAGGGCCATTCCTATTCTGAGCCGGTTGAAAAACACGCCCGCCATGATTGCCGCTTCTTCCCTGACACGGTATTCCTTTTCCACAATGGAAGCCATGATAACCCGGCGGTTAAGTTCGGCGGGGGATAAAGTCCCGCTTTCCGGAGCCACCAGAGCCAGCCGCCTGAAAAAATTGTCGGCCATTACCGTAACAACCCGGCGCGCGGGATAAGACAGGGGAAAAAGGTAGGTGTCGGGGAAAAGGTAGCCTTCCATTGTCCGTCCGGGAATATTAAAAGCGTCCAGAATTTCCCGCGAAGAGGCGGCCTGTATAAAATCTTCGGCCCTGACGACTCCGGCGTCCTCGAAAAGCTGGGCGGTTTGCCGGACGGTAAGACCTTCAGGAATGGTAACCCGTACCAGAAACTGCTCTCCCGAAGTCAATACGGAGCGTATCCGGGCTTGGCTCGCCGGCATTTCAATCCGGTAGGTTCCGGCCCTGATATGCTCGCCGCTGACTCGCGCCAGAAGGTTCCAGAAGTACCGTGTCCGGATAACCCCGGCGCTTTCAAGCCGGCTGCCCACGGACTGGGCTGTTTCCCCGCCGCGAACCTCGATAACCAGAGCGCCGCTTTGGTCAAGGCGCATAACTCCCTGTCCGGGGTTCCCCGTCTGGCTTGTCCCCAGCGCCGGCGGGCTGGACGGCGGGGCGTTAAAAAAGGCCGCTCCGCCCAAAACAACGGCGCAGGCGATTATTCCTAAGGAAATAACCCCGTTAAGCAATTTAAAAAACCAGCGTACTGTTTTTGGCATTATTTGTAATCTCCCTGTCTCAAAGAACAATCTCCGTATCTTCGGTGGCAAGGCTAATAGTAACTCCCTTGATGTTAAGCCGGTCGGTGTACCACCGCGCCGACTGCAAAATGTTAAAAAGCTTATGATCATCGTAGGCCGGATCATGGTGGAACAATACCATGTGCTTGATATTCCAGTTGGCGGCAAAATCCACCGCCAGACTAAAGGCGCTGTGTCCCCAGTTATACTTTTCAATGGCTTCCCCAAGGGTATACTGGGAATCTACAACGAGCAAATCCACGCCGGAAAAATAGGCGGTGTTTTCCTCGTTTTTCAGAAAATCGCTGGCCGAAAGCTCGGTGTCGGTGGAATAAATAAACGTGTGCCTGCCGTCGTCCACTTTGTAAGAATAGGAGTCTCCCGGATGGCTCATCTTCCTAAACGAGATGGAAGCCCCGTTTATTTCTATGGGGCCGGTCAGGGTGTTAAAACTCTTCCGGCAGGCCATAGTTTCCATGGGAACCGGAAAATACGGGGGGGTCATCTGGCCCTGAAGAATCGCTTCCAGCGCCTGTTCCGGGGAGTAAAAGGAAAGCTTTACCGACGGGTCGTAGGCCGGGCTGAAAAACGGTATTCCCATGATATGATCCCAGTGGAAATGGGAGAAAAAGATATGGTACAAGGGCTTGCGCTTTGTTTTTGTCTTTGTCATGGCGATCCCCAGCTCCCTGATTCCTGAACCGGCGTCAAAAACCAAAATTTCCTCAAGCCCTGCGGCTTTCGCGCTATTTTCCAGCCGCACGGTTACGCAGGGGGAATTGCTCCCCACTGTCCCAAAGAGCCACGGGGGAAGCCCGGCGAGAAAGCGCTCCCGGCTTTCGGGGCCTTTCAGGTCTTCCGGCGTAAGTCTTTCGATGATGGCGGAAACTTTGCTCTTAACTTGGGAGGACAACAGCGGCGATGGCAAAGAGCCGCGAACCCCCCAAAACCGGACACGCATTACGCTTCTCCCTTTTTTATATGCTCCTAGAAATTATCGGTTCATTTTGCCGCCAAACCAGCCACTTTTTGATAGAATTCGGGGACTGAAGGGGCCCCCGGCCCATCCCCGGACAGCCGGAAGCGGTCAATTCCCAATTTTTTTCAGATTGTAACACCGATGGCCAAAAAGGAAAAGCCCTGCACTGGACGGGGCGAGCCTCGTAGACCGAACAGCCGTCCTTTTCCGGACTCCAAAAGATACAGTCATAATTGGACTTCTCCTTTAACGAAAGCCGCTCGCCGCCGTTTTCCGAGGGAACCCAACGGCAAAAGGCCCCGGTAAACTCCTCATAGCCTGCGCCCAAGGCCGCCCCCAAGCGGGAAACGTCCTGTCCGGAAAGAAATACAAATCCGCTGTCGTAACGGCAACACGCCGAACAGCGGGTACAGGAGAAACGAAGCCCCCGGGCATAAAATGGACGCTTTTGGGCCGCCATGCTCTTACACTATACCAGCGGGAAGGGAAAAAATCAAGACCCCCCGCTGTGCGTGGTGTGAGCATTACCGCCAAAAGCCCCGGCAGGGGAGGATATACGGTTTAAGAAGCCATTTGCATGGCATCTCCGCGTAGGAGACCGTGGCTCCGTAGCGGGTTCCCCATGCGGGATTCTTAAACCGTATATCCTCCCCTGCCGGGG
>WQUW01000024.1 GCA_009781915.1 Treponema sp. | reverse complement strand
GACAACAATGTATCCGCCCGGTTTTATGTATTTGTTCCATTCGTTCAAGCCCCGCTCAAACCCGATATTATAAATTGCCCCTTCCGACACAATCATGTCCAATTCTTCGTTTTTGAAAGAAAGGTTGTCCATAGAGCCAACAACGCCCGTAACTCTGTGCTGCAGGTTGTTTTTTGCCATGTTGCTGTTGAACTTCTCAATCATAATGGGGGCAAGGTCTACGCCGACAATGTTCGCTGTTGTGTGCTGCGCCACTACAACTGTCTGCCCGCCCGTCCCACAGCCAATGTCCGCAATGCGGGATAATTCCTTAATGTTGTCAACAAAGCCTAACGCTTTTACGGTTAATTCCGGGCTTCCGGGATTCTGCCGTTCAAAATTTGAGTAATACTCGCATATTAAATCAACGTCAAAATCGTGTACTGATGTGTTTTCTTGAGCCATACTGCCTGAAAGCATAACGGAAATACCCACAGTGGCGCAAGCCCTGCCGGGCATGGGGCATGGGCCACAGATTACATGATTGTTGACCATTCCCCCCGATAAGGGTAAAATGGGAAACCGGAGGCTTTTTGAGCGGCGAAGAAGAAAAAGGGGCGTATTTGTATCAGGGTAATACCCTTGTCGTCCCGCTGGACACCCCTGACTCCCGGATTCAGGACGAAGTAAGCGAGAAATTGATAAATGCCGCATTTGGCGGTGTTCTAAGCGATCCCGATACGTTTGTTGTCCCCGCCGTGGATGGCAGTAAAAGCATACGGGGCATTAGCATCCCCCAAGGGGCGCTTCCGCCGGGCTGGAAGGCGATTCCCATGCGTCAGGCTGTGAATATCATCACCGGGGGAACAATGGCTGACGGCGCAGGCCCCGCAGGAAGGCTCCTCCGCTCCCATCATATCGCCCTTTGGCGGGGCGAATCACGCTTTTGCGGAAGCTGCGGGGGGGGCAACCGGGACACGGATAACGGGGAACTGGCCCGCCAATGCGCCGTTTGCGAACGGCTTGAATTTCCCCGGATCTCCCCGGCGGTGATTACCATCATCATTAACGACAGGCAGGAAGCCCTGCTTGCGCATAACAAGAAATTCGTCAATGGGATTTACAGCCTTATCGCCGGATTTAACGAGCCCGGCGAGAACCTGGAAGCCACCGTAGCCAGAGAGGTAAAGGAGGAAGTAAATATTGACGTAAGGGACATACGTTATATCTGCTCCCAGCCGTGGCCCTTTCCCAATTCCCTGATGCTGGGGTTTTCCGCCCGCTACGATGGCGGGGAAATTAAGCCTGACGGCATCGAAATAGAGGACGCTCAGTGGTTTCCCAGGGACAGGCTGCCGGAAATTCCCGGTCACGGCTCTGTGTCCCGGTATCTTATAGAATTATGGCTGAACGGGAAGCTGTAGGCCGTTGACACAAGGGTTGGATACGGTGTATCCTTAATAACCAATATATCGGGCAAGGAGAACTGTTATGGGACAGGCCAGTAAAAACTCACGTACCGCAAGCGCCACGCAGAAATTTTTCTGCTCCTGCGGCGGGGAGGTCAAAATGAAGACCACCTTCGAAAACGGCAAGGTGAAAAACATGGCGGAATGCGGCAAGTGCAGGCGTATAGAACGACGCCCCTCAGAGTTTAAATAATGAAGCATACTAGGATTGGAGGCTCTTTTGGCTAAGAAGAAAGATTCCGCTGAAAAGCGGCATAGGCAAAGCGAAGATCGCAGGCTCAGGAACAAGGCGGTAAAATCTTCCGTCAGAACCAGCGCGAAAAAGTTTGTCGCTCTGGCTCAGAAACCGGGGCGTGGCCCGGCGAACACCGGGGAGGCGGAAGCGGCCTTGAAGGACATGATAAAGAAGATAGACACCGCGGCTCAGAAAGGTATCATTAAAAAGAATACCGCGGCCCGGAAAAAATCACGGATGCAGCGGCTCTTTAATTCTATTAAAGCGGCTCAGTAACAAGTTTGCGCCGATTCTCTCGATCTGGCGCGCAAAAAATGGAGATGACGACATATGGACGGATACAGCAAGGCTGATCTTATTAACGTGATGTACGGGAAAACCAGCGTAAACCGCAAGGACGTAAAGGCGCTGGTGGACTTGTTCATTGAAGAATTGAAAGCCTCGATTGTTTCCCAGGGAACAGTTGAGCTTAGGGGGTTTGGCACGTTCCAAACTAGGGTGCGCAAGGGGCGGCAGAATGCCCGCAACCCAAGAACGGGCGAGCCTATATCAGTTGAGCCCCACAGAATTGTTGTTTTCAAGCCCGGAAGGAATTTAAAGCAGAAAGTATGGCCCTTGTAGGTGGGCGCGAGGGATGGCTGTGGCCTTCCCTCGTTAATCTTGCCGCCGTCGCTGTGGCTGCGGTTCTCTTTGCCGCCTCGTTTCCCAGCATTCCTTTTCCCAACGGCCTTCCCCTCGTGGCTTGGGTCGCCTATGTCCCGGTGTTCTGGGTAGTGCGGCGGGCCGGAACCGGGGCCAGCGCCGTCTTGGGCGCGCTTTACGGCTATGCCGCGTACGGGCTTTTCAATTACTGGCTCAGCGTGTTTCACCCGTTGGCGGGCATCATTGTAGGCTCCCTCTATTCCATTTACATGGCCGTACTCTTTGTCCTCCTTCATCTGGCTGTCCGCTTTTTCCCCCGGCGGGGCTATATACTCCAGTTTCTCCTGTGGATGGCGTACGAGTACGTCAGGACGCTAGGCTTTCTGGGCTATTCCTACGGCGTTACCGGCTATTCGCAGTGGCAGATGCTCCCCGTTATCCAGATTGCGGCGATAACCGGCGTGTGGGGCGTTTCGGCGCTGGTTGTATTCCCTTCCGCGTGGCTCGCCGCCGCCCTGAGCCTGCCATCCGGCAATGAATTACCGGCACAAGCCATGCCGCAAACCATAGTAGAACGTGTCAGGGCGTGTTCGTGGCGCTTGTACCGCTCTTGCCTAGGCAAAATCCGGGCCTTTTTTCGCCAAGAGCGGGCCGCCGCCCTCGCGTGGTGCGCGCTTCTTGCCGCCACCCTCGTGTACGGCCTTGTTTCCCCGGTAGATTACTCCGGGGCGCGGAAGGTCAAATTCGCCCTGATTCAGCACAACACCGATCCGTGGCTCCCCGCCAGAGCCCCCACTAGGGCTCAGGCCCTTGACTTGTTCCGGGCCGATTTTAACACGCTACGGCGGCTTTCCGACGAGGCTTTGGCGGCACATCCGGACACGGAATTTGTCGTCTGGTCGGAAACAGCGTTTGTTCCCCGGATTCACTGGCACAGCACCTTCCGCCACGACCGGGCTGCGTGGTACTTGGTCAGAGATCTTCTGGAATACCTTGCCGTTCAGGACGTTCCCTTTCTGATAGGCAACCACGATGCCCGCAGAGTCCCCGCGGCGAACCCTCCCGGCTACGATGTCATGGACTTTAACGCCGTCATACTTTTTGAACGGGGCGAGATCAAAGAGATTTTCCGCAAGATACACCTTGTTCCTTTTACCGAACACTTCCCCTTTAGGGATCGGTTCCCTCGAATTTACCGGGCCTTACAGGAAGCCGACACCCATTTCTGGGATCAGGGTACGGAATTCACGGTTTTTGAATCACAGGGCCTGCGTTTTTCCACCCCAATCTGTTTCGAGGACACCTTTGGATACCTGAACCGGGAGTTTGCGCGGCGGGGGGCGGAGGTTTTTGTTAACCTTTCCAACGATGCGTGGTCGCAAAGCCTTTCGGCGCAGATGCAGCATCTTACTATGGCGGTATTCCGGTCGGTAGAAAACCGGCGGGCAATGGTGCGCTCAACATCATCGGGAATGACCTGCGCAATAAACCCCAACGGCAGGATAACCGCTATGGCAGAGCCCTTTGCCGAAACATGGCTTGTCGCCGAAGTTCCGGTGGTAACAACCACCACATTTTACACCCGCTTTGGGGACTGGCTAGGCGTCTTTTTTACGGCGGCTGGCGCGGCTCTGTTGATTTTCGGCGGTATTTTTCATACAATGAATGTGCGCAAGCGGCGCAAGCGAAATTAAAAAGGCGAAGAGGGTTTTGCATGAATAACCAGACAAAGATACTCATAGTGGACGATGAAGATATAAACTTGGATATTTTCGATGTCATGTTTTCCAAGCTAGGCTTCACGGTTGAAAAGGCAAAAGACGGAATAGAAGGTCTGGAAAAGGTAAGACGGTTTCTCCCAGATATTGTCCTTTTGGACAACATCATGCCCCGCATGTCGGGATGGGAATTGACGAAAATTCTGAAAAACGATGCCAAGTACAAGGACATTATCATCGTTATGTTTTCCGACCTTAATGATGTGAAAAACAAGGTCGCGGGGTTTGAGCTGGGCGTTGACGACTATATCACTAAGCCCTTTAATTTTTCCGAGGTTTTGGCCCGCATCCGGGCGCTGTTGCGTACAAGGGAACCGTATGCCCAGATTGCGGCGCGGGAATCCCGCCTTTCTTTGGCGGAGGAACTGAGCGCCGGATTAAAGCAAGACCTGCTGGAATTCGCAAAGACGATTGACGAACTGGAAGCGGTTATTGCCACGGTAAGTTCCCAAAGTCAGGCAAAAGCCGGCGGCAAAGATACCGAAAAAATTCTTCACATGGTTGCGGACAAATCCCAAAAAATCAAGAAGTGCATTACGGAACTGGAAGCCAAAATAGAAAAGACCAGCGTCGAATTGGAGCAGCTCAAGAAAGACGAAAGCGGCCTTGCCCTTTCGCAAGCCAAAATGCAAGAAAACCCGGTTCAGGAGTAGGCGATTTTGATGACAAAGACGGACGGAAAAAAGAAAGAAGGCCGGGTAGTGGTCTTCGGCAGCAGCACAGCGTTCAATGGGACGCTAGCGTTTAAGGAGACCCTCCGTATACAGGGGAAGTTTAAGGGCACTATAGAGGCGTCCGGCGATCTTATCGTTGACAAGGGCGCGGTAGTGGAAGCGGATCATATTTCAGTTACCTCCCTTGTGGTGTACGGAACGGTGATTGGAGCCGTCCATGCCGTGGACAAGATAGACATGTTTTCGGGCGCTGAGGTGCGGGGAAATGTCAGCGCCGCCCGCCTGCGCATTGCCGACGGAGTTCTTTTTGAAGGGCAATGCGGCATGACCGGAATTGGCAAGGATGTAGAAATTTTTTCACGGCCTACGGAGGAGATAAAGGCTGAGCTTCAGAGAACCAGTGCTTAGCGATGCCACCCCCGCCCTGACATACTTTGGCCGCGCGCCGGTCATTGCCGAGGAAGTTGTCAGGAGCCTTGCCGCCCGGAATAAAATAGTAGCCGCCGCCGAATCCTGCACGTCCGGTCTTGCCTCGGATTTTATTACCCGTGTTCCCGGCGCTTCGGGCGTGTTTTGGGGTTCCTTTATCGCCTACACCACAGACGCCAAGATCAGGTTTTTGGATGTGCCGGAAGACCTTATCCAAAAGCATGGGGCCGTAAGCCGGCCTGTCGCGCTTGCAATGGCCGAAAACGCCCTGAAAAAAAGCGGCGCTTTTTGGGCTTTTTCCGTTACCGGTTTTGCCGGGCCGGATGGGGGCAGCGAGGAAACGCCGGTCGGCACTGTCTGGACAGCCGTTGCCGGACGGGACGGAATTTCCCCGGGTTGCCTGTACTCCGACGCGAAAATGTTCCTTTTTGTCGGGGGCCGGAACGAAGTGCGGGAGGCCGCCGCCGCCGTAGCCCTGCAGGAGCTTCTGGAAAGGATCAGGCGCAGTTGAAGGCGGTAGTTGTTCCGGTTTTTCCGTAAAAATTTTTCACATACTTTGGGCAAAAGCTGGCATTTTCCCCCTTGATATTTTATCCTTAAAACTAAGGAGAAAAATATGATAATCAGATTTGTTGGCGGATTGTGGCGGCGTATTGATGGGAAAAACATCAAAAGTTTCAGCACTTATCAGGAAGCAGTGGAAAACAAGACCTGCTGGGAAGACATGAGCCCCCATTCTACAAGCGATGACATCGCGGATCAGTTGAAGGACTAAAATACTTCAAAGGCTGGCGATACAGAAACACGCTATCCATAAAAAGGCGCTAAAACAAAGCGCCTTTTTTTACGTCTCAAACAAAAGTTCCAATATGTCCAGTTTACAACCGCGCGTTCACGCCTTTTTAGCGAACCGCTCTTTCACTTCCCGGTGCGCTTCCATGAACCGGATAGAATCGCCCACTTCAAAGGGCTCCATGAACATTCCATGCGCCCCCCGGCGTATCCAGAGCTTTATCATCGGAATCCCTTCGCCTCGTTCGGTAACCGCCTGGCTTACTTCTTCCACATGGAGCACATCGTCCAGCTTAAACTCCAGCGCCGCGGGGTTGTTTCCCAGCGGATCGTAAATCAGGATGATTTTGCCCTTTTCCGTCGGGTGCTGCTTGGGATACCCCACAAAAGAAAGCGCGTTTTTCTGGCGGCTTTCGGAGTATTTGGCAATGTTGTTAAGCGGCAGGGATTCAAGATACGTCCTTGTAATTGGTATTCCTTTTATTTCCATACGCTTTTCCCTCTCGTTTACCGGTATTCTATGCTATAACTATACCCTCTTGTCCGGTGTTTTGCAACAATTTTTTTATTGCAACCAGCGCGAGCGGGCGCTACAGCGCAATCCCCTGATCAACGGGCACTACGGCCCCGTTGACGCTTGGGTTTTCCATAATGGCAAGGGCGGCGCGGGCAACCTGTTCCGTACTCAGGGGCCGCCCGCCGGGGCTTTTTTCCCGGTTGTAGCGCAAAAGGTCTTGCGAAACGTATTCTGTGTCGGTAAGGCCAGGGCATACCACATTGCACGTTACCCCCCGGCAGCCGGCGGTCTTTGCGGCGGATTTGGCGATTACCCCCAAGGCTGTTTTTGCCGCCGAATAAGCCGTGCTGGTAGTAAACCCCCGTATCGTGTCGGTGTTCGTTCCACCAAAAAGCAAAATTCTCCCCCAATTTCGTTCAATCATGCCCGGAATCGCCAAAGAAACCATAATGCCGGGGAAAACAAGGTTATCCTCGGACATTCTTTGCCAAAACTCCCCGTCCAGCGTCTCCAAGCTCCCCTGTTTAAAGGGCCCCCACGCGCAAACAAGGATATCAACAGGGGAACAACGGGAAAAAATATCCTCCGCCGCCTGAGGGCCGCGGATGGGAAGAAGAAAGCCCTCCCCTTTTCCCCCTATCGCTCTAAGGGCGGAGATGGTATCGTCAAGCCGCGTGCGGGATGAGCCGCCGTGGACGGTTACTTCAGCGCCCCTCTGCGCCAATGCCAGAGCTACAGCCCCGCCAATGCCGCCCGTCCCGCCCACAACAAGGGCTTTTTTGCCTGAAAAGGGCAAGGGGGGGCCGGAACACTCTTTTGCCAGCATATCTAGCAGTATTATACAGAAAATATGCCATATTGTCTGGTAGAAAAGCGGGTCTACTCCTATAATTTGTTATAGGAGTCAGCGTTACCAACAGGAGACCACCATTATGTTAAAATGCGCGAGTATCTTTACCTACGAAATTGACGATCCGCACACCGCCTTTACCGAAATTAAAACCCAGCTTGATCAGAAAATACAGCTATTGGAACATTCAGCCGGAATTATCATGTGCCACCCCGAATTTATCGCAAGCGGCGTTGTACGGCATATCTGTGAGAAACTGCCCTTTGATGTGGCAGGGGTTACAACAGCTGCGCAGGCAGTTAACGGCGAAGCCGGCGAGCTTATTTTGACCATTTTCGTGATGACATCGGACGATGTCTGGTTCAAGACGGGCATAACGGGAGGACTGGAAGAAGATATTGACGGGGCGGTAAAGAGCGCTGTTGACGGAGCGGCGAGCGGCGCTTGCGCGCCGCCTGCCATTGCCCTTATATTTCCACCGCTCATTTTTAAGCGCTCCGGCGACTCTTATGTAGAGGCAATGCGAAAAGCCATCCCCAACGTGCCGGTATTCGGCCCGATTGCCATAGACGACACGCTTACATATGAGTTAAGCGAAACCATCTATAACGGCGAAAACCACAGAACGGCGATGCCTTTTATACTGTGCTACGGCAATATTAACCCCCGCTTTATTGTCGGGACATTTCCCAAAGACAAGGCAATGCCGTACACGGGAGAAATCACAAAATCCTCTGGCTCCCTTGTTTCCGAAATCAATAACATTAACGCCTATAATTATTTTGAAAGCATTGGATTTGTAAACAACGGCGTTCTGGCTGAAAATTTAACGTTCGTGCCCTTCGCTCTCAGCCAAAAAAAGCGCTCAGACTATGACGGCATACCGGTTATACGTGGAATCGCTTTTTTTAATGAGGACGGAACGGCAGTGTTCCGGGGAGACGCTGATGAAGGCTCAACCTTTACCATGTTGGCAAGCGACAGTGAAGATGTGTTGTCGGCAACACGCAAAACTATCGAACAGATAAACGATTTGCCCGGTGTAAACGGCGCTGTTTTGTTTTCGTGCATTGGACGGCGCATGATGACAATGCACAACAACCATCTTTCGGAAGCGGAAACCGTAACTGATACGATACGTTCCGGTATCCCCTTTATTTTGGGCTATGCTGGCGGCGAAATCAGCCCGACTCTTGTCAGGGACGCTATCCCGACCAACAGGTTTCACAATTACTCGCTGGTCGTTCTTGTTGTTTAATGTAACAGCCGGTAGCCAAGGGCCGGAATCGAGATATATGCAAAGGCGGAGATGCTGGTTATGCTAAAATGCGCGAGTGTTTTTACCCACGAAATTGATGACCCTGAAAAGGCGTTAACTGAAATTAAGACACAGATGGATAAAAAATTAACCCTGCTTGATCATTCGGCAGGTATCGTTATGTGCCATACTGAATTTGTCGCAAGCGGCGTTTTGAAACACATCTGCCAAAACCTGCCCTTTGACCTTGCCGGAACAACAACCTCGTCGCAGGCGGTAAACGATGATACAGGGGAGCTTATCCTGACCATTTTTGTGATGACATCGGATGATGTCCGTTTCAGGACGGGCATTACGGACAGCCTGAATGACGGCATTGACGAGCCGGTAAAAGCCGCCTATGAAAAAGCTGCCGCAGCCGAGTCCGCCCTGCCCGCCCTTGCCATTGTGCTTTCACCATTCTCTATCGAAAAACATTCCGGGGACGCGCACGTAAGGGCGTGGAAAAAAATCATTCCCGGCACACCTCTTTTCGGGACGCTTGCCGTAGACGATACAGTGTCGTTTGAAAAAAACAGGGTTATTTACAGGGGCGCAGATACGAAAGAGGCTGCGGCTTTTGTGCTGTGTTACGGAAATATAACCCCCCGTTTTTTTATAGCAGCCCTGCCCCAAAACGACGCTATATCGCTGCAAGCCGTAGTTACAAAATCGAAAGGCAACTTCGTTCACGAGATTAATCACAAAAGCGCCCAAACATTCTTTGCCGATCTGGGCACTCCCGAAAGCATGATCACCGTGCCACTGATGGTAAACCTGCTAAATCAGGAAGATTATGACGGTATTCCTGTCATACGCGGACAGGCCGGCTTTACCGAGGAAGGAACGGGGATATTTTGCGGGGATGTTGACGAAGGCTCGACCGTTTCATTGGTCAAATTTGATTTTGATGATATTTTGTCCGCATCGCAGAAGGGGATTGAACGGATAAACACGCAGGCGGAGGTAAACGGGGCGCTTTTATTCTCCTGCATCTCCCGCCGGATGCTGCTTTTGGGAGCCGGAGCGCCCTTATCCGAGCTTAAGGCCGCAAAAGACACGATAAACCCGGATATCCCTTTTATGATGGGCTATTCGGGCGGCGAATTCTGCCCGACTTCAGTCAAGAACAATGTTCCCGCCAACAGGTTCCATAATTTTTCGCTGATCATTCTTGTTGTTTAGGCCGCAAACCTTTAAGGATAAAAAATGACTAGTACCGGCAGTGAAAATGAATTCGTCAGCAGAAGCGAATATGACGAACTGGCGCAAAAACTAAAAAACGCCGAGGTTGAAAAAAACAAACTGGCGCGCAGCCTTAGAACGCTTGTGAATCGTGAAGAGATAAGCAAGCTAAATGTTGATACCCAGATAAGGCTTAAAAAAATTATTGCCAACGAAAAGCAGAAGCAGGAAATGTACGTCCAGCTTCTGTTCGAGTCGATTCCTGATATTGTTTTTGTCTTTGACGAAAACTTAAAATTTCTTTTCGGCTCCAAATCCATATCAAAAATTATTGGGATAAGCGATATTTCCCTGCTTCGCGGGCGTGATCTGGATAACATCATAGAAAGATACCGCCCTTTTGCGTTTACCAAAGACGTTACGGCGGAAATAAAAAATATCGCCATGAACGGCAAGAATACCAGTCCCAAAAACATTTTCGCTATTTCTTCCGATGCCGGAAAATACGAACTTAGCATACGGCCCCTTTACAAAAACAGCCATGAGTTTACCGGCGTAGTGTTGTTTCTGCATGAAATAACCGCGATTGCGAAAGCGAAGGAAATCGCGGAACAGGCAAGCCGCGCGAAAGGCGATTTTCTGGCGAATATGTCGCACGAAATTCGCACCCCGATGAATGCCATTATCGGCATGACCTCCATTGGAAAAGCTGCCGTTGACATAGAGCGGATGAAGTACTGCTTCGCTAAAATTGATGACGCTTCACAGCATCTGCTTGGCATAATAAACGATATTCTCGATATGTCAAAAATCGAGGCGGGCAAGTTTGACCTTTCGCTTGAGGAATTTCATTTTGAAAAACTGCTTCAGAGGGTGATAAATGTAGTCAACTTCCGCATTGATGAAAAACGGCAAGCCCTTAGGGTGCTTATCGACAAAGACATTCCCGATACCTTGATCGCTGACGGTCAACGTCTGGCTCAAGCTATCGCAAACCTGCTTAGTAACGCCACAAAGTTCACACCGGAACACGGTTCAATCACCCTTGACACCCGCTTAATGGGCGAGGATAACAGCATCTGCACCATTAAAGTTTCCGTTACCGACACGGGGATCGGCGTAAGCGGTGAACAACAGATCAGCCTGTTCGATTCATTCCAGCAGGCCGAATCAAGCACGACACGCAGATTCGGAGGCACGGGACTTGGGCTTTCGATTTCCAAAAGCATAGTGGAAATGATGGGCGGCGAGATTTGGGTCGAATCCGAACTTGGCAAAGGCTCAACGTTTTCCTTTACATTTCAGGCGAAGCGTGGCATCGCCAGAAACTACGCTCTTTTGAATCATACTATTAGTCCGGGCAACATTCGCATTATGGTTATAGCAGAAGACCCATACATTCTGGCGTTTTTTCTGGGGTTTACGCGGGAGTTTGGCATTTTCTGCAATACCGCCTATAACGCCAATGACGCTCTTAAAACTATCGGCGAACACGGGGCGTACAATATTTATTTTTTTGAGTGGAACATGCCGGGTATTGACGGGCTTGATCTGGCAAGGGCGCTGAAAGAAAAGGCATCCGCGTTTGACAAGACTGTTGTGGCTATAGTTTCAACAATAGAATACAACACAATTGCGGACGAAGCAGGGGGGGCGGGAATTGATCATTTCCTTTCCAAGCCCCTGTTTTCTTCCCCGATCGCGGACATCATAAACGAATATGTTGGCAGTGAAAGGGAACAGGCAGCGCAACCACAGCGCGGGGCCGGGATTGAGTTTGAAGGAAGCCGCATATTGCTTGCCGAGGACATGGAGATTAACCGTGAGATTGCGCTCGCGCTGCTAGAGCCGATGCTATTGAACATAGACTGCGCCGCAAACGGCGTTGAAGCGGTAGATATATTTACCAAAAATTCCGGCGATTACGACATGATTTTGATGGACGTACAGATGCCGGAAATGGATGGATATGCGGCAACACGCCACATAAGATCGTTGGATTTTCCAAACGCGAAAACGATTCCCATCATTGCTCTAACGGCAAACGTGTTCCGGGAAGATATTGAAGGGTGTCTTTCGGCAGGCATGAATGATCATATTGGAAAGCCGATTGACGCTGAATCATTGTTTTCCAAGCTCGATCAGTACTTGCCCAAAGTCCGCCGAAAATAGACTATGCGCTTGTCTGAAGTGATAATTGTCCTTTCCCGGCCTGCCGAGGCGGGGAATGTGGGGGCTGTGTGCCGGGCCATGAAAAACATGGGGCTTTCCCGCCTGCGCCTTGCCGCGCCGGATTTCGCTGACGCAGGTGCGCTTTCCCACGCCGGGTCCGGTTACCCCGAAAATGAGGCCATTATCCGGGCCAGAGCTGTGCACGCCGTGGATGTTTGGGAAAGCGTGGAGGTATTTGATTCCCTGTCCGCCGCCGTCAAGGACTGCGCCCTGATCATCGGCACCACCGGCCGCAGGGGCCGCCGCCGCAAAGCCAGCATGAACCCGGAGGAAGCCGCAACTTTCCTTAAACAGCATCCCGGCCCTGCAGCCGTGGTCTTTGGCAACGAGAGATCGGGGCTTAGCGCTGAAGAAATCGGGCTCTGCAATTTTGCGTCCCACATTCCCGCAAACGAAGCTTTCCCTTCGCTTAATCTTTCCCATGCGGTCATGGTCTACGCTTACGAGCTGTCTAAAGCCTTGGCTCCCCAGCCTATGGCGACTGTTAAAGGCCAGTGGGTTCCTCTGCATCAGGAAGCGGTACATCTTCTGGCTCGGGAGTTGACGGATAACCTAGAAAGCCTTGGCTTCTACAAACAAGCAGGCAGAGAAGACCAAGAACGCTTTTTCAGGGATGTAGTTTCCAGAGCCGCCTTGACCAAAAAAGAAGCCGCTTACTTTGCCAGCATCATTGGCAAAGCAGCGCTATTAGCGGCAAAAAAACAGCGATAGTGAACTACCCCTGCTGGGCTTCGCTCGTTACAGCAACGTTTTTTTTGCCGTGCTTTATTGCGGCTTTGCAGGTCTTGCAAATCTTGACCTTACTTCCCCCCGCTTCCTGTTCGTAGAGTATCTTTACATTTCTTCTATTGCAGACAGGACATTCACCCCGGCCGCAGGAAACTTGATCCCGAATTCCCTTACCTCTGTGGGCCTTAGACATTAACTTCTTCTCCTATTTGCTGGAAGGTGATTTCCTTGCCTGTTTTTTGGCATCTTTCTTGGCTTTCTTATCCAACGCCTCATCCGGGTTCAACTTGTAATCAACCAGCTCAAGAATAACCATCTCCGCGGCATCTCCGGGGCGCTCGCCGAGCTTTATGACCCGGGTGTAACCGCCGGGCCTATCCTGCATACGAGGGGCAATGTCGGTAAAAAGCTTTACCACAATCCCCTCGTCAAAAACACGGCCAGAAACAATTCTCCGGTTGTGAACACTATCAACTTTGGCACGGGTAATAAGCTTTTCGGCGCTCCGCCTGATTGCCAGCGCCTTTGTTTTGGTGGTTCTGATCCGCTCATGCCTAAACAGGGAAGTAACCATGTTACGGTGCAGGGCTTTCCGGTGAGATACCATCCGCTCCAGAGGATTAAAGCCTCTTCTATGCTTCATTTTCTTCTTCCTTTTGGGATGTTACCCTAACTGCGTTTTTAAGGACATTTATATCGGTAATCCCCAAGCTCAAATTCCAGTCTTTAAGCTTTTCCTTAATCTCTTGAAGAGATTTTTTCCCGAAATTGCGGGTTTTGGCGATGTCATCTTCAGTTTTCCGGGTAAGCTCACCTATGGTTTTTATGTTGGCGTTTTTGAGGCAGTTTGAAGAGCGAACCGAAAGCTCCAGTTCCTCTACCGGGGTGTTGAGTATCTGGCGCACCCTGTCATCATCCTCGTCAAAGTCATCGCTTGACCCAAAACCGTTTTCATCGAAGTTGATAAAAACAGAGAAATGATCCTTGGATATTTTGGCAGCCTCCGCAAGAGCGTCTTCGGGCCTGATGGTTCCATCCGTCCATATTTCAAGTTCCAGCTTGTCGTAGTCGTTGCGTTGAACAACTCTGGTTGGAACCACGGAATACTTGACCTTCCTGACCGGGGAAAAAATGGCATCTAGGGGAATGGTTCCGATAACATCCACATAGCGCTCATTCACTTCCGATGAAACATAACCACGGCCAAGCTCAATCTGTATTTCAAAATCCAGACGGGCATTGCCCATGAGGGTCATTATGTGCTGCCCCGCGCTTAATACCTCTACTTGGCCCTGCCGGGCAAAGTCGCCGCTCTTTATCTCGCATTTGCCAGACCATTCATAAAGCAACACCTCCGATTCCAGATCGTCAGGAAGCTTAAGGCGTATCTGCTTGAGGTTGTTAATAACTTCAAGAGTGTCTTCCACAATGTTGGGGATGGTTTCAAACTCACTGGATACCATGTGGGCTGTTCCCGCTTCATCGTAGGAGGTAATCTTAACCGCCGTAATCGCATACCCCTGAATGGAAGAGAGGAGTACCCGGCGTAGAGTATTCCCCACCGTTGTACCGAATCCCGGTTCAAATGGAGCCGCAGTGAACTTGCCATAATCCTTTTTGAGATCGCTATGCTCAAAGGTAATACTTTTAGGGCGCTTGAATCCTTTTAGAAGGTTCTTACGGGCCATAGGGACTCCTTACTTAGAATAATGTTCGACAATCATCTGCTCCTTGACGTCCGCAAGATCGGTAATATCGCCGCGCCGGGGAACAGCAAGGAATTTTCCCTTCATTGTGTCGGGATCCAGATGAAGCCAAGGCATAACGCCGGACTTGCCGAATTCTTTCAGCGAGTCCTTTATGACAACCAGACCCTTGCTGGTCTCATCGATCTCTACGGTATCTTCCGGCCGGATCAGGTAAGAGGGGATATTAACCCGCTTTCCATTTACGTTCACATGTCCGTGAAGCACAATTTGCCGGGCCTGACTGCGGCTCACGGCAAAACGCAGCCGGTATACCACATTGTCCAGCCTCCGCTCCAAAAGGGCAAAAAGGTTTTCACCTGTGATCCCGGGCATACGCAGGGCCCTTTCAAAAAAGAGGCTAAACTGCTTTTCCTGCATTCCGTAAATTCGCTTAAGTTTCTGCTTTTCACGGAGTTGAAGGCCGTAATCAGATCTCTTTCCCGGGCGGACTTTGGGATCTTTGCCCGGAGTGGCGCGCTTCCTGTTAATTGGGCATTTGTCGCTTTTGCAACGATCCCCTTTAAGCATTAACTTTTTCTGTTCCGTCCGGCAAAGCCGGCAGACTGGCCCAGTATATCTTGCCATATATCCTTACCTCTCTATATCCGGCGCGTTTTTCGCGGCCTGCAACCATTATGCGGAATCGGAGTAACATCGTTAATAGATTTTACCTTGATACCCAAGACACCGAGCTGGCGGATAGCCGATTCCCGGCCAATCCCGGGGCCCTTAACATATACATGAACTTCCCTAAGCCCCACTTGCATGGCCTTTTGGGCGGCAGCCTCAGTCACGCTCTGCGCCGCGAACGGGGTTGACTTTTTGGCGCCCCTGAATTGAAGCTGCCCGGAACTCGCCCAAGAGACCGCATTCCCCATAAGGTCTGTAATGGTAACAATGGTATTGTTAAACGTAGCCTGAATATACACGTTCCCTTCGTATACGGACTTCTTCTCTTTCTTCTTTTTGACATTCTTGCTGCTGCTAGCCACTATTTCCTCCGACTACTTTTTCTTACCGGCAACGGTCTTCTTTTTACCCTTCCGGGTACGGGCATTAGTTCTGGTTCGCTGACCCCTAAGAGGCAGGCCCTTACGATGCCGAAGCCCCCGGTAGCACCCGATGTCCATAAGACGCTTGATGTTCAAGGCAACTTCCGTCCGAAGCCGGCCTTCAACTTTATAATCACTTTCAAGGATATTCCTTAACGTGTTGAGTTCTTCCTGAGAAAGATCATTGATCATCCTGACAGGATCGATTCTGGCTTTGACGCAGATCCCATCGGCACTGGATCTGCCGATACCGAAAATATAGGTCAAAGCGATATTAACGTGTTTATTCGGGAGGTCTACCCCCACAAGGCGCGCCATACTTTCTCCTAACCCTGCTTTTGCTTATGCTTCGGATTCTTACAAACGATGCGGATAATCCCGTCTCGCTTGATCAGCTTGCATTTATCGCAAATTGGCTTAACACTCGTCCGGACTTTCATCCATAGTCTCCTTCACCGGCCTTAAAAAAGCCCTACCATTAAAACAAATTTAGAACACTTAGTCAATAAAGAGTATCCCAAAACACCTTATAAATTCCGGCCCCGTATCCGCCCCTTCTTCGTTAATCCCTCATGATGATGCATCTTCAAGAAGCTTTCTATCTGGCTCATTGTATCAAGGTCTACCCCAACCATGATTAGAAGCGCAGTACCGCCCATAAGATAGGCGATTGAGTGGGGGAAGCCGAAAAGATACTGTATGAAGCTCGGCAGAACCGCAATCCCCGCCAGATACAGGGCACCAGGCAACACAATACGGTTAAGAATCTTTGTAAGGTATTCCTCAATCCTTTCAGAGCGTATCCCCGGTATGGAACCGCCGTTTTCCCGAATCTGCTTGGAAATCTCCACGGGGTTAAGCGTTACCTGAGTGTAAAAATACGCGAAAAACACTATCAGCAAGACGTAAAAAATATTGTGCAAAGCTCCGTGGGGGCTCAATGCCCGGGAAACCGCGGCCATCCACGCCACATCAGCCCCAATCATCGAGGCTATCTGAAGGGGGAATGTAAGGATGGATGAGGCAAAAATCACCGGAATAACTCCTGACGGGTTGATCTTAAAAGGGATAAAGGCGTTCGGCGCCCCCCCGTACATCCTGCGTCCCACAATCCGCTTGGCATAATTCACCGGAATTTTCCGTTGTCCCTGCTGTTCAAAGACTACCAGCGACACCACCGCCACGAACATGACAACAACAACTGCTACAAAAACGGGGTTGATTTCCCCCAACTGCACTAAAGTACCCAGCTCCCAAATAGCGGTAGGAAGCCTTGCAACAATGCCGGCAAAGATAAGAAGGGAAATGCCGTTACCTATCCCCCGTTTCGTGATCTGCTCGCCTATCCACATGAGAAACATGGTTCCGGTGGTAACGGTAATCACCGCGATAAACGTGAAAGAAACCATGCTTATGGATATGAGATTCTCCACTGTTTGGGAAATACTCCGCGCAAACTGGGTAACCGCGAGAGACTGAACCAGACAGATCCCGACTGTTCCTATTCTCGTGTATTTCTGTATCCTCTTTTTCCCCCCCTCTTCCTGAGAAATCTTTTTCAGCTTGGGAAAGACAATGAGGAGCAATTGCATGATAATCGACATTGATATATACGGCATGATCCCCAGCATAAATACCGAAAAATTCGAGAAGGCGCCGCCGGCAAAGAAATCAAGGTAATCGATAATGGGATTCCCCCCGGCATGGTGCAGATCAAAATACGCATTCAATTCACGAACATTGACGCCCGGTATGGGAATAAACGTACCTATTCTGAACACCACCAGCATCGAGAAGGTAAAGGCGATGCGCTCCCGGAGTTCCTTTATTCTAAAAATACCAACCAATGGATTAGCCATGTACCACCCTGTTTATTCTGCGGAATTTTCCGCGCTGGCCGCAAGTTTACCGCCTGCTTTCAGTATCTTTTCCTTTGCCGAACCGGAAACAGCGCTGATGTTAAACACAAGTTCTTTCGTCAAGTCCCCGTTACCCAAAATTTTCACCGCAGACGTAGGCGTAAAGCTCCCGCCTTTCTTCCTTCCTTTGATGAGTCCCTTGTCATGCAGGGAAGCCTCGTCTACCGTTTCGCCATCCTTGTAGCGCTTGTCTATCTCAGCCAAGTTTACTATTTGAAAACTCTTTTTGAAGGGGTAATTGGAAAACCCCCGCTGAGCCAAGCGCCGGTAGAGCGGCATTTGACCGCCTTCAAACCCGCCGTACGTTTTGCCGCCGGAACGGGATTGCTGTCCTTTATGCCCCTTCCCGGCAGTAGTCCCTCGGCCAGAGCCCTGCCCCCGGCCCACTATCCGTCTACGCTTGTTAGCGCCTTCGGGGGCGCGCAAATTAAAATCGTGAGCCATTATTTAATCTCCTCGACCGATACCATATGGGATACCACCTTCACCATCCCCAAAATAACCGGGTTCGCTTCCTGTTCGACAGAAGAACCGATCTTCCGTAAACCCAAGGCCCGGACGGTGGCCCGCTGTCTGGGCAGAGTACCAATAACGCTCCGGATCAGCTTAATTCTGATTTTCACCGCCTACCCCCAAAATTCCCTGAGGGACTTGCCCCGGTTCTTCGCCACCGCACGGGCATCCAGCATCTTACTGATACAGTCAAACGTAGCCTTAACAACATTGTACTGGCTGGAAGCCCCAAGAGACTTGGAAAGGACATCCGTAATGCCCCCGGCTTCCATAATTGCCCGCACAGGCCCTCCGGCAATGATCCCCGTACCGGAGCAAGCCGGTTTCAGAAGCACCCGGGAAGCCTTAAAAGCCCCTTTGATCTCATGGGGGATGGTTCCGTTCTTTATGGGCAGAAAAATCATATTCCGCTTTGCCTTTTCGATACTCTTGCGGATGGCTTCCGAAACATCGTTGGCTTTACCAAAACCGTAGCCTACTTTGCCTTTCCGGTCTCCAATAACCGTCAGGGCCGAGAAAGAAAACCTGCGCCCGCCCTTGACAACCTTGGCGGTGCGGTTGAGTTTAACCAGCTTTTCTACGAATTCTTTGTCCGGGGCATCCCTGTCGCGGGATCTTTCCCGATCCCGGCCCCTGCGACCATGAGACTCAGGTCTTCCTTCTCCCCTCGAAAATTTTTCCGATTCCTGCACGTTCTCCATCCCGCCCCCTAAAACTGAACCCCGGTTTTCCGGGCTCCGTCGGCCATCGCCTTCACGAGGCCGTGATACAAGTAGCCATTTCTGTCAAAAACAACGGCCTTGATGTTTTGCTCAAGGAGCCGCTTTCCCATAACTTCACCAAGCTGAGCAGCGCCAGCCACTGTGGCTTTAATGCTCTTAAGCTCTTTCTCCAAAGTAGAGGCCGATGCCAAGGTATGGCCTTTGACATCATCAATTATCTGAATCGAAAGGGAACGGTTGCTCTTAAACACCGTCATCCGGGGCCGTTGGGCCGTACCGGCTATCCGCTTGCGGATATGCACCTTCCTTTTGAACCGTTTTCTGTCTTTCTCAACCATCTTTCGCAGCATGATCCTACCCTACTTAACGCCGGATTTACCGACTTTCCTTCTGATTTGCTCGTCCTCATACCGCACACCCTTGCCCTTATACGGCTCAGGCGCCCGGAGCTTGCGAATTTGGGAGGCAAACTCCCCTACCCTCTGCTTGTCAATACCGCTAACCACGATTTTACCGCCATCAGCGGTAACAGCCAAGCCATCGGGAATACCCACATAAATATCGCTGGAATACCCCAAGCTCATCATTAAAAGGTTCCCCTGAACTTCCGCTTTATAGCCGACTCCGGTAACGATAAGGGTGCGGCTAAAGCCGGTAGAAACCCCGATAACCATGTTGTTCAGCAAACAGCGATAAAGCCCATGAAAAGCCTTGGTTTGCTTCTCCTCGTTGGGGCGGCTCACAATAATTTCCTCTCCCTTATCCTCAAACTTGATAACGGAGTGGTACTTTTGGGTGAGCTTTCCCTTTGGGCCTTCTACAGTCATCATTTCATTAGCGAAACTGACCTTTACACCCCCGGGAACTCTCACCGGTATTTTTCCGATACGCGACATAAACCCCTCTTACCAGACAGTACAGATAATCTCGCCGCCGACCTTCTTTTCGGCAGCCTTTTTGCCGGTAGTAACCCCCTGAGATGTAGAAACAATGAGGGTTCCAAAACCGTTTATTACCCGGGGCATATTCTTATACCCCATATAAACCCGGCGTCCGGGCTTGGAAACTTTTTCAATTCCGTGAATAGTTGGGCCGGTTTTCTCGTCATATTTGAGAAAAACCCTGATTATACCGGCCCCATCATGGTTTGTCTTCTTAAAATTCTTGATATACCCTTCAATCTTCAAAATCTTGACTATCTCAAGCTTCAGCTTGGAGGTTGGGATATCAACTTTTTCATGTTTTGCCATTCCGGCATTCCGGATTTTGGTCAGCATATCCGCAACGGGATCAGAAACGCTCATCCTTTCCTCCTACCAACTTGATTTTGTAACGCCGGGAATAAGTCCCTCGCTTGCGAGCTTACGAAAACACAAACGGCACATCTCAAACTTGCGAAGATACCCCCTCGCCCGCCCGCATATACGGCAACGGTTGACCTTTCTTGTCTTATATTTTGGCGTTCTTTGCGCCTTAATCATCATTGCTTTTCTTGCCATTAATTCCCCCTATTTCCTGAACGGCATACCGAACTTGGAAAGAAAGGCCTTAGCCTCCGCATCTGTCCGCGCCGTCGTTACGATGGCGATGTTAAGTCCGGCTACACGTTCAATTTTATCGAAGTCAATTTCCGGAAAAATAATCTGTTCCGTTAACCCCAAGGAATAATTCCCATGCCCGTCGAAAGCATTCTGGCTAATCCCCCGGAAATCCTTAACACGGGGAAGGGCCACATTCACAAGCCGGTCAAGGAATTCGTACATCATGGCCCCCCTAAGGGTAACTTTTGCGCCTATCTCCTGACCTTCACGAATCTTGAAATTCGCAATACTCTTACGAGCCTTCGTTTTTATCGCCTTCTGCCCGGTAATGGTAGTAAGATCTTCGACAGCGGCATCAAGAAGCTTTTTGTTCTGAAGCGCTTCGCCTACGCCCATGCTCACAATGATTTTCTCAAGCCGTGGCATCTGCATGGGCGTCTTGTAGTTGAATTCCTTAATCATCTCAGGGGCAATCTGCTCCCGGTAGGTTTTCTTAAGCCGGGGTATGTAACCTTTTGCCGCTGCCATTATAGTACCTCCCCGCATTTTCTGCAGACCCGGGTCTTGGTTTCCCCTTCAATCTTGTACCCAATCCGGGTGGGCCCGCATTTCTTACATACAACGGCTACATTGGAAGAGTGAATAGCCGCCTCAATTTCGATGATACCGCCCCGATCTGACTGCTTCCGGCGTTTCTTCGCCTTTTTGACGATATTAACGCCGTCTACAACCACCCGGCCCTTGTCCCGAAGGATTTTGAGTATTTTCCCCCGTTTGCCTTTATCCTTGCCTGCGATAACTTCAACGGTGTCTTCTTTTTTCAGTTTAATCTTATGAGCCGTTTCTGTCATATTCCGCTCCTACAAAACCTCCGGGGCAAGGGAAACGATCTTCATAAAATCGCCCTTTTCCCGCAACTCACGGGCCACAGGCCCAAAAATACGCTTGCCTTTCGGATTCAGCGCCGCATCTATGATAACACAGGCATTATCGTCAAACCGGATATACGTGCCATCGAGTCGGCGGTATTCCTTATGGGTTCTTACCACCACCGCCCTTTCAACGGTTCCCTTTTTGATAACCGAAGTGGGCAGGGCGTCTTTTACGGCAACCACAATAATGTCCCCAATTCCTGCATATTTGCGCCTTGTCCCGCCAAGAACCTTGATACACTGTACGGTCTTGGCGCCTGAATTGTCCGCTACATTCAGGAAAGTTTCCACCTGGATCATTGTTTTCGCTCTCCCTCTGCCTTATTTGGCCCTTTCAAGGATGGCGTCCAGCCGCCAGCATTTTTCTTTGCTGATTGGGCGGCACTCCACTACCCTTACACGGTCGCCGACTTTCACTTCGTTCTTTTCATCATGGGCCTTCAACCTTTTGCTCCGCACCACATACTTCTTGTACAACGGATGCAAGGCCTTGGTCTCCACAGAAACTACGATGGTTTTGTCCATCTTGTCGCTCTTGACAATACCCACAAACTCCTTTTTGCCGCTCTTGGCCCGAAGGGGTTTGTTTACCCCGGAACTCTCAACGGAAATCACTTCATCAGACACAATATGCTCCTTTACGCCTTCGGGGCCTTCGCCGCAGACAGC
Organism: Treponema sp.; assembly: GCA_009781915.1. Taxonomy (GTDB): domain Bacteria; phylum Spirochaetota; class Spirochaetia; order Treponematales; family Breznakiellaceae; genus WRKT01. The sequence goes on along the minus strand of WQUW01000024.1, from coordinate 4,767 downwards.
TCATGCTGCCGGATTAGGGTCTTTACGCGGGCTATTTGGCGGCGCATATCCCGCTTTTGCAGGGGGTTGTCCACGTGCCCGATAACCATCTGAAACCGTAAATCCATATATTTTCTGGAAAGCTCATCACGCTTCGCCTTGAGTTCCGGAAAAGAAAGATTCTTAAACGAATTTTTCATACGTAATCCTTAACCGCCCAGTTCCATATCTGAACGGGCAACAAACTTGGATTTGATGGGAAGCTTGGCTCCCGCAAGGGTTATAGCCTCTTCAGCGAGAGTTCTATCAATGCCCCCCAGTTCAAACATTACCGTTCCCGGTTTGACAACCGCAACCCAGTATTCCGGCGCCCCTTTCCCTTTACCCATGCGGGTTTCGGCAGGCTTCTTGGAGAATGGTTTGTCCGGAAAAATCCGAATCCAAAGCTTGCCGCCCCGCTTGATATGTCGGTTCATGGCGACACGAGCGGCCTCGATCTGCCGGTTGGTGATCCACATCCTATCCAGCGCAACCAAGGCATACTCGCCAAAAGCAACACTGTTTCCACGGGTAGCGTTCCCGGGCATATTTCCACGTTGTACCTTGCGGCGTTTAACACGCTTCGGACTTAACATTCATCAATCTCCTATTGACCGGCAGTCGCCGGAACCCGGCCCTCAGTTCGCGGGCCTTCTGTTCTCTGACCGGGAAGCCTGTCCCGCCGCTTACGAAGCAGGGCGCCTGCGTCCTCTTTTTGTTCCTTGCCGTACTTCATACCGTTATAGACCCAAACTTTCACACCAATGGAACCAAACGTAGTGTGGGCTTCGGCAAAGCCGTACTCTATGTCCGCTCTGAGGGTGTGCAGGGGAATACGCCCTTCCTTGGACTCTTCAGTACGGGACATTTCCGCACCGCCCAAGCGCCCTGAAAGGCGGATCTTAACACCTTGGGCATTGCCCTTTTTTATGGCATTGGTAATGGCCTGCTTCATGGTTCTTCTGAAACTGGATCGGGCCAAAAGCTGACGGGCAACATTCTGGGCAATAACCTGAGCATTGTTGTCCGCATTCCGCACTTCCTTGATCTTGATTTGTACCTTTTTAGATACTTGTCTCTGGAGTTCCGAGCCAATCTTTTCGATGTTGGCGCCTTTGACCCCAATAATGACTCCCGGCCTAGCGGTATGGATCGTAATGGTAATCCGCTGAGGATGCCGGATAATTTCCAGTTCCGCAATGTCAGCGCCCTTTGTTTCCGGCATATTCATGATAAGCTTGCGAAGCTTAAGGTCTTCATGAAGGGTATCAGCATACTCTCTGGGATCCACATACCACCGGGAAGCCCACGTTCTATTGATCCCGACCCGCAATCCGATCGGGTTTACTTTCTGGCCCATTAATTTTCCGCCTTTCCGGAAGATGGCTTCCGGCTTTTCGCCACATTTTCGGCGTTCACTGTCTCGTCAACTACCACGGTGATATGGCACATCCTCTTCATTAGCATATCCGCCCTGCCTCTGCCCCGGAACCATACCCGCTTCATCCGGGGGCCTTCGTCAACGGAAATTTCCTTGATATAGAGCATGTCTTCCACGAGCTTTTTATCCCTGTTCAGGGCATTGGAAGCGGCGGAAACCATCGTTTTTCTGATAAGCCGCGCGCCCTTGTGGGGCATATTTTCCAGAAGCGATACCGCCTCTGTGTAAGGCTTCCGCCTAACCAAGTCCGCCACCGGACGGATCTTGTAAGGGGAAACAATCAGATACCTTGTAATGGCCCTATAGCCTGTTTTCTCTTTATTTATCGCCATCCTGATACCCGCTTATTTCCCGGCCTTTTTGTCCGACCCCGCATGCCCCCGGAATATCCGGGTGGGAGCGAATTCGCCCAATTTATGACCGACAAGATTTTCCGTAATGTATACGGGAATCCATGTTTTACCGTTGTGGACAGAAATAGTCCCGCCCACCATTTCTGGAATAATGGTGGAACAGCGGGAATAGGTTTTTACCATCCTCCGCTCTCCGGATTTGCTCAACTCCAATACTTTTTTATACAGGCTCTTCTCAATGAAGGGCCCTTTCTTAATGGACCTTGACACCCTGCGCTCCTACTTTTTCTTGCCCCGGCTCACTATGAACCGTGATGAAGGCTTATTCTTTCTTCTGGTTTTAAATCCCTTGGTCGGTTTCCCCCAGGGGGTAACCGGATGCTTACCCTTGCTCTTTCCTTCGCCCCCGCCGTGCGGGTGATCCACCGGATTCATCGCCATGCCCCGAACTGTGGGGCGAATGCCCAGCCAACGGTTACGGCCAGCTTTGCCGATAACCACGTTCATGTGATCCCCATTGCCGACAGTACCGATGGTGGCGTAGCACTTCTTGAAAATCATGTGCATTTCACCGGAAGGAAGCTTAAGGGTAACGTAGTCCCCTTCTTTCGCCGCAACCAGTGCCCCCGTACCCGCAGAACGGACTATCTGCCCCCCCTTGCCAAGGGAGAGTTCCACGTTATGAACCACAAACCCCAAAGGAATATTTTCTAAGGGAAGCGCATTGCCCAGTTCAATGGAGGCATTGGGCCCGCTTAGAACCTTCGCGTTCACTGTAAGTCCTTGGGGCGCAATGATATACCGTTTTTCACCATCGGTATAATTGATAAGGGCGATATTAGCGCTCCTATTGGGATCATACTCAATAGACGCAACTCTGCCGCTTACACCGATTTTGTCACGCTTGAAATCGACAATCCGGTAAAGCCGCTTATGACCGCCGCCTTTGTGGCGAACACTAATCCGGCCAAAATTGTCCCGGCCAGCCCGCTTTTTCCGCCCCCGTATAAGGGACTTTTCTGGCTTGGCGCCGGGGGTTAATTCAGAAAAATCTAGGCTTTGCCAAGTCCTCATCCCCGGCGTTACCGGCTTATATGTTTTAATTCCCATAAGATTTTTCCTTACACGCCCTCAAAAATGCTGATTTTTTCGTCTTTGGGAAGCCGGACTATGGCCTTCTTCCATGACGAAGTATATCCAGACCGGGAACGCAACCGTTTGGGCTTGCCGCCCACAACCATTATATTACAAGAAATGGGGTGCACATTGTAAATTCGGCGCAACGCTTCCTTTACCTGTATTTTGGTCGCCTTGGGGTCTACCTTAAACACATACTTCCCCTGCTCCCGAAACGAGTTGGCCTTTTCCGATAGAACCGGCTCTATAAGTATCTGCTCGTATTCTCTCATTCTCCGGCCTCCTTGCAGGCGTAAAAGTCGTTAAGCTTCTTCGCCGCGCTTTCCGTCATAATAATATTGCGGCCATAGAAAAGATCATGCGCCCGAAGCCTTGAGTGGGAAAGAAAACTGAGCCACGGTACTCTTCTCCCCGCCTGCTTAATCTTCCTTACCACCGGAAGCACATCAGCGCGGTCATCCACGCCAACCTTGTCGTTCACTTCTTCGCCCCGGAGAATCAGCACGGTGCGCTCTCCTTCGCTGAAGTTTTTCAATATCCCGCACAGGTCTTTGGTTTTTCCAGAATCGACCGAAAAATCCTCGATAATTTTGAGGGTGTCGCTTTGGGCTTTCAGGCTCAGTATGCTTTTCATCGCAAGCCGCTTCGCTTTTTTGGGCATGGAATACGAATAATCCCTGGGCTTGGGGCCGAATATCGTGCCGCCGCCCACCAAGATGGGGCTCTTTTTGTCCCCACGGCGGGCCCGACCAGTGCCCTTCTGCTTGTAGGGCCTAGCATTAGAGCCGTGAACTTCGCCACGGTCTTTAGTGCTGGCATTTCCCTGCCTTTTATTGGCAAGTTCGTTATTAATGGCGTACCAGATCACATCTTCATTTACCGGAAGGCCGAAAACGGCATCCGCTAACTCGATGCTTCTTAGTTCCTTGCCATCTACGGAATATACTGTCCGATTCATCATACTACCCGTTTATCCTTACCATCGCCACAAAGCTATCTCTTTACAGCGGCCCTAACCACTACGAGCCCTTTATTCACTCCGGGAACAGCGCCCCGGATAAGCACAAGCTGCTTTTCCATATCAACCTTTTCGACCTTCAGGCTCAAAGTTGTTACCCGCTCCCGGCCCATGCGACCGGGCATCTTCTTGTTCTTGAAGGTTCTGTGAGGGTAGGTATTCTGCCCTGTAGAACCGGGTTCCCGGTGAAACTTAGACCCGTGAGTCTTGCGGCCACCCTTGTGACCGTACCGTTTCACAACTCCCTGAAAACCCTTTCCCTTGGAAACTCCGGTTACGTCTACGTAGCGGATTCCATCAAAAACTTCAGCCCCGAGCTTATCCCCGGGCGAAACCTCTTTTTCAAAATCCCGAAACTCCCTTATGGTTCTTTTCGGAGAAACACCTTCCGGAAACTGTCCGGCGTAGGGCTTGGACACCCTGTTCTGTTTTACGTCATCTATCCCAAGGAGTACCGCTTTGTAGCCGTCCTTTTCCTCGGTTTTCTGGGCGACAACCACATTCGGCTCGATACGCACAACCGTTACCGGAACCAAATTACCCGTTTCATCAAAAACTTGAGTCATCCCCACTTTTTTGGCCATAAGACCCAGCATTACAAACTCCTACTGCTTAATCTCCACGTCCACACCGGCCGGGAGCTCCAATTTCATAAGCGAATCCATCACTTCCGAGGAAGGATTTATGATGTCGATCAGGCGCTTGTGGGTTCGCATTTCAAACTGCTCCCGGGCCTTCTTGTTGACATGCGGAGAACGAAGCACCGTTACCTTGTTTATCCGGGTAGGAAGGGGAATAGG
>WQUW01000023.1 GCA_009781915.1 Treponema sp. | reverse complement strand
GGTTACCAGTGTGCAAATTGACCGCATCGACTCCAGCCTTTTGTTCTTTGTATTCAGTACACGCAGGTACATCGCAACAGGACTTGCCATAGAGGTTGCGGCGGAGGCTGTCCGGTAACGCCTAGGGCAAGTGCTCTTCCCCCAGCAATGCCCCCGCCGTGTATGAACCATCGGTACAATGCCCGGCAGGGGGAGGATATACGGTTTAAGAAGCCATTTTGCCCAAATTCTTAGGCGAAGGAGACCGAGGCTCCGGAGCCGTGTTCCTTGGACGGGCTTCTTAAACCGTATATCCTCCCCTGCCGGGGCTTTTGGCGGAAATGTTCATGCGCGGTGGGGGGAAGAAATTTGACAGCAGGCACACAATCGGCTATCCTCTTTTTTATAGAACATATAGAACATTCTAAGGAGTATTTATGAAGAGACTAGGAAAACTGACGGTTGGACTTGCGGCCCTGATTATCGCGGCGGGGCTTGTCACGCTTTCGTGTACGGGCACACCGGGACGGGGCGATGCCGGCTTTAACTCATCCCACGGGGTGGTGATAATCGGCGCGGGCGGGGCGGGGCTTTCCGCCGCCATAGCCGCGAGGGAAGCGGGCGCCGATGTCGTTATTTTCGAGAAAATGGGCATGGTCGGGGGCAACACTGTCAGGGCCACCGGGGGCATGAACGCCGCCGGAACGGTGTATCAGGCGCGGGCCGGAATAACCGACTCGGCGGCCCTCTTTTACGACGACACCATGAGGGGCGGCGGCTACATCAACGATTCCGTGCTGGTACGGCTTTTGGCCGACCAATCGGCCTCGGCGATTTCGTGGCTGTCGGGCATGGGCGCTGATTTAAGCGATGTAGGCCGCCTTGGCGGAGCCTCGGTAAACCGGGCGCACCGGCCCACCGGCGGGGCGATGGTCGGCCCGGAAGTAACGGCGGCCCTGCACCGGCAGGTTGTGGAAGTTCTGGGCATCCCCCTGATTCTGAACGCCGAAGTTACCGCGATTACGTCCCAGGGCGGGCGGGTAACCGGGGTTGTCGTCTCGTACAGGGGCAGAAGGCACAGGGTCAGCGCCGATGCCGTTATCCTCGCCTCAGGCGGATTCGGGGCGAACAACAGCATGGCGGCGGCGCTGGTTCCCTCGCTGCGGGGCTTTGCCACAACAAACCAGCCCGGAGCCACGGGCGAAGGCATACGCATGGCGCAGAGGGCCGGAGCCGCCTTGGTGGACATGGAGCAGATTCAGACTCACCCCACCCACGCCCCCGACAGGGAGATGATTACCGAAGCGGTGCGGGGAAACGGCGCTATTATGACAAGCAGGGAGGGCCTGCGCTTTGTTGATGAAATGGGATTCCGTGACCTTGTTTCCGAGCGGATTCTGGCCCAGCCGGGCGGAAGCGCCTTCCTTGTATTCGATGACTCGGTGCGCAGGAGCCTTGCGGCGATTGAAAGTTACATACGGCGGGGCTTTGTGTACGAAGCGGCAACACCCGAAGCGCTGGGCGCGCTTCTTGGGGCGGCTGACGGCGGGGCGGCAATGGCAAGAACTATCGCCGTGTACAATCAGGCGTTCGCTTCCGGAAACGATGGGGAGTTTGGCCGCACAAGCATGGCCCGCTCTTTAAGCGTGCCGCCCTTCTACGCCATCGAGGTAGTCCCGGCGATACACCACACGATGGGCGGCGTTCATATTGACACCGAGACACGGGTGCTTTCCGCCGCCGGAACTCCCATCCCCGGTTTCTACGCCGCAGGTGAAGCTGTCGGCGGCATTCACGGCAACAACCGGCTTGGCGGCAACGCCATGATCGACATTATTGTCTTTGGACGCATCGCCGGGTTGAGCGCGGCGACAGGCAGATAATTCCAGGGGGAGCAGGGGGAAGCACAGGCAGATAGCGCATAACGCAGCCTCCCCTGCTCCCGTGTTGTTGTTCGAGTCAGGCCCTTGAAGGAACCCCGCCATGAGACGGAAAAAAATCGTAATCGACAGCGAAAAATGCATGGGTTGCGGTCTGTGCGCCGCGGCCTGCCACGAGGCGGCTATCGGCGTTGTTGACGGCAAGGCCAGGCTCTTACGGGAAGACTACTGCGACGGGCTTGGGAACTGTCTGCCGGTGTGCCCTGTATCGGCGATACGTTTCGAGGGCATCGAGGGCGGCGAAGATGCCGTGAAAGAAACGCCTGAACCTTCCGGCGCTTCAAGCTGCCTGCGCCAATGGCCGGTGCAAATTAAGCTTGTAATGCCCGGCGCGCCCTTTTTCTCAGGCGCGCATCTGTTGGTCGCGGCGGACTGCGCGGCGTACGCTTGCGGAGAGTTCCACGCCCGGTTCATGAAAGACAGGATCACCATCATCGGTTGCCCCAAGCTGGACGCCACCGATTACACGGAAAAACTTACCGAAATTATCGCCGCGAATGACATTCAATCGGTAACAGTGGCCCGCATGGAAGTCCCTTGCTGCCACGGCATCGAGCAGGCCGCCGTTACGGCCGTGAAAAACTCATGTAAAGCCATCCCCTGCCGGGTTGCCGTTCTAACTACGGAGGGCGCTGTTACCGATGCCTCCACACCCGCCCGGCGACAAGACCCCAGCGCTCATCGACATAGCGGGAAAAGACCTCGGCCTCGGCGGTAAAGGCATCGGCGAGATCGGGCCAAAAGCGCACGCCGCCGTCCCGCACTTCGTACCTGCCGGGAAGCGCGTGGCTAAAACCCTCACGGAACAGGCGGTTGGGCACGTGCTGCCCGAAGTACCACGGGGCTTGGGACAGGGGCAGTTGGAGCAAGTGGCCCATGAACTCGTTAATTACAAGGAAGTCGTACTCGGTGCAGTACGCCTGAATCTCGAAAAAGGTAAGCAGGAACCTTCTGCCGAATTCGGGAAAGGCTTCCCAGCGCTGGCGGGAAAACTCCCTAAAATCCTCGTAAATGAAATAAAGGCCGTGGAATACCTCGTGCGCCATAAAGCGTGTGCGAAGGGCGGGCACGGATTCCCGTGTAAGGGAAAGAACGGCCCCCCTGCCCGGAACAATCCGGGAGGCGGAGTCCACCCGCAGAACGCCCGCTCTTAAAAGCATCGCTTCCAGTTCCCATTCCTCGTCCAAAAGGGGAAAGCCGGTTCTCCGCGCCGTCTCGAAAAAGACGGCCAAATCTTCGGCCCGGTAGTTGTGCGCGTTCCAGCCGTGCAGGTGGGCGATCTCGTGGTCGTAGGCCAGCCGTCCCCGGAAGCCCGCTTTCTCGGCGAAAAAGGCCAGCCGTTTTAGAAGCCGGTCCTGCATTTCCTTCGTGGAAATGTCCAGAATAAGTATTTCAGGATACCGGTCCCAACTGAAAAGCTCAAAGCGGCTGTCCCGCCAGTTCTGGACGGGGAATGTAAGCATATCCCAAGGGTCTAGGGGGATGGGGGCCAAGGCGTACTCCAGAGGAAACAGGGGAACGGGGAGCGCCGGGGCGGGGGCGGGCGGCAGTTCCTGAACGGCCTCGTGAATAAGGGCCTGTCCGGGGACGCCGCCAGCGGGGGGAAGCGCGGCAGGCACAGCGCTCACGGCAGTTACGCCGTCCAGCCCGGCATCCGGGGAGCCTACGGCGAATACCGAGAAAAACTTAACGCCCATAATTACGCAGAGCGCCGTAAAAAGAAGAATGCCGAGCGCCCGGCCTCGTGTCAACGGTTTTTTCATAAAGCTACAATTCCTTTGGCGATGTATTGAGCCATGGAATACTTGCGTTCCATGGTTAGTTCCGGTTCCGACCGGAGAAATGTTTCCAGATAAGCGGGAAAAGAGTCAGGCAGGGTTTTTAGTTCCAGCACTTTGTCGTGATACGCCCGGTGCGAGGGCTCAAAACACCGGTTGACGCAGAACAGGGTAAGGCAGGCGTTTTTTATGAACCCGGCGGAAGATATAAGGTAGAAAAAATCATCGTCCCGCATACAGGCCGCCCCAAGATCGCCCAGAAAATGCTCCATTTTGGACTCGTGGGCGCTGCGCATAATCTGCCAGAACTCGTCCCCCAGATTGGTCAGCCGCCGGCGTATGCCGGAGATCCAGTCGTTCTGGGAAAAAATAATTTCCCCATTGGTAAGCCGGTAAAAACTGTACGTGCCCGAATCCTTAATGAACCAGAGGGAATCGAACTTGGTGTCGGCGATGGCAACCAGCTCTTCGATAAGGCTAACGGACTTGTACTCAAGGCGCACGGGAAGGTTTCCTATTAGAAAGCGGTCTTTGTTTCCCTGCCCCGAAGTCTCGAATGCCTGCACATCCTCGCCGTAAAGCTCTTGGCGCTCCCGTGGCCCGGGGATGAGGCCCCGGTAGTAAATGTCCATGATCAGCGCAAAATAGGGGTCTAGCGTATCGGGCAGGGCGGCCTCGTTCAGGGACACGCACTCCACGCCAGACCATTGGGATATAATGGACGAAAACCGGTCCACCAGCAGCTTGGTCTTAAACTTCATCGCAATTCCTTGGTATATTTGAAATAACGGAATGCCTGAACGGGGCGTTCCATATATTTAGTATAACACGGAAAAATGTTTTTGGATACACGGGCAAAACGGACACAGGTCTCTCATTTCATTATTATCGTCCCCCACCGGGATTCATTAAAGCCCGTAGAGGAATACCGGACACAGCTTTTCACCGCGGGGGTTTGCGGGGCGCTTTCCTTCCCGGTGTGCGCTCCCCTTGCCTGTGTGTCCCGGCCCTTTAGCCGCCTAGAGCTAAAGGAGCTTGCCGCGAATATCCTGAGCCGGGCCGCCAAAACGGGCGGGAAACTCCAAACTTCCACAGCGGCCTTTGCGCGCTGCCCCTTGGCGGGGTATTTTTTCGGCCCCCGCCTGGACCTTGCCATTCCTGAAGCGGCTATTCCCGAAACAGCGCGGGAAAAAGTCCTTTGCGCGTATGCGCCCCCCGTTCTGTGCGCGGCCCTTGTGGATTCCAGCGAGGATCGCGCCTTTGGGCAAGCGCCTGTTGTCTCTTTCCGCGCGGCCTTTCTAACTAACCTGTCCGTTCGCCCCTTGCCCGGCGCGGATACGCAGTATTCCTTTGAATGGAGGATGGGCGGCCCGGTGTGGTTCGCGCGTGGCGGGGGCTTCACAGCATGCTATCCAGCGCCGTGTACGTCATGCCAAAGTCCTGCGCCACAGGCTCGCAGGTAAGATGCCCTTTGTAGCAGTTTACCCCCAGCGCCAGGCCCTCGTCCGCTTTGGCGGCAGCTTCCAGTCCCAGCCCGGCTATTTTAAGGCCGTAGTGCAGTGTGGCGTTGGTCAGGGCGAAAGTCGATGTCTGGCTTACGGCTCCGGGCATATTGGCAACGCAGTAATGCACCACGCCGTCCACTACGAAGGTGGGGTTGTCGTGGTAGGTAACCTTGGTGGTCTCGCAGCATCCGCCCTGATCCACCGCCACGTCCACGATAACCGATCCGGGCTTCATGCTTTTAAGGAACTCCCGCCGGATAAGTTTTGGCGCGGCCCCTCCGGGTATCAGCACCGCCCCGATAACCAGATCGGCATAGGGGAGGGCGGCTTCTATGTTGGCGAGGTTCGAGTACATGGTCTGCACGGCGAACACGTCATCCAGATACGCCAGACGGTCTACGTTGTTGTCAAAAATCGTAACCGTAGCGCCCATCCCCATCGCCATTTTCAGCGCCCCCGTTCCGACAATGCCCCCTCCGATAATGACGACATTGGCCTTGTGTACGCCGACCGCCCCGCCAAGCAGCACGCCCCTGCCGCCCATCGGCTTTTCAAGGCAGCGCGCCCCGGCCTGCACGCTTAGTTTTCCGGCAATTTCGCTCATTGGCCGCAAGAGTGGAAGCCCGCCGTCCGCCCCCCGGATGGTTTCGTAGGCCACGGCCTTTGTTTTGCACTCTAACAGCGCCTCTGTCAATGCCCTGTCCGCCGCCAGGTGCAGGTACGTGTAAATGATTTGATCTTCCCGCATAAGGGGATACTCAGCGGCCAACGGCTCCTTGACTTTGATAACCATGTCGCAGGTTTCCCATACTTCCCGCGCCGTGCCCAAAATCACGGCCCCGGCGGCGGCGTAGGCCTCGTCCGGCAGCGCGGACTCAGCGCCCGCCCCGGCCTGCACAAACACCTCGTGCCCGTGGTTTACGTACTCCCGCGCGTTATTCGGCGTAAGGCCGACCCGGTATTCGTTGTGTTTTATTTCCTTAACTGTTCCAATACGCATTTTAGACTCCTTATGTGGCTGACTTGCCGTGTTATTTGAGAATAACCATTATACCACGGGATCGGGCGGCGTCAAGAAAAAAAATACGCGGAAAATAAGCGGCGATACCCGCTCTTATCGATACGATCGGGGGAACGCTACCAAACTTAATAAAATTACAAAAATGCATTTTCGTAATTCCTTATATTATAAGGAATTAGCAGATGGGCCTTCCTGGACTTGAACCAGGGACCTACGGATTATGAGTCCGCAGCTCTAACCAACTGAGCTAAAAGCCCGGTAAACAATAAAAACACACGGTAAAACGCCTGTTGATACGTAAAATGAGTGTACAGAACCGTCAGCTTCGTGTCAATAGTGATGTGCACCTAATGGAGCAAAGTCTAGCGTATTTGGGTTAGGTTTTTATTTTGAGGCATACTTCTTTACGGTTAGACTTTTTATGAGGCAACGCGCGGTATTGACACTCAACCCATTCTGGGTTAGAGTGAAGTCTCGAACATCGTGCGGACGTCATATAACGGCATTATCCAAGCTTCCCAAGCTTGTGACGCGGGTTCGACTCCCGTCGTCCGCTCTTGGCAAACGCGAAAAAACCCGGTGCATCCGCGCCGGGCTTTTGGGGGGCTGGCAAAACGCCATACCCGGTCAGAGCCTAGTTCTCCAGTATCAGCAGGGTCTTGGGATCCAGCTTAAGGGCCAGGCTTTCAGGAATCTTGACATCCCTCGCACGGGAAACCGTAAGGGTAATGTTGTCCTGCTTGGGCTCTAGGACAATGATAACCTCAAAAAGTTCCGCGTAGTCAGACAGAACCAGGGGAATGTTCCGCTTGTCATAGAAGGGCTCCTCGCCTTTGACGGTGCAGGAACACCACATCGCCACGCCCATTTCCACGGCAAAGGTCTTAAAAGCGCACACGTGGTCTTTCTTTATCTTTGAAAAATTAAGGCCGTCAACGATCACGGCATCGGCGTTAAAGCCGCCGTCCTTGATCAGCGCCCGGATGCTTTTCAGGATTTGGTCAACGGACAGCCCTTCCTGATTAAACTTCATCAGCACCCGGTTTTTGTCAATGTCGTTTTTCACGTCCTTTTCGTTCTGGAGATTTCTCTTTTTGATAAACTCATTAAAGAGGTCTTTGTACCAGACAAGGACGTAGTCGGTGTGCTGGGTAAACGAAACGTGAATTACCCGCTTGCCTTGCAGCAGCTTGTCCAGACCAATCTGGACAAGCACCGACGTTTTGCCGATACCCGAAGGCGCGGCGATAACGCCAAGTTCTCCCGGGCCAAGCCTGCCGTTAATGGCCTGCTCAAAAACCCGTATGGGACTGCGCCGTATAAGTTCGCTTATGACCATCGTATTAATCTCCTTACCTCTGTTCTTTTCTTCGCTTCTCTTCCGCTTCTTTAACAAGCTCTTCGGAAATGCTCATTGGAACCCTTCCGTACTTTTCAAACTCCATAGTAAACTCGGCCTTGCCTTGGGTAAGGGAGCGAAGCACCGTAGAATAGCCGAACATTTCGCTTAAAGGCACTTCCGCTTCCACTCTGGAAAACGCTCCGTCTTCGGTGGAGGATAATATTATACCACGCCTTTGGTTGATAGAGGCGAAAATATTTCCCTGAAATTCCGTGGGGCCTTCCACGGCGACTTTCATGATGGGCTCCAGTATGCAGGGCTTGGCTTTCGAGTACGCCTCCCTGAAAGCGCCGATAGCGGCGGACTGGAAGGCGATATCCGACGAGTCCACAGGGTGGCTCTGCCCGTCGTCGATAACACAACGGATATTGACGACCGGAAACCCGATAAGACTGCCCTTTTTCACGGCCTCCTTAAAGCCTTTATCGCAGGAAGGCACATACTCGGAGGGAATAGCGCCGCCCTTTATATTGTCCACAAACTCGTAGTCCACGTCCGCGAGCGGTTCCATGTAGCCCGCGACCCGCCCGTACTGACCGGAGCCGCCGGTCTGCTTCTTGTGGGTGTAGTTGTACTCGGCCCTGGAGGTTATCGTTTCCCGGTAGGCTACCTGCGGCATACCCGTTTCTACTTCGGACTTGTACTCGCGGCGCATCCGCTCAATGTAGACTTCAAGGTGAAGTTCGCCCATGCCCTGAATGATGCACTGGTTGGATTCGGGGTCAACAAAACTTCTGAACGTGGGGTCTTCCTTGGTAAAGCGGTTAAGGGCCTTGCCCATCTGATCGGCGCTTTTTTTGTCCTTGGGAGTAACGGCAAGGGAAATTACCGGTTCTGGCACGTACATGGATGTCATGGCGTAATTCAGGCCGCTGCCGCAGAACGTGTCTCCAGAGGCGCACTCAATGCCGAAAAGGGCCACGATGTCCCCCGGAGCCGCTTCGTTAATGTCTTCCATATTGTCCGAATGCATACGCACAAGGCGGCCTACTTTGAACTTTTTCCGGGCGCGGGTGTTCATCAGCTCTTCGCCCTTTTTAAGAGCCCCCTGATAAATACGCACGTAGGTAAGCTGCCCGTACTGTCCGTCTTCGAGCTTAAAGCCCAGCGCCACCGTGGGCTTTTTTTCGTCCGCGGTGAGTTCTTTCTTTTCTTCGTTGTTGTCCAAGTCAAGGGCGTAGTTTTTTACTTCCGTGGGATCGGGAAGATAGTAGCTTACCCCGTCCAGAAGAGGCTGAATGCCCTTAAACTTGTACGCGGAGCCTATCATGACCGGCACAAAACTTTCGGCGAGAGTTCCCTTACGGATGGCGGCCCGCAAGAGTTCTTCGCTTATGGCCTCTCCGGCAAGATATTTTTCGGCAAGTTCATCGGAAAAGAGGGATGCTTCGTCAATTAACTCTTCCCGGTGCTTTTCCGCGTCGGCTTTAAGGTGTCCGGGGATTTCCGCGTGGCGAATTTCCGTCCCGTTGTCGCCGTCAAAGTAAACGGCCTTCATGGAAATAAGGTCTACAACCCCTTCGAGCTTATCTTCAAGGCCGATGGGGATTTGAACCATTACGGCGTTAAGGGCCAGTTTTTCCCGAAGCTGGTTTTTTACCCGGAAGGGGTTTGCCCCGGTGCGGTCGCACTTGTTTACAAAGGCGATGCGAGGCACGTGGTAGCGTTTAAGCTGGCGGTCAACGGTGATAGACTGGGACTGAACCCCGCCCACGGCGCACAGCACAAGGATTGCCCCGTCCAGCACCCGCAGCGACCGCTCGACTTCGATGGTGAAATCTACGTGCCCGGGCGTGTCGATAAGGTTAACGGTATAATCCTTCCATTGAACCTGAGTCGCGGCGGACTGAATGGTGATGCCCCGCTCCCGCTCCAGTTCCATGTGATCCATTGTTGCGCCGACCCCGTCCTTGCCCCGGACTTCGTGGACAGCGTGAATTTTTTTGCTGTAAAATAAAATACGTTCAGAAAGGGTGGTTTTCCCTGAATCTATGTGCGCGCTAATTCCGATATTCCGCATCTTGCGGACATCAGCCCGATTACCCGAGGTGTCCATTTTGCAACTACTCCTTAATGCTCTCCGTGGATCAAACTTAAAACGACAGGGAAGAAACAGATGTCGTCATTTGTGAAAAGATAGCACGTTTTTCAATAAATTTCAAGAGGGATACAGCGTAATCCCTATGGGCACACCCGGATTCGAACCAGGGACATCTTGCGTGTAAAGCAAGCACTCTAACCAGCTGAGTTATGCGCCCGTTGCCATAACCTACCCCCAAAAGGCATGGAATGTCAATGGGGCTGTCAGGCGGCGAACCGCGCGGGGCTTTATTTCTTTTCCCCTTGAGCTTTCAGCACTTTTGAAAGGGCAAGTATCGTTTCCACGTCCTTTTCGCCAAGCTCTGTTAGCAGTTGGTTTATCGACTTGATATAGTAGCCCGATACTTTTTCCTGCCTTTTCGCTTCCCCGCCCTGCACAAGGTATTCGACCGTTACGCCTAACGCTCCGGCTATCTTCGCAGCGATGTCCGCCGGGGGCATCGAGGCCCGCGCGCCAAGGTAGCAGTCCAGCGTCCCCTTGGCAATTCCCGTTTTAACGCTTAACTCCTTAACGGTCAGGTCAAGGTAATCAAGTTCGGCCCTTAAATTGGTCTTAAAGTCAGCCATTGTTTTCAAAAATACAGCAATTGCGGTATTT
This sequence comes from Treponema sp., assembly GCA_009781915.1. GTDB lineage: Bacteria > Spirochaetota > Spirochaetia > Treponematales > Breznakiellaceae > WRKT01. Next base: position 16,813 of record WQUW01000023.1, on the reverse strand, counting down.
TTTGTTCGATGATATTGAAATTGACGTGTTTATGTTACGATAAATACCGCAATTGCAATATCACATTGCGGCGACCGCTTCCACGCCGCCGACACCCCGGCGGCGCGGCCTGCCCTAGAACGCCCTGATTTCCAAGCCAAAGCCGATGGTGTGGACGGCCCTGTTGCCGGGGTTCGATGAGCCGATGTCCGGCAGGCGGAATTCGTATTCAGCATAGAAAAGAGCGGGGCCAGTGAGCATAAGTTCAATGGCGGGCCGCAGGGTCATGTTTGTGGTAGAAAAGTGATCCGGGGAATCCAGCATGGCCCTGAAAGAAGCCGTTAAGTCGGGGTTGATTCTGTAGGCGACGCCGGGGCCGAACATCAGTTCCACGTCATTTACGTCGGGACTGCCGAAGAGCCGCTGGCTTGCGATAAGGCTGACGCTCAGGGGCCACGATATTCTGTAGCCGACCCTTTGATACATTGTAAGGATGCCCATGAAGCCGGGGCTGGTGGAATCCCATGTGGCGAAGTTCATGCCGAAAAGCTTAAAGCCCGCCGACAAATCGTGAAGGCCCGCGAAGCCAAAGGTGGGGACATTGACGCCAAACAAGGTGCGCCCGTTGTTGCCAAGGTCGTAGGCGAAAATCGTGCTAAAAAACGGGGTGATAAACGTGCCGCCAAACATCATCTGCTCGGCAAGCGTTTCCATGTCCTGCCCCGCCGCCCGGAACGCCGCCCCAACCGTCAGCCCTTGCAGGGGCGTAGCGTAGGTAAGGTGAAGGCCCGGCTGTACAAGGTCGATAATCTGCTCGGAAAAGTCGGCGTCCAACTGCATAACCCACAGGCCGTCGGCAAAATTGCCTATCGCGACGCGCAGCGAGTCGTTGGCGGAGGCCAGCCCGTTAAAATCGACCCAGCCGTAAATCCCCCGCACGCCGAAGGTTCCGCCCTGCGCCGGGGAGCCTTGGGCCCTTGTAACAAGCCGCGCGCCGTAGTTTTCCCTTGTAACCGTGGCGGAAAGGTCGAACCGGGGGGCCGTAAGTATATCGTCCCGGTGCTGAGTGGTGATTGACTCATCGCCGCCGGGCGGGTTGGTAAGCCGGATACCCATAGACGCTTCCCCGCTGAATGACACTTGGGCAAAGGCGCTGCCCGCCAGAACGCCCGCCATTACAAACACAATAATTACCTTTTTCATGCCGTTTTATTCCTCCTGAAAGCCACTTGGCAGTTGTATTGCTTTGACTATATACGCCATTGGGATTTTTTTGCTTCCCAATAGCGCAAATGCGGTATTCTAAATATTTGTTTGCTTCGATTGCGCTATTTTTCCGCTAAAAGCTCCGGGACTATTGTAGGTTTTAAGCAAGGCATATGCCGGAAAAGACGTTTTATTAAATGTTATGGAGGTTATTATGATGAAGTTCTTAAGACCAGCAAAACTTACGGCAGCGTTTGCCGTACTGTTGGCTGGCGCGCTGGCTCTTGCCGGGTGTCCCGGCAACAATGGCGGCGGCGGAGGGCCTGCGCTGCTCCCGCCGGAAACGCCGGAAATAACGGCAGTGGAACCCGATTCGGGAACGCTGACCGTGCGATGGGCTGCGGCAGCACGGGCCGTTTCCTACGATCTGGCGTGGGCTCCGGTTCCCGCTGACCCGGACGAGGAAGTAGATGAAGGGGACAAAACGATAATCCCCACCATCACCGGCTTGTATTACACGATTACCGGACTTACCAACTTTGACTATTACTACGTGTGGGTACGGGCAGTGAACACAGCGGGCATAAGCGCATGGAGCTACTCTGAAAGAATGGCTCCCACGCCAAGCCCTGCCGCAATCCCCGCCAATGTACAGGCATCCGCCACCGGAATCTCCGGCGAAATTGAATTGACATGGGATGCCTCGGCAAACGCCGTGGAGTACGAAGTGCGCTTCCGCTATCTTCCCGCAGGGGACTGGGTAGAGCACACTCCCACGCCGCCGGACGCAATCACAATGCTCTTTACCGGGCTGGTTGACGGCGTTACCTACGAGTTTCAGGTACGGGCCGTGAACGACTACGATGTGTGGACTACATGGTCAGCGGTTGTAACCGCCGTACCGATGCTCTTTGCCGAACCGGGCGCGGTGCAGGTTCTTACCGTTAGCAGTGTTATCGGAGCGGACAACAGTCTGCTTGTGGAATGGGAAGCCCCGTATGGCTACCTTGTGCAAGGCTACCGGATACGGTTTAGCGCCACGAGCGTAGACCCGCTGGTAGGCTACACCTACTTTGGCGGCCTTCATACCGGAACATCCGTAACAGTTACCGGGCTTGCCAGAGAGACTCTGTACGCGGTGTGGGTGCAGGCGGTAGCCGGCCCGTATTACAGCGACTGGTCTGCCCGTGGAACCGGGGCCACCTATCCGTTTACCCAAGCCTTTGACATTATCGTAGTCGGGGCCGGGGCCGCCGGGGGCAGCGCCGTGTTTGCGGCGCGGGCCGGGGGCGCAGAACAGGCCAATGACTTTGACCCGATAGTAGGGGCGTGGGGTGTTCCTTCCGAGGCCCCCATGCAGAATCCCGACATCTGGAACGACCTGAGCGTACTCTTGGTTGAAAAGCGTCACATTTGGGGCGGCATGACCAACACCGCCGGGCCCGGTAATGCCCAGCCCGGAAATCAGGCCCAATGGCACGCCGTACAGCGAACTGATTTTAACCACTTCAGGACCTTGTTTACGGTATACCTCCGGAGCCCGGTCGCTATGGGCGCTGGCAACCACGGCGATGCGGGCATTGCCGGCGACGAGAATCATTTTCAGCATATCCCGCTTCCCGCGAACTACCCCAACTGGAGTAAATCGTGGGCGGCGTTCCGGCAAATGCAAAGCATCAATTCCCTCCTTCACCGCCGGGGCCGCCACGGCCTTGGCACTGCGGCTACCACAAGCGCGATGTTTAACCGGATTGGGAACAACGGTCTTGCGGAGATACGCTTGAACACCCAAGCAACGGAGCTTATTACAACCGGGCCTGCCACTAACGCCACATCTGTTATTGGCGTAGTAACAAGGGAAATGATGGGCAACCCCACCGGCACTGCGGTTCAAAACACCATCTTAGGTACTCCCACTGGGCGGGAAGAGCGGATCGCGGCCCGTAGGGTCATTATTTCTTCCGGCGGGTTCTCTAACCTGCGCGCGGACGAAGTAATCGCCGCCGGCCTTGTACCTGCCCACGGCAATGTAGCCGCCGCCCACTTTGCGCCTACCGGACACGTGAACAGCTACGGGACAGGCATAATAATGGCTATGGATATTGGAGCCGCCATAACCGCCAATTACGGCGCGATTAACAACGCCATGAATCTGGCGCGGCATTTGCGGGGAATCGGCATGGGCGCGTATGTCATGCCCAGGATATATCCTCTTCCCACAGACGGAAGCGATCCGCTAGTGCCACCTGTCGGAAACTGGGGCGCGTTCTTTGGCAATGCCGCCGGGTTTGGCGCAACTGCCCCAATGTGGCGTGTCGCCCAAATTATGGTGAACAATCAGGGCCTACGCTTTAGGGCCGAGGCCGCATTGAGCAACGCCATGATCTACGACATGACAAGGGCGGAAAACTGGCCAGTCTGGGCGATTTTTAGCAGCGTTGATCTTGGCCCCAATATCCAAGCTGGCGCTGGCCTTGCTGGGCCTGACCCTGCTGGCGCTGCTAACGCACGGCCGCGGATACAAGTTCTGGAAACGGTATGGAACTTTCTGCAAACATTGCCCGAAGGCGATATGCGCCGACAGGAACTTGTTAGGGGAACCACCCTTGCCGAGCTTGCCGCCGCGATGGGGCTTACCGGAGCTGCGGTTACCGCTTTTGTAAACGAGGTAGTAACGTATGATGCGGCAGTCATTGCGGCTGGGAACGGCGGTACGTGGGCAGACCCGCTTACTGATCCGGCTCATCCCAACCACAGGCCCGGCTGGCTTGGCAAAGCGGCGGGCGCTGGCAACGGTAACCTTATTCGCTTCCTTCCCGGCGATGCCCCTGACGGAACGGAAACCGGCATTTTCTGGGCAATACGGATGCATCCCGCCGTGTGGGATTCCACGGGCGGCCTTGCCACCGATATGTGGGGCCGGGTGCTTAGGGAAGAACTTCCCTTGACCGCTGGCGGAGAAGCAGGATTTGAGAGCGACTTTAACGTGAACTACATTGTACCGGCAAATCCGGCGAACATCATCCGCAACCTGTATGCGGCGGGAGCGGCGGCCAACCGCTGGTTCTACGGCTACCAGTACCAGAGCATGACATCGGTCGGGGTTGCTGGTCTTCAGGGCGGTCTTTCCGGCCTTCATGCGGCACGGGGCATTTTGGGCATTCCACACACATTGCCCATTGACAATGCCGGTGCGCCTTGGCCGTCTGTCGTATTTGAAGATTAAAGTTCGGAATTAGCTAGTGTAAGCGCTAAAGCCATCCCGTAACAGGGGTGGCTTTAGTTATGTAAGTTTAGATTTTTAATGGAAGGATTACGAATGAAAAAGAAATTGTCGCCGCTGGCGTTTGTTGTTTTGGGACTTGGCCTTTTGTTCGCCGGATGTCCCTTTGGCCCCATCGAAAACCCCGCTATCTATATACCCCCGCCGCCGCCGGGTGCGGAGCAGAGAACCGGCACTGCGTTTGGTCAGCATGATTGGGTTACGGTAACTATCTACTGGTATGGCGGCGTTGTTGTTTCTACCAGCGAAGTCGAACACGGCGAGCCGATGGAATGGGTAGAAGGCCGCTTTGAAGCTTGGAGATATTATGTTATAGCCAACAATCGCCTACCCCCTATTTTTGAAGAGGATAATCACGCTGGCTTTGGATGGACGCCGCACTATGTCGACACTTTCGGCGGGGCTACCCTGTCGGTCAACGGGCTAACCCGTGCGGGGCAGGAAGCCTTTGCCCAGTTGGGTAACTGATTTACCGCACAGCCACCCCCGCCGCGCGTGAGATGAGCGGTACAATGCCCGGCAGGGGTGGATATACGGTTTAAGAATCTTAGTAACATCAGAAAGCACGCTGTCAGCTTTGAACAGGCTAAAATAGCGCTAGAAGACCCGCGCCGCCTATGTTTCTATGATGAGGCACATAGCATAAATGAGGATCGTTACATTGTTTTTGAAAACGTCAAAAGGCGGATATTGCTTGTAAGTATAGTATGGGCAGAGGAAGATACTATCCGTATTATTTCTGCTCGACATGCTAGCAAAAACGAGACGGAGGTCTACAATGAAAATTGTTCGCTATTATTCGGAAAGCGACCTAAACCTACTAAAGAAGATTGGGACAACAGGGTGGACGCTATCAAAGATGAAGATATAGATTATTCCGATATTCCCGAAGTAACTGATTTTTCTAAATTCCACCCTTGGGAACAGCGGCAAATGTTTAAGCCTGTAAAGGTTTCTGATACTCACGATTTCATCTATTCGATAGCGAAGAGCTTCCTGAAAAACCTGACTACCGCGTTAAAAAGGCGGCGGAACAGGGAGGGATTTTTTAATTGCTGTATTTTCCTTGCGGCTTCGCTGGCCTCTTCGGCGGAAAAATCCAGACGCTGGGCATTTTCCTCCAGCTCATATTCCAGCTTCGCAAGTTCATCCGAAATATCAACCTCTATCGCGTTTATGGTTCTCCACCCAAGGGAACGGGCGGCTTCCAGCCGTCTTCCCCCGGCGACAAGGAAATTTTTTCTGGTAATCAAAATGGGGCTTATCTGGCCAAAGCGCCTCATGCTGTCCGCCAAGGCCGCGATGTCCCCCATTTCCTTTCTAAGCCGCTTCTTTACCTTTATGTCTTCAATGGGAACCAGCATGAAACCCTCAGCAGTGATGTCAGTCTATAAGAGGGTTGAACAAGGGAGCCGGCATTGTAACAAAATCCGTTTCAAGGCCCGCCCCGTCTGAATCTTCAGGGACAAGGGGCAACTCGCTGTCAAACTCTTCCTCCTGTGGGATAACCATTACCGCAGTGTCGGGCAAGATGTCAGGCAACGACAAAGACGGGACAGGCGGCAGAAGATCAATATCAGGCAAAGTCAGAGAAGGAAGCGGCAGTAACGTGTCCAGCAGGGGATCCGGGCCGGGAACTACCGCCGGGGCGGGGGCCGGAACCGCCGCTGGAGCCGGAACATTCCTGCCCGGGGGCCGCCTTACGGCCTGCGCCCGCCCGGCTTGCGGCGACTGCGCCGCCTGGAACTCCCTTAGCAACTGCTCGTCCCGTATAACCGGCAGGGAAAGGTCTGCCACCATGCTGCTGGTGTCAATAAACCTGTCATCCAGTTGAATGTGCCTGACGCCAATCTCCCTTACTCTGGTATTACCGTGGTAATCGCAGAAGGCTACCGGCTGAGTGCCTTCAAGGAAGGGAAGCGTGGTCTGCCCGTGGGTACAATAGGAAGTTCTTAACAGCCCGGACCTTGTACATACTGTTACACTAACAATGCCAGAGTTGGGGCGGGCGAAGTCCCTGAACGGAAGGCCCAGATGTATCTCCCGCATATATTCCGCCCATATCGGGCCGGCGAGGGTGGAGCCGGTAAGGGTAAGGCCAAGAGAGTTTCCGGGCCTGTCAAAGCCGAACCACACGGCGGTCGTAAAGTAGGGGGAGTGCCCCACAGTCCACGCATCCTGCCAGTTTTGGGTTGTCCCGGTTTTCCCGGCCATAGGCATGCTGAAGTTGTTTCCGTTTTCGTCCCTGAACACAAATCTGGAACCCCAGCCGGAAGGATTCCAGAGGGTTCCGTGCCCTGACGGGCCGCGCTCAACAGTTCTTTGGAGCATTCTGGACACTATATAGGCGTTTTGGGGGCTTACCACCTGAATGGCGTTACCCCTTCGCCGTTTTTCCGTTACAAGTTCCCGCTCAATATCCATGATAACCCTTCCGTTGCGGTCTTCGATGGATCGGATCGCGATGGGCGTAACTTCCCGGCCTTGGTTGCCGAATATCGCGAAGGCCCTAGCCATTCTGATCGGGGAGGTGGAGTTTACCCCCAATCCCAAGGGGAACACTCTTGGAAACCGCGCCCGAATCTCGTCCTGATTTGTGTAGCCAAGGAGGGCGGCAGAACGGTTAATGGCGGCGTCAAAGCCTATGCCGTCCAGTATCGCGATAGACGGCACATTCATGGACTGAGCCAGGGAATCGTACAGAAGCACCGTACCCCTCCACCTTCCCATGAAGTTCAGGGGTATGTACGGGGTTCCGTCCTCGTTATGGAACACGATGGGCAGGTCGTTTAGCCTGCTAGCGGCGGTAAACCTCCGGCTGTCTATGGCCGCGGAGTAGTAAAGGGGCTTAAAGGCGCTACCCGTCTGAAGGCGGCCCTGTGTAGCCCGGATAAACTGGTTTGTCTGGTCAAATCTGGAGCCGCCGATAAGGGCGGTGATGTGGCCCGTATCGTTTTCTATGGAAACCAGCGCCCCTTCTACGACGCTCCGCTCCGCCATTGCCCTGCGGCTGGCGAAACTTACACTGGTAGCGGGCTTGAGTTCCGGAATCCCAAAGAGTAGCGCCGCCAAGTCCACCACGGGGTTAATGACCATGTTGTACTGGTCAGCGGCCCGTTGCCGGCTCTGGGCGTCCGAAGTCGAATGGATTTGATCAAGATCGAAATAGAGGGAAAGAAGCTCCACCAGAGGCCGCCATGTTCTTTCCACTTCCACCAGGGGCATCGCCGCCGACCGCGCGAACTCCGTGTTCGCCCGCCTAAGCCCGGCTTCCATGAGCCGCTCCGCCGCCGCCTGATGCCTCATGTTCAGGGTGGTGTGAACCGTAAAGCCGTCCCGGTGAAAATCCATCGTGCCGTACATAAGGGAGGACAATTCCCGGCGCACGTGTTCGCTAAACCACGGGGCCGCGTCCGTCCGGCGGAAATACGCCGCGACCGAGGCCCTGGTAAAGTCAAAATTCGTCCAAAACTCTTCAAACGAAGCGTCCGCTTCTTCCCCGGTTATAAAGCCAAAGCCAATCATCCGGTCCAGTACAAAGCGCTGGCGGTTCATGGCGTCGTTGGGGTTGCTCAGGGGATTGTACCGGCTGGGGCTGGAGGGTAGAATCGCCAGTATCGCCGCCTCGGCCAAGGTAACGTCCCGCGCGCTGTGCCCAAAGAAGAACTGGCTGGCCGCCTCTACCCCAAAGACGCCGGGCCCCATGTTTATCTGGTTAAGGTAAATCTCAAGAATTTCGTCTTTTGAAAAGCGCCGTTCCATCTGAATGGCCCACCAAAGTTCCCTGACCTTCCGGGAAAGGGTCATTTCCCTGCGATCCAGGTGAAGCGTACCGGCTATCTGCTGGGTGATCGTGGAACCGCCGCCCAAGTTCACCCCGATAAGCTGTCCGTAAGCGGCGCGGGCTATGGCCCGGATGGTAAACCCTCTGTGGTTGAAAAAGTCCGGGTCTTCCCGCGCGAGAATCGCATTGACAAGATGCCGGGGCAGCTCGTTTACGGTAACCAGCGCCCGTGTTTCCTCGGCGGCGAACTCGGTAATGACATTCCCGTTTATGTCGAGAATCCTCGTGGGCAACGCCGGGGCGAATTCAAGAAAATTTTCCTGGTTTCTGATGTTTGTCGTTTCCGCGAGGGACCAGCCAAGGCCCACCCCTATCGCTATCGTCACCATCACCGTCAAGACTGCCAACGCGCGTACAACAATCCCGCTTGCTACGGAAGAACTTTGTGAACTCATAACCCAATCCTAGAGTATAAGGAGGAAACTTGTCAAGTGCCCTGTCAGCGGGGGAGCCTTTTCCCAAAGGCGCTACACTCCCGCCGCCACAGCAACCGCCGCCGCGATACCCTCGCCGTCAAGGCCGGTTCTGGCAAGCAGTTCCTCCCGCTGGCCAAGCGCGTCGAAGGTTTCCCCTATTCCCAAAACCAAAACCTTGCAGGAGCAATTCCGGCGCAGGGCAAGCTCGCAGGCGTATTCCCCAAAGCCGCCGCTTTTCCTTCCTTCCTCCGCGAAAACCACAAGGTCATAGCGGTTCATAATGTCCGCAAGGAAATCTTCGTCCACGGGTTTAAGAAAGCGCAGGTTGTACAGGGCGGCAGTAATGCCCCCGCGTTCAAGGATGGCGGCGGCGGCAAGGACTTGGGGGTAAAGGCTGCCGGTAAACGCCACGCAGACATTTTTTCCCCCGGCTGTTTCCGGCGGCTTTTTAAGCCAGACACCCTTGCCCTTTTCAACAGGAAGGGAAAAGGCGGGAACCGTGGGGCAGGAAGCCTTGGGATAGCGGATCATCACGGCGGAGGGCTGGGCAATCGCCCATTGGAACATCAGGGCAAATTCCTCCTCCCCTGCCGGGGCAAGAATGGTTAGGTTCGGCGCGGGGCGAAAAAGGCTTATGTCGAAGATTCCCTGATGAGTCTCCCCGTCACAACTGACAAGGCCGCCGCGATCCAGCGCGAAAATTACGGGCAGGTTCTGAAGGCAGACATCGTGAATAATTTGATCCGCCGCCCGCTGAATAAACGTGGAATAAACCGCTACCACCGGACGCAAACCACGGACGGCAAGACCCGCCGCGAAGGTTACGGCGTGTTCCTCCGCGATTCCCACGTCAAAGAAGCGTTCGGGAAACGCTTTCCTGAACGGCGAAAGGCCCGTTCCGTCCTCCATAGCCGCCGTGATCGCCACAACCCGCTCGTCATGCCGGGCGGCTTCCAGTATCGTTTCGGCGAAAACATGGGTAAAGGTTCGCGCCCCTGTCCCTTCGGCGGGCGAAAACGCCGAAACCCCGTGGTAACTTCCCGGATCATCCTCGGCAAGCCTGAAGCCCTTGCCCTTTTGGGTGGTTACGTGGATTACGACCGGCTTTGATAGCTGCTTGGCGTCCCGTATAACCCGGACAAGAAGGGGTATGTTGTGTCCTTCGATGGGCCCCACATATTCAAAGCCCAAATCGACAAAGAAATTGTCGGTGTAAAAAACCGCTTTTACCGCCCGTTTCAGCCTAAGCATGATCTTGAAAAGGACTTCGCCGATGCCGGGCGTTTTCTTGACCACGGTGTCAACGGCCCGGCGGAACGTTTGGTAGTTGGCTTTCATGGAAAGGCCGCTTAGGTATTTGGAAAGCGCCCCCACATTGGGGCCGATGGACATATTGTTGTCGTTAAGGATCACCACAAGCGGAAGCTCAAGCTGGCCGGCGTGAGACAGGGCCTCGTAGGCAAGACCGCCGGTAAGGGCTCCGTCTCCTATGACGGCGGCGGCGCGGTTCGCGGTTCCAAGGCGCTTTTCCGCCGCGAGGATGCCAAGAGCGGCCGAAATGGAGGTGGAGGCGTGGCCGGTGTTAAAACTGTCGTGGGGGCTTTCGGCGGTCTTGGGGAATCCGGCAATGCCGCCGGATGTGCGCAGGGCGGGAAACGAGCCGTACCTTCCGGTAAGGAGCTTGTGAGCGTAGCACTGATGCCCCACATCCCAGACAATTTTGTCATCCGGCGAATTGAAAACCAGATGCAGGGCGATGGTTAGTTCAACGACTCCCAGATTGGAGGCCAAGTGTCCCCCGTTGCGGCTTACGGTGGCGACAATCGCCTCCCGAATCTCTCCCGCCAAGCGGCTTAGGGCGGCGTTGTCCAGACCTTTAAGGTCACGGGGCGACTGGATATGCGGTAAAAGGGGCTCATGCTTCGGCATACCGGTATAACTCAAAAAACAACTCGAAATTGAGGATTTTTACGATTTCTAAAGACGCGCTTGGCACTACAAAGAAGGGCTTCCGGCCGCTTTAGGCAAACCCGCGGCCCGGAACCTTATTTGTTCTTGTGTCTGTTCTTTCTGAGCTTCTTCTTGCGCTTGTGGGTCGCAATTTTCCGCAGTTTGCGTTTTCTTCCGCAGGGCACTTCAAACTCCTTAAAACGTAGGGCGCGCAAGCCGGGCTTACAGCCGCACCATAAAATGAGACCTGTTTAATCCGGGGGAACTCCCAGCAGGCGTGTTTTGACAGTATGGGCCGGAAGCTGGCAAAAAGTCAAGCGGGGTTGGGCACCCCTCCGCGCGTGAACCTAAAGCATCAGGCAGGCATCACCGTAGCTGAAAAAGCGGTAGCCTTCACGGACAGCCTCGCCATAGCTTTCAAGGATAAATTCCCGTCCGGCGAAGGCCGCCACCATCATAATCAGGGTGGAACCCGGCGTGTGGAAATTGGTGAACATGGCGTCCACGGCCTTAAACTCATAGCTGGGATAAATGAAAATCGAGGTGCTGCCGTCCCCCCGGCGCAGCCTGCCACAGCCGTTTGAGTCCGTTACCCACGCCGCCTCCAGCGCGCGTACGCTGGTAGTGCCCACGGCGAGAACCGCGCGCCCTTCGGCCTTGGCCTTTTCAACACGGCGGGCGGCATCATCGTTCAGGTGAAAGCTCTCCTCGTGCATGCTGTGATCCTCCACCGTTTCGGTTCGCACGGGCACAAACGTTCCCATCCCGACATGAAGGGTAATAAAGACGCTCTCGATCCCGGCCCTTTCCAGACGGCTAAGAATTTCCTCCGTGAAATGAAGCCCGGCTGTGGGAGCCGCCGCCGAACCATGCTCGCTGGCGTACACCGTCTGGTATCGCTCGATGTCACCGGGCGAACTGGCCCGCGAGCCGGGGCGCTTGATATAGGGCGGCAGGGGAACCTGCCCGTGAATGTCCAGCCACGAGTCGTCTATGGGGCGGTCAAAGCGAAGCGTTATCGTCCCTTCCGGGCCGGGGCCGTCAATATGCCCGGCGGACACTTCCTCGCCGCCAGAGCCGGGAAAGACGTACCGGCTGCCGGGCTTGCGGCGGCTGGCCCGCTTTACCATCGCCTGCCAGCAGAACTCATCAAGCCGCTTTACCAGTAAGAATTCGCTCTGTGCCCCGCCCTCCACGGATATGCCCGTAACGCGGGCCCGCCGCACCCGTGAATTGTTGAACACCATCAGCGTTCCCGGCTTAATAATCGAAGGCAAGTCAGACACCATGCGGTGTTCGCGGCGGCCCGTCTTTCTGTCCATCACCATGAGCCGGGACTGCCCCCGCTGCGCCGGGGGATGCTGGGCAATCAGGTGTTCGGGAAGATCAAAGGTAAAATCATCGGTTCGCACGGGAAATCTCCTTTCAGCTCTTTAATCCGGCGGGGCTTCAAAGAAAAGTCCGCCGCTTTCTTCCCGCCGCCGCATCTTCAAAAAATCGTAGGCAAGGGAGGTAACCATTCTGCCGCGCGGGGTGCGCTGAATCAAGCCCGCCTGTATAAGATACGGCTCGTAATAATCTTCCAGCGTGTCAACCGATTCGCCGATGGATATGGCCAGCGTTTCCGCGCCCACCGGCCCGCCTCCGTAGCGGGTAATAATCATCGCCAGAATTTCCCGGTCGTACTTTTCAAGGCCAAGACGGTCGATTTCAAGACGGGCAAGGCTTTCTTCAACAATTTCTTTGGTAACAAGCGGGCCCGTACTTTCCCCGCCAGGTTTTCCCCCGCCTGGCATTCCCCCGCATGGCGCTCCCCTGCCCGCCCCCGGCTTGGCGGCAGACAGAATCTGGGCGAAATCCCTGACCCTGCGAAGAAGGCGGTTTACCACCCTGGGCGTTCCCCTGGCGCAACGGGCTAACAGGGCGGCGGCGTCACTGGCGATACTCACGTTAAGGATGCCCGCCGAGCGCATGACAATGGCCTGCATGTCCTCGTCCTCGTAAAAGGAAAAACGGCAGGTAATCCCAAAGCGGCTTATAAGGGGGCTTGAAACATTTCCCGCCTTGGTCGTGGCTCCCACAAGCGTAAAGGGCTGAATGGGTATCCGTATGCTCCGGGCGCTAGGCCCCTGCCCGATAATCCAGTCAAGTTCGTAATCTTCCATCGCGATGTACAGCATTTCCTCTATGGCGGGCTTAAGGCGGTGGATTTCGTCAATAAAGAACACGGTTTTTTCGGTAAGCGTAGTTAAGAGCCCCGCAAGGTCTTTGGGCTTTTCCAGCGCCGGAGCGGAGGTAACCTTGAAATCCGCCTGTAGTTCGTGGGCCACCACTTGGGCAAGCGTGGTTTTTCCCAGCCCCGGCGGGCCGATCAAAAAAAGATGGTCAAGGCTTTCCCCCCGCTCTTTGGCGGCCTCGATAAAAATTGAAAGGTTTTCCTTCATAGCCTTTTGCCCCATGAACTCGGCGAGGTTTTTGGGGCGAAGGGCGGTATCCCGGCTGTCTTCCTCGTGGGGTTTTTCAGGGTGAAGGATGCCCCGTTCGCCGGCTTTGGTTTTTTCCATGCTTGGTTCTTTCATGCCTGAATGCCTTAACGCCATGCCCGCTACGAAGAGCCGCCGCTTAAAAGCACTATCGCTTCCCTAAACAGAACTTTTTCCCGTTCCGCCTGAGTAAGGCCGGGGGCGAGCGCTTTCCCCGCCTGTTCCAGAGCTTCGGCGGCGGCCCGCTTGTCGTAGCCCATGCCGGCGAGCGCTTCGACAAGGTCTAGGTAGGGGCTTTCCACGGCGGCTACAGGGCGCGCCAGCTTTCCTTTAAGGGCCAGTATCATCTTTTGGGCGGTCTTTTTGCCAAGCCCCGGCACGGCCTCCAAGCGGGCAAGGTCTTCGTTTTCAAGGGCGCTTTCCAGCTCCTTTTGGCCTATGCCGCCAAGGATTTTCAGCGCCCCTTTGGGGCCTACCCCATCGACTTTAAGGAGTTCCAGAAAGGTGGCCCGCCGCTGCTCGCCTGAAAAGCCGTAGAGCTTCATCTGGTCTTCCCGGTGATAGAGCCAGACGAAGACCCGGCCCTCCTCCCCTACTTCCGGCAGGCTGGCAATGTCGGTTGCCGGGGCGGAAATATCCCATTCCACGCCGCCTGACAGCACATAAACGCTTTCGCCGAGTTTCCCGGTGATTGTTCCCCGGACGCTGTTGAACATGGGCGCAGTATAGCATTATTTGAAAATAAAAACTATTCAGCGGCAGCGGCAAAAAACATAAACCCGCAGTTGGATTTTACGTGAGGCAACACACCTTTACAAAAAGCGCGATTACCGTTAATATCGTTAGTATAGGGAGACAAAGCGTGGCAAAAAAGAACATAGTTATTCTCGGCGCCGGTTATGCGGGTATACTTGTCGCCAAAAAGCTGGCAAAAAAGATCAAAAAGCAGCGTATCGATGACGTGGAAGTAACGATTATCGACAAAAATCCGTTTCACACCATGCTTACGGAGCTGCACGAGGTTGCCGCCTGCCGTGTGGACGAGTCCAGTATCCGCATAGACTTGCGGAAGGTTTTTCAGGGGCGCGAGGTCAACGTGGTTATGGATACCATTGTGGACGCCGATTATGACGCTAAGCGCCTTACCGGCAAGCGGGGCACGTATAGTTACGACTACCTGGTCATGGCTTCCGGCTGCAAGACCACCTACTTTGGCGTTAAGGGGGCGGAGGAACACTCCTTCCCACTGTGGTCGTACGGGGACGCGGTGCGCCTACGCGACCATATCCACGCCATGTTTCAGGGGGCGGTTTCGCAGACTGACCCTGAGCGCAGAAAAGCCATGCTTACGTTTTACATCATTGGCGGCGGCTTTACCGGGGTGGAAATGGCAGGCGAGCTTGCCGAATACGCCCCCGTATTGTGCCAGAAATTCGGCATCGACCGGGAAGAAGTCCGCATTTACACCGTGGACGCGCTGGAAAAAATAATGACCGTCCTGCCCGACAAGGCAAGGGACAGGGCCATGCGGCGGCTTGAAAAGATGGGCGTTCAGGTGCTGCTTAAAACGAATATCACTGGCGTTACGAAAGACAGTATCGAGTATGCCTGCGGCGATGATACGCGCGCCGACGCTACCTGTACCGTTATTTGGGCCGCCGGAACTCAAGGCTCCGACATCGCGCAAAAATCGGAAGCCTTGGGCCACGAGCCACGCACACGGGGGCGCGTGCGGACGGACAAGCATCTGCGTTCCGTGGCCCACCCCAGCGTGTATGTCGCCGGAGACAACATATTCTACATACCGGAAGGGGAAACGGTGTCCGTGCCCCAAATGGTGGAAAACTGCGAGCATTGCGCCCCGGTTATCGCCGCCAATATTCTGGACGAGGCCGGCGGCAGTCAGCCCTCGCGCGAGTACAAGCCAAAGTTCCACGGGGCTATGGTGTGCATAGGCGGCAGGTACGGCACGTCTTACGGCGGCTTACCGGGGAAATTCTTTGTCCAGCCCTCGTTCTTCGCCATGCTCGCCAAGCATTTTATCAACGTCGTTTACTTCGTGCAGGTGCTGGGAATAAACAAGGCGCTTTCGTACATAACAAACGAGTTTTTCACGATTAGAAACAAGCGGAGCTTTCTGGGCGGGCATTTTTCCAACCGGGGCCCCCTCTTTTTCATAGTGCCGCTGCGCCTGTTCCTGGGCAGTTTCTTCTTTTACTACGCCTACCGCCGCTTTACCTTGGGCTGGCTGGACACGAACATACTTGGGCCCTACTTTGAAAGCCTGCGCGGGGTATTCAGGCCCAGCCTTTTTGAGTTTGAACTGTTTAACCAGCTCAGGTTCTCCCTGTTTATTCTGAACGACTACGTGCATATGTGGTTTCAGACAACACCGTTTAGCTGGTTTGTAGAAACATTCGTGCTGGCAAGCGAGTCGCACATTATGTTCTGGCAGTGGGCCATTGTAATTACTACGCTCTTGGTTGGCCTCGCGCTCATAGCCGGGTGGTTTACAACACTGGCTTCTCTTTACGTTATCCTGTATTCGGCGGTTTACGTTCTGTCCAGCGGCCTGCACTTCGCCAATATGTGGCTTCCCTTTGCCGGCATCGCCTTCATGGTTATCGGCGGCAGGGTTCTGTCCTTTGACTACTATTTTATGCCTTGGCTCAAGAAGAAGTGGAAAAACTGCCCCCTAGTCAGGAAATGGTATCTGTATATTGATTGATTGATCGGTTGATTGAAAACAGAATCGAGGAGGATGTATGAAACGGTTACAATACGCGGTTTTCGCCGCCACGCTTTTGGCTCTTTTCGCGGCCTGCCGGGGCGACCTTAGCACGAGCATTTGGGCCGCGCGGGCCGGGACAGGCCCGGTTCAGGCGGTGGGGCAAATTGGCCTGCCCGACGGGGTTTTCCCCGGCGTGGGCACAGGCGGCTTTTACGGCGATGTCTATGTCGATGTTACCATCCATAACAACGCCATTGCCGCCGTGGTGGTAACGGGCCACTCGGAAACCCCGGCCTTCGCCGGTTCCGCCTTTACCCACGTCATTGGCGCTATGATGCTGACACAGGCCACGGGCGTTGACACGGTCGCCGGGGCTACCCTGACTTCCCAAGCCCTGATAAACGCCGTCGAGGACGCCCTTGTTTCAGGCGGAGCCGACCTTGCCGCCATCCGGCTGGGCAGGCCCCCGCTTTCCTTTACCGCCGGAACCTTTAGCGGCGTGGGCACAGGCGGCTTTGGCGGAGATGTCTATGTCGATGTTACCTTCAGCGAGGACGCGATCCTTGCCATTACGGTAACGGCGCACAGCGAAACCCCGGCTTTCGCCACGTCGGTCTTTAACCAGCTTACCCCCGCGATACTGTCCGGTCAGAGCGCCGCCGTGGATGCTGTTTCCGGCGCGACCATGACCGCCGACGCTTTTCTGGGCGCGGTGCGGGACGCGGTGCGGCAGGCCGGAGGGCAATGATCTCCCCCCGCCGCGCGTGAGCCCCCCGCCGCACGTGAGCATTTCCGCATAAAGCTCCGGCAGGGGAGGATATACGGTTTAAGAATCCCGCCCAAGGAACACGGCTCCGGAGCCTCGGTCTCCTTCGCCTAAGAATTTGGGCAAATGGCTTCTTAAACCGTATATCCTCCCCT
>WQUW01000022.1 GCA_009781915.1 Treponema sp. | reverse complement strand
GGAAATTACCACAGAAGCGTTTATAATTAATGAAGGAGTCTTTGTTGCCCGTGGCAGCAAGGACGAAATTCTTTCCAACAAAATGGTCAGAGAGATTTATTTGGGAAGCGAGTTCAAAATGTAGCCCTGATGGAGAAATAGCGGATGATTCGCGCCAAGCCGGACTGGTCAAGGGCCAGAAGCAGGATCGCCGTACGTGCCCGCAACATAAACATGATTCTCTTCTTCCTTGTCCTGACTGTAATGACAGCGATAGCGGCATTGATAATCAGGGGCATAAGCGAGGAAGCGGCAATGAACCGCGCGCGCGCGTATTCAATCGAAGCGGCTCAAGTTTTCTACTCATACCTAAGCGAAGACCTTACGCTGGTGCGAAAGGCGGCGTTTTCAAGAGCCATAACCGAATGGAGCGCCAACGAACAGGACAAGGCGAAAAGGGTTCGGGCCTTTTACGAGATGATGGACTACGCCGCGTTAGCGCCGGGCGCTCATTTATACCTTGGCATTAGCGGGTCGGGGAATGAGTACAGGATTGCCGGCAACGCCACCCTTGAAGATTTTGTTCCCGTAACCCGCCTTGATCCGGCAGCCATTGACGATGCATGGTACTTTAAAAGCATGGGATCGGAAAACGAGTACACCCTAAACATCGGCATTGATATGTTCAACGATACGTGGCACTTGTGGATCAACCACAAGGTTTTTTTTGACGGGGACATTGTGGGCATATTCTGCTCTGGGCTGGAAATCCCTGACGTGTTTTACCGGGTGTTCGGTCAAAGGGGGAATATTAGGGGATACATCATAGACAAGCACGGCATTATCCAGCTTGCCAGCGCCATTGACAGAATTTACAGCGGGGGAACGGAAATCCACATCAGCAATAAAAGCTACGATCCTGCGTTTGATGAAGTAATGTATTCGTATTTAAGTGACATCGGCGGTTTTTTTGATCCCGGCTCGCAGCCGGTGGGTGTAAGGCTTTTCAGGGGTTCTTACGGCTATGTGTCCATTGCGCCCATTATCCGGTCGGACTGGTCTGTTGTTGTTTTTTACAACAGCCACTTTATGTACGGTATGTCGTACCTGCTTCCGCTCTTGGCTGTTATGACGGTTGCGTTGTTTCTGTATGTAACAAGCAGAAACGCCCTGATGAACCGGCTTATCTTTACGCCCTTGGGCCGCCTTGCCCAAAGCATATCGGAAGGCAAATCCGACACCAGCATTTACGGCAGCAGCCGGGACGATGAAATAGGCGAACTTGCCCGGACAATACGGGATGCCAGCCATGAGCAAAAGCAAATGATGAAAGAGATTGAGCGGCAAAGAAACCTTCTGGAAGCGGTAAGCCGGATGTCCTCTATCCTTCTTGAACCGTACATCGAAAAGTTCGGGAACAATTTGTCTGATTCAATGGGAACGATGGCGCAGGCCGTATGTGCCGACCGGGTGTATATCTGGAAGAACCACATCAAAAGCGGGCGGCTGCACTGTACCCAGTTGTACGAATGGTCAGGCGGGGCCGAGCCGCAGCAGAATACCCATTACACCGTTGACATATCCTACGACCAAAACATTCCCGGCTGGGAAGAAACATTGTCGCACGGCAAATGCGTCAACGGCCCCGTGCGTGATATGTCGGCGGCAGAGCAGGCGCAGTTGACCCCGCAGGGTATCCTGTCCATTTTGGTCGTGCCGGTGTTTGTGCGCGGTGAGTTTTGGGGCTTTGTCGGTTTTGACGACTGCCGCAACGAGCGGGTGTTTGCCGAAAACGAAGAATTGATCCTGCGATCCGCAAGCCTTATGATAGCGAACGCCCTATTGCGCAACGAGATGGCGCTGAATATCCGTGACGGAGCCGCCAAGCTGGAGGCCGTTATCGCCAACTATCCGGGTGTTATCTGGTGCGTGGATCAAAATAGCGTGATTACTCTGTTTAATGGGCACTACCTTTACGAAATCAAAACCGCCCATGATTTTTTTGAAGGCAAAACATACGGCGATGTTCTGTCAGGAAATTGTTTTCAGGGCATTTGCTCGGGCGTACACGAAACGTTTGTCAAAAAAGAAGCGCAGGATTTTAATTCCGCCTTCGAGGACAAGATGTACCGCATACGAACCACGCCCATCCATGACGATTCCGGCGGCATTGCCAGTGTAATGGGCAGTTTTGACGACATTACCGAAAGAACCCGGCTTCAGAACGAACTAAAAGCGGCGGTGGAAAAAGCCCAAGCCGCAAGCCAGTCAAAAAGCAACTTCCTTGCCAACATGAGCCATGAAATGCGTACGCCGCTTAACGCGGTTATCGGCCTTTCTGCGCTGACCCTTGAAAACGGCGGCCTAAGCAAAGAGGCGGGACTGAACCTGAAAAAAATACACAATGCCGGGGCAACACTCCTTTCTACCGTCAACGACATTCTGGACATATCAAAAATAGAGGCGGGAAGGCTGGAGCTTATGCCGGTCGAATACGACATTCCCAGCCTGATAAACGATGCCATTGCCCAATCCATTCTGCGTATCGGGGAAAAGCCCATCAAGTTTATTCTTGATATTGATGGAAACCTGCCCACACGCCTTTGCGGAGACGACCTACGGATAAAGCAAATCCTGAACAACCTGTTGTCCAATGCGTTTAAGTACACAAAAGAAGGAACGGTGGAACTGAGCATTAGGTGCAACACAGAAGGCGACTCTGTCTGGATGACCATTCAGGTTAGGGATACCGGAATTGGTATCCGAAAAGAAGATTTGAAGGAGCTGTTTTCCAACTACTCGCAGGTGGATATGCAGTTTAACCGGAGAATAGAGGGCACGGGCCTTGGTCTTCCCATCACCAAAAAAATTGCCGAAATGATGGGCGGGTCGGTAAGCGTAGAAAGCGAGTACAGAAAGGGTAGCGTTTTTACGGTAAAACTCCGCCAGCAATTTGTAACGGATGCCGTAATTACATCTAGTGTGGCGAACAACTTAAAAGGGTTCCGGTATTTTGAAAACAAGCGCAGCCAAAACTCACGGCTTGCGCGGGTCAGGCTGCCGTACGCCCGTGTACTGGTGGTGGATGACGTAGCGACTAACCTTGACGTAGCCAGAGGCATGATGAAGCCCTACGGTATGCAAATTGACTGCGTTACAAGCGGGCAGGATGCCATCGACATTATCCGTGCCGGGGAATTCAAATACAACGCAATCTTTATGGATCACATGATGCCAGTGATGGACGGAATAGAGACGTTAAGAATTATCCGTGAAGAAACCGGGAGCGAGTATGCCAAAACTGTGCCGGTTATTGCGCTGACAGCTAACGCAATACTGGGGAACGAGGAAATGTTTTTAAGCAAGGGGTTTCAGGATTTTATTTCCAAGCCCATTGAAATGGCGCGCCTTGACGCTGTAATCAAGAAATGGGTGCGGGACAAGGGACTTGAACAGGATTCAAGCCCCCCGCAAACCGGCGCGGGCAACAGCGGACGGCGTTTCCCCCTTGGGACTATAGCCGGGCTGGACATGGAAAAAGGGCTGGAGCGCTTTAACGGAGACACCGAATCGTATATACAGGTACTGCGCTCCTATGCCGCCAACTCACGGGCGCTGCTTAAAACAGCCGCAAAGGTAACCAAGGACACACTGGCGGATTATGCGATAACCGTTCATGGAATAAAGGGCGCAAGCTGGGGCATTTGCGCCGGGCCGGTGGGGGATATGGCGGAAGCGCTGGAAAAAGCGGCTAAGGAAGGAAACCTTGGTTTTGTGCTGAGCAACAATGCCGCCTTTATCGAAGACAGCGAAAAGCTTTTGGCGGACATGGAGGCTATGCTGGACACAATTCCCGCGGAAAAACCGAAGCCCAAAAAGGACAAGCCGGATACGGAAACGTTATTGAAGTTATTGTCCGCCTGCGAAGCGTATGAGATGGACGGGGTAGATGCCGCCATGACAGAGATTGAAAGCTGCGAGTACGAGGCTGACGGCGGTCTTGCGGCATGGCTTAGGGAAAACATAAACAAAATGAACTTTGCGCAAATCAGGGAACGGCTTGCCGGCCTAACAGCGCATAACGGGAGGTAACCAATATGCACGACACTCGCCATAAAATTATTCTGGTTGACGACAACATGGCAAATCTGACTATGGGCAGAAATATGCTCAAGGCATTTTATGAAGTGTACCCTGCGCCGTCAGCAGCCAAACTTTTTGAAATTCTTGAAAACGTCACCCCCGGCCTTGTTCTGTTGGACATTGAAATGCCGGAAATGAACGGCTACGAAGCCATAAAAAAACTAAAGGCAGACCCGCGCTTCAAAGATATTCCGGTTATATTCCTTACGGCAAAAAGCGATGAATCAAGCGAGCTGGAAGGTTTTGACCTTGGGGCGGTGGACTACATATCCAAGCCATTTTCCGGCCCCTTGCTGCTTAAACGCATTGACAACCAGCTTTTAATTGTCAGCCAGAAACGTGATTTGCTGGCTAGCCGGGCCGCCCTAAAAGATTACGCTGACAATCTGGAAATAAAGGTGCGCGATAAAACCAAAGAGGTAATAAACCTGCAGAACGCCGTACTTGCCACCGTAGCCGACCTTGTGGAATTCCGTGACAAAATTACCGGAGGGCATATACACCGCACCCAGCTTTACCTTAAAGCGCTGGTAGACGAACTTGTTATGGAAGGGGTATACACAAACGAGGTTAAAAAGTGGAACATGGATTTTTTTCTGGCCTCCGCCCAGCTTCATGACGTGGGTAAAATCGCCATAAGCGATACCATCCTGAATAAACCCGGCAAGCTTACTCCGGAAGAATTTGAGGTTATGAAAACCCATGTAACGGTAGGCGTACAGGCCATAAAAAAAATAATGCAAAGCGCAGACGAACACGCTTTCTTGGATCATGCGCTATTGGTCGTGGGAACCCACCACGAAAAATGGGACGGCACAGGCTACCCTGCGGGCCTAAAAAGCGAAAATATCCCCTTGGAAGGGCGGCTTATGGCGATAGTGGATGTGTACGATGCCCTGATTGCCGACCGTCCGTATAAAAAAGGGTTCACCCACAGCGAAGCCTGCAAAATCATCGAGGACGGAGCGGGAACCCATTTTGATCCTGTCTTGGTGGAAGTATTCAAAAAGGTCAATGCCGATTTTGAAAGGGCGGCGGGGTAAGCCCCGCCAGCCTCCCTGGATTCTGAGGAGGGTTGTGCGAAGTTATACGAGGCTTAGGATCCATCATCTCACTATACCACACATCTGCGTTTTTGCCATAGTTTATGCAATGGGAATATCCCAAGGGTTTAACAAAACGAGATCAGGTATATTCTTAAAATCGTCAACATTCCGGGTAACCAATATAAAGTTTTTGACCAAAGAAGTTGCAGCAATGACTGCATCTGGAAGTTTAATTTTTGGGTTTGATTTCTTACACAATTCTATAGTTTGACCAACCACATTATTACTAAGAGAGTGAATTATAGAAATATTGATAAAATCTTCCAGCAGTGCTTCTTTTTCAAGCGTATCATTAAACCTCAGTACCTCTATCTTTGAAATGACAGAAATATGAGGCACGGAATTTACAACATTAGATAAAAAATCCATACCGGAGACAGGAATTTTTCCTGCGAGGTATCCAATAATTACATTAGAGTCTAGTAAATATCCCTGTCCCATTCGTTTCTCCCTTCTTTGAGGGCATCTTGATAGGTTTCATATTCTGAATCGGTAAGTTTCAATGCTCCCGCAAATCGGTCAGATAATTTTTCACTAGGCGCTATCGCAGTTTCAATTGGAATTTTTAGCCTAATCAAATCAAGGTGTTCCATCTCTGAAAGGAGATTGAATGCTTTGTTATCTATAACCTCAACTGTTACCATCATATTCTAATTGTAGGACACATACAAAATTATTTCAACTACGTGTTCGTAATGTACACCCCCGCCGCCATTTCCCCCCGGAATTGTCGCTCGGCATATCTGGAAAAGTCCCTGTGCCAAGCCGCTAGAGTATGCGGGGTTGCACATAACTCCGGTCGGCTTGCGGTTAGTTTCGGCGTTTTTTACTAATTCCACGGCGGCGTAGGGCATACCTTGAGGCTCCCCCATCCACAGAGTGAACAGGGGATATTGAGCCTACCTGCCATGCACTGCACTTTCACCAGCGTTGCACAACATTCTTTAATTTCTCACTACTGGATTTTGCACTACGGCTGCTGGCATATTTCTTAATATAGGCAATCCAGCGCGGAATTCCCATGCGTCAGATGGAAACCCCGCTGTGTTTTGCCACCAGTTTGCATTGTTCCATTCAGCAGATGTGATATCAGCGCCGTGAGCCCCATTGATATCAGAAACAACGGCAACATTATCAGGAAGCGTCATTCCAACACGAGCATAATTGTTGTTGACATGAGACATATTCGCCACACGTGCTGTACTAGTTGCAGACGTACCTGTTACTGAAGGGTTAAGGGCAACACTGTTTAGAACCGTGCCGCTTAATAATCCGCCTGTGCCGACTACGCCACCAACCCTCCATGCTCCGGTAACATTACCAGTGGAGAAACTGTGTTGCACAGTACCGCTATTGATCCCCACTATGCCTCCTATATCGTGGCCGATAGAACCTGTTCCAGTGATATCGGCAGTAGAATAGCTGTTTCGTACCATACCGCTGTTATTTCCTGATATGCCGCCAGCCTCCGAGCTACTACTAGAAATAGTTCCTGTAACAACACTGCTTTGTATCGTACCGCTGTTGCTGCTTGCTATGCCCCCAGATCCAACGCCCGAAATTGTACCTGAGAAACTTGTATTTTGTATTGTCCCGCTGTTAAAGGATACTACGCCTCCTGTAAAAGCAGAACCATTGACGGCACCGTTAATGATACTGATATTTTGTATCATACCGTGATTTGTCCTTGCTAAACCGCCTTCACCATCACTCCCGCTAACGCTAAAATCAACAAAATTTATGTTCTTTACCGTGCCGTGTTCGCCTATTAACCCGAAAAATCCTTGGTTACTGGTAGTATTAAAACCAGTAATGGTTCTATTGTCGCCATCAAAAGTTCCATTAAAAGGATGCAACGGCAAATATGACCAACCTATTGACCGCCATTCTTGATTAGTTAGATTCAAATCAGCAGTAAGGATGATCGTTTTGCCCCTAAAATCATCCTGAGGAGGAGTGTCTTCGCCCCTTATCCCCCTGACAATATTAGAAAGTCCCCTGAGTTGCGCTGCACTGCTAATGGTAAAGTGTGTTGCAGTACCGCTACCATACCAAGCGTAGTATGCGGAATCGTTATCACCAAATAAATCACAGGAGGATACCCCAAACCCGATTATTGCGACAAGAGCCGCAATGCCTAAAACAGAAACACCTTTCTTCATAAAACACCTCTTTGCGATCCCCGCTTCCTTTAAGCTGGTAATCGCATGGACTTAAGTCCGAAAGATTACCAGCTTATACAAGCAAGGCATAATAAAAGGCATACTGATACGCCTGTTATTCCAAAGAGAAATAGGGGATTGTCGGATTTTTTCGCGCCAAAAAGCCAAGGCTCGAAGAACGCCAAGGGAATTCGAATCAGGGCTTGGCGAGGAACATTTACAGGAAATGCCAAGTCCCGCGCAGGGGGCTTGACACGATTAGCTATGCGCTCACAATGTACTGTGTACTGTGTACTGTGTACTGTGTACTGTGTACTGTGTTATGCCCGAAACTCACAGGGGCCAGAGTTTTACTGCTGTTTTTCACCATCGTTTTCAAATCCATTTTTCACTGTAATTTCTTATAGCTGGCATTATGCCTAACTGTTGGCGTAACTGTCAAGCGGGCAGATGCCGCAAGTTAACGTTCTTCCCAGTAATGCCCCCGCCACCCCAGCCGGGGTATTTGGCGGGAATGTTTGGCGGCGGCGGCGGAGCCCTTGTTTTTTTCAAGTATTTTGCCGACAATAGCGTAATGAAACGTACGTTTTTTTCCGCTGGTTTTTTTAAAATGCCGTGTTTTTTTGTACTTTTTCTTTTCTTTGCCGCGGGCAATGCTGCCGGTTTTGAGCGGCTTTTCCCTGCGGCGTACTTTGTCGATTTTGCAAGGACACTGGAGGAGAGGAATGCGGCCCGGCCGTATTGGGCGGCGAGCGAAGAAGAGTTCCTTGCCCACGCCGATTCCCTGCAAGGGTCGATATTGCTGAACTATTACATTCTGGCCTACTACGGTCATCCGCTTTCCAGAAATATGGGTGTTTTGGGCCGCTATCCCAAACCGGAGCTACGCCAGCGCCTTATAAACTTGGCCGCCCAATACCGGGAGTTTGCGGGCAACAGGGGAGTGCGCATAGCGTTCTACATCATCTTCGGCACAGTCTGGCCCGAGGGCGAAATTGGCTATATACAGGAATCTGTGTTAAGGGAATGGATACATTTCGCGCTGGAACATGATATGCTTGTGTTTATTGACCATCAAATAGGCCGCTTTACGCCGGAGCTGGCGATGAGACGGATGCTCCCTTGGCTTAGGTATCCCAACGTGCACCTTGCCATCGATCCTGAATGGCGGACTGACAGGCCAATGCTTGAAATAGGCACGGTAAGCGCGGCGGAATTAAACCATATTCAGCAAATCATGGAAGACTACATCATAGAAAATAACCTTCCCGGCGAGCGGCTTTTTGTGGTGCATCAGTTCAACTGGCGCATGATTTCCGAGCCCCGGAATGTTGACACACGAAGGTTTACCAGAGTCCGGCTGGTGCATAACATAAGCGGTATTGGCACTCCCACCGAAAAGCGCGCGACCTACGCCTTTGGCGCTCAGTTTACGAATATGCCGGTAAAGGGGTTTAAGCTTTGGTATGATTTTGGAATTGTAGGCCACACTGACGTACCGCTTATGGCCCCTCAGGAAGTGATGAGCCTTAATCCCCGGCCTTACGTGATAATGTACCAGTAGATAGCGCCTTTAAGATTAAAAAACGGGGCCAGCCGGGAAGCCTTCCGGTTCCCAGCCAGCCCCAAAACCTGCCTTTTACAAAATTCTGCCGCACACCGGCTGTTGTTCAGCGGGCTTCCCTAGACCACCCACTTGTATTCGCCATTGGCTTCCGTGCCGTAGAAGTCCGCGTATGTTACCTTCCACGGCGATTTCCCCAGGCCGTCAACACGCACCTTGTTCTTGATAAGGTGCTGCCAAAAACCGCTTCCGCCGATTTCCCCTTGGAGTATAATCCCCGCAGGAATGCCGTTTTTAAGGATGAGCTTGCGGTAGTTGTTTCTGTCCTCTTTGACAAGCACGGAATCCCCCTCACCGGGGTTAATAGCGCCAAGAGACAGCGACACAAGGCCGAAAAAGTTGATGGTGTTCTTCAAGGCAAAGCGGTCATCGTAGACCATTTTTGTGCCGGTCATGTTGTAACCCGCCGCCTCCCCCTGCTTCTGCGCGTTAGGCCAAACCCCGGAAAGGCCGGCAACGTCTCCTGCGGCATAAATCCCCGCAGCCTTGGTCGCAAGGTTGTCATCCACCTTCACAGCTTTCCGCTCTGTAAGCTCTACGCCGCTTCCCTCCAGAAATGCCGTCGCCGCTTTCACTCCCACAGCCATGATCACCATGTCGCAGGGGACAGAGGCCCCCGAATCCAGCTCTAGAGCGCTGATTGTTCCGCCTGTGCCCTTGGTGTTTACCACCTTAGCCGCCAAGTGGAACTTCACGCCCCTTTGCTCAAAGAGCCGCTGGTACGCCTGCGCCGCATGGGCATCCAAGTTAAGGGCCAGCACCGAAGTCGCCATTTCAATAACGGTGATCTCCTTAGCGCTCCCGCCCTTCGATTCAAGGATGCCGTACACTGCGTCAAGACCCACAAGCCCCGCTCCGACAACTGCAATCTTCCGCGCGTTTTTTGTATGCTCCGTAATGGAACGGGCATCGGAAAGGTGGCGCAGGCCAAAGACATTTTTCGCGGCCCCCAGCTCCCCGATGGGCGGAATAACACTGTTAGCGCCAGTGGCAATGAGTACGGTATCGCCCGTGGCGACTTTTTCGTCCCCGGCGTACACCGTCTTTGTTGCGGCATCCAAGCGGGTAATGGTTTTGGCCTTTATCCACTGGACATTCGGGGATTCAAGGAGCCCATCGTTAATAAAATTAAGGCCCTGCGCGTCCCGTTCGCCGGAAATAAACTTGTGCAGCATACACCGGGAATGGACTTCCCCGTCCTGAGACACCACAACAACAGAGTCGCCGGGCTTTTCCTTTAAGATAGTCCTCAGCGCGCTTATGCCTGCGGCTCCTGCGCCTATTATAAGATGTTTCATACCGCTATGCCTCCTGCGTCAACTTCTTCTACACAAATGGCTTTCTTGGGACAGGACTTTACACAGTTCGGGTCCTCGTTGTCATTTTTGCAGAAATCGCATTTCAGCGCTTTTGTGCGGCTTGCCCTGTCGGGTCTGACATTCCCGTAGGGGCAGCTTATGACGCACATAAAACACACGCCGCAGCGCTTCTCGTCGTACTGCACATGGCCCGTGGCGGCTTCCTTCTTCAAGGCGCCGGACATACAAGCGCTTACGCACTCCGGTACGGCACAGTGGCGGCAGAAAACCGGAACGTACCCGCCCCTGCCGTTGCTTACGATGGCATGGCGGGCTTCGTTCTTTACGTCCAAAAGATCCACGCTGTAGACCGTCCCCTTGGTTTCCAAGTGAGCCTGCATACAGGCGATGGAGCAGTTTTTGCAGCCATCGCACTTTTCCTGATCTATCATGATACGCTTCATTTCAGGCCCCCTTAAATCTTTAAGGCAGTGCGCTTTTCCTGAATGATTCCCTCAAGCAGATCAGCGGATTCTTTGGCGTTCTCGTTGACGATTATCTGTCCTCCGGTAAGCGATTTCATGTCCTGACACAGCACTTGAACAGCAAGCTTACTGCCAGTTACGAAAGGAGGCAGACCCACATGGACGGGCAGACCAAGGGCAAGGCCGAAACAGCCGTCCGCAAGGGCCTGCTCTTCCAGCCACTGAGGCGCGGAAAGCACCAGCGGAAGCTGGGGAATGTCAATCCCGATAGCCTCGGCAAGTTCAACGGCGACAAGCTCAAGGCGGCCTATGGCAAGACAGGGGCCGAAGTTCAGCACCGGGGGTATCCCCAGCTTTTCGCACACCGCCCTGAGTTTCGGGCCGGCCAGCTTTGCCGCTTCGGGAACCATAAGACCGCAGTTCTCGATGCCTCCGGAAGAACAGCCAGCCGTAAGCACAATGATGTCACGGGCGATAAGTTCCTTCACCAAGTCCACGGTAAGCACGTCATAACCGCCCGATACAAGGCTGGAACAGCCGACTACCCCGGCTACACCCTTAATATCCCCGGCTACGATAAGGTCAATCAGGGGCTTCCACGTGCCGCCCAGAAACTTTTTAAGGGAAACTTCGCTTACCCCGGTAATGGTGTTGCTGTTTCCGTGTTCCGGCAGAAGGTTCAGTTTTACCTTTGGCCGGCGTTCCTTGTAGGCGGCGATAATCTTTTCGATTATCTTCACGCTGTGCGCCTCACGATCCGCGAAGCTAAAGGGGATAAGCTCGGCATTTGCCTTCTTTGCCACATCGTCGATACAGATTTGCTTGATAAGAAGTTCGTCGCAGACGGTTTCTATCCCCGGCAGGGTACAGTTGAACTCCGAAAGCACCGCATCAATGGCCCCGGTCGCAAGGATCGCTTCACTAGCATAGTTATTTCCGGCGTGTCCGTCGAAAATGTCCGTGTAGTGAGCACCGCGAAGCTGAAGGTCTTGCCCAACGCAGGTACAGCCCACGATTTTGAAGCCCTTTGCCCCGGCAGCTTTCGCCTTCGCAAGCACATCGCTTTGGGTAAGCTTTTCCTGCAGGTGAACGAACATGGTGTGCTGGTGACCGGTGATCATGATGTTGATGTAATCAGGATCGATAACCCTAAGGCCCACTGGCGCGGGACGGATTTCGGGTTCGCCCAAAAGCACGTCGTTCAACAGGTTGGTAAGGGTCAGGCCGAAAAGCCCCGTGGAAATGCCCAGTTTAAGGCAGTCCAGCAGCATATTCACTGGATCGGAATTAAGGTTTGTGGAACACTTTACCACTCCCTTAAACACTTCGGCTTTCGCGCCGCCGGGGACTATGCCCAACTCTTTCCATTTTTTGAACCGGGGAGGGTATGCCATTTTCTCGATAATATCCATCTTGATGTATTCAGGTTTGTGGATATCGTCCAGAACTGCCTTTGCCACATTCAGGGCCTTTTCGTGGTCATCGCTGCCGGACACGCCGAGCTTGTCGCAAAGCCGCTGTAACGTACCTAGCCCCTTAAGCTTGCCCTTCTCCAAGGCGGTATTTTTTAAATTGAGGGCGGCACTTTCCACCACATGAATGTAACAGCCCGAACCCGAAGCCACCGTGCGCAGGAGGTTTCTGGTAACTATTACATCGGCGGTAGCGCCGCAAATACCCCTTGGCGCATCGGGAGTGATCCGGCAGGGGCCGTTGGCGCAAAGCCTGCAGCAAACGCCCTGCAAGCCAAAGCCGCACTTGGTTTCCTGACTTTCCACTCGGTGGTGGGAAGTCTCCATCGGTAATTTCGCAATAAACCCCTCCAGGGGCTTATCCGCACTGGCACACGTAGTACACCCATACAAGCTTTCATTCATGGTATTAGCTCCTTTGCTACAGACAGTATACCATGCTACTAGTGTATTTTGTCAAACATTTTTTTCATTTTTTTTGAAAAATTTTGGGTGATTACCGGGGTATTGCCGCATCACAACTCAAGAACCGGCGGCATTTGGCGGCGCTTAAACTCCGAGCGGGCTACGGTTGCGATAATGCGGTCTACAAGCGTCCCGTCCCAGCCTTGGCTGACTATCTTGTCCCGGCACAGCCCGTCACGGAGGTAGGACGCGAGTATTTTGTCCAGAACTTCGTAGGGCGGCAGGCTGTCCTCGTCTTTCTGGTCCGGGCGGAGTTCTGCCGAGGGCGGCTTGTCGATAATCGCCTGCGGAATGACCGCCCCGCCTCCTGCGGCAATTGAGCGCTCGTTGATTCTGCCGCAGAGGGCAAAGACTTCCGTCTTGAACAAATCCCCGATAGGCCCCAGAGCGCCAGCCGTATCGCCGTAAAGGGTGCAGTACCCCATAGCAATTTCGCTCTTGTTTCCTGTGGTAAAAAGCATGGAGTTAAACTTGTTCGAAAACGCCATGAGCAGTGTGCCCCGTATCCGTGCCTGAAGGTTTTCCTCGGCAATGTCGAAGGGCCGGCCCTCAAAAACAGGCTCCAAGGCGGAAAGAAATGCCGCATAGATTTCTTCGATTGGGAGGGTCTGGCAACGGCAGCCAAGGCGTGTGGCCAATTCCGCCGCGTCATCCTTGGAGCCCTGAGAGGAAAAGCGGGAAGGCATATTGAAGCAGGTAATGTTGTCCGGCCCGGCGGCCCGCACCGCAAGGTATGCCACCAACGCCGAATCAAGGCCCCCGGATAGCCCCAAGTGGGCCCGGCTAAAGCCGCACTTTTTCATGTAATCCCTGATGCCCACCACCAAGGCTTCTCCTATCGCATCCAGTTGATCTACGGAAAGGTTCATGGGGAAAATTCTAATAAAAAATCTTCAGATGATCCACTATCCCGCACCCGCCCTGTGCCGCCGCCAATGTTTCACGTGAAACAATTTTTGCCGCCGGGTTACGCCGCCGCCCATGCCGCACGGTATTTCAACCTGCCGCCATCTGCTGCTCTATTCTTTTGACAATTTCGCCCATATATGACTGGATAGGCTTATCTGCGACACCCAAAACGGTTACATTGCATTTGTCTACCGGTAGCAGTATCTTGTGCGCAGGGCTTGAGGACACCGCCTCCGCCATTCTGGGGCTTATTTCCCCGTGCAGGGAATTGGCGAAAATAATGCCGATTGCGCCAACAATAATGTCGGCTTTTGCGCAATTATGGATAACGGCATTTTCGCCAGTTGCCCCGTGGTTCGCCCCCGCCTTAATCATAGCCAGTGTCGCCATAGAGTTCGTTCCAACCGCCGTAATTTCAGCGCCGGCAAGCTGGCCTTTTATCTGTTCAATTATGGCCTTGCCAATGCCGCCGCCCATGCCGTCTATCACCAGAATATTCATCACTAGCCCCTACGGGAATCGAACCCGTCTTTTAAGATTGAGAATCTCATGTCCTAACCGATAGACGAAGGGGCCATACCCACACCTTGACTTAACCTTAAACCGCCAAAAAAGTCAAGTTGCCGCCAGCCAGTTTACCATTTTCAAATTTGGAATATCTCTAAAATGCTTTTCGTTATTTGTAACAAGGGTGAAACCGTGGTGTATGCAATATGCGGCGATTAGTATGTCATTATCTCCTATGGCAACACCTTTTCTTTGTAAATCTGAAAATAGTATCGAAGCGGCTTCCAAGATTTCTTTGTTGATAGAGCCAATACCAGAAAGTGAACACATGGCTTCAAAGAGCGCCAATTTTTTGCTGGCATTCGCCGCCAATAGCCATCTTTTGATTTCGTAAAATACTATCGGGGAAATAACGATAATATTTCCGTTGTCCGCTTCATTTGCAATACGGTCAATGATGGATTGATTGCCCTTTAAATAGTATGAAATAATATTGGTATCGGGCGCATATTTTGTCATAGCGCTTCCATTTCAGCAACAGTCCGGAATTGAACAGGCAGCGGACTGCCGGGCAATTGCTCATCGCAGTTGCGTAGCGCCTCGCCTATTTCCCGCCATTTGTTAGGCGGCCTTGTTTCTATGTCGTGGGTTTCCTCTATTGTTACGGTAACTTTCCTTTTTTGAGGGATGGAAATTTGCGTATCGGGAATAAATCGCCCATTATCAAAAATACCCGTTACAACCAGCATAATAACCTCCAACCTTCTGCCCCTTTATCGCACATCCTTATTATGGTATATGGAAAATAGCAAGTCAAGGCACATGGCATTTCGGAGGGCTTACTAACTTCGGAAAAAATTTGTATGCTAGGGCATGTGATTTTCCAATGGAGGAATTATGAATCCGGCTGTTGAAAACTTAAAAACCCGTGGATTTTTCGCCCAATGCAGCAATGCCGAGGGGCTCTCTGGTTTAATGGACAAGGAGCCCGTTACTTTTTACATAGGCATTGATCCGACCGGAAGCAGCGCCCATATCGGCCACATGGTTCCCTTTTTTGCCCTGAAGCACTTGGTTAATGCCGGGCACAGGGGGATTGCGCTTATGGGAGCCGGCACTGCGAGGATTGGCGATCCCTCTTTTCGCTCCGAAACACGCCAAATTTTGACATACGAGCAACTGGACAAAAACGCCGCTTCCATTTTGTCCCAGCTTGATAACTTCGTCGGTTTTGACGGCGACAGGACAATAACGGCAAACAACAAGGACTGGCTTGCCAGCCTTAATTACATAGATTTTCTGCGGGAAATCGGGGTTCATTTTTCCGTAAACCGTATGCTCACGATGGAAGCGTACAGAGTCCGCATGGAAACCGGGCTTTCATTTATCGAGTTCAACTATCAACTCCTCCAGAGCTACGACTATCTGGAACTTTACCGCCGCTATGGCTGCCGCCTTCAGATAGGCGGGGACGATCAATGGGGCAATATCCTTGCCGGGGTAGACCTTATCCGCCGGATAGAGGGAACCGAGGTGTACGCCCTGACCTTCCCGCTGGTAACTACCGCAGACGGCAACAAAATGGGCAAAACCTTAAAGGGTGCGCTTTTCCTTGACCCTGCGATTACCAGCCCCTACGAGTTTTTCCAGTACTGGCGAAATGTCCACGATGCCGACATTCGCCGCTTTCTGCTGATGTTCACCTTTCTTCCGGTTGATGAAATCGACAGCCTCGTCTCGGCGGGCAAGAACCCCAACGAGGCTAAGGAGCGCTTGGCATGGGAAATTACGGCCCTTATTCACGGCAAGGACGAGGCGGACAAATCCATGTCCGGCGCACGGGCCGCGTTTGGGGGCGGAGAGGGCGCAGACAAGTCCGCCATGCCCCGCGCAGAGCTGCCCCGTGCCAAAATCGAAGCGGGGTATAACATTGTTGACCTTTTCTGCGATGCGGGGCTTGCTTCGACAAAGAGCGAAGCCCGCCGTCTTGTAGAGCAGGGCGGGGCCTTTGTGTCAATGCCGGGCGGGGGCGAACTTTCAACCATCAGCGATGTTGCCGCCGTCATTGGCGGCAAAAATCTGGACGAAGCGGGCGAAATGATCCTGCGGGCCGGGAAAAAGCGCTATTGTTTGGTTAGGGCGAAGTAAGAATAGAAAAATAGTTAAACCCGTTATCGCTGTCAATGTTGCAAATTCCCCTGTTTAATGCTATATTCATCGCATGACCATTACGCAAACTGTAGAAATCCCGGCTGACCGCCAGAGTATCACGCTTAAAGTTCCCTGCGAAATACCTGCAGGCAAAACAACTATTTCTTTTACACCAGTCCGGCCTTCTACGGAAAATTCAGGAAAATCAGAAGAGCGGGACATTGAGCTGTTTAAGCTCCACGCCGAAAGATTAAACAAGGAAGCCTTGGATGTTCTTTCATACCAAAACGCTGAAATATGAAACGGGGCGATCTTTACCGGGTCTATAAGGGTTCCAAAAATGACCCGAAGAAATATCGTTTTTTCCTGATTGTCTCCAGACAACCAGTAATTGATTACGCCTTTTCCACTGTTATTTGTGCGCCCGTTTACTCCAAATACGATGGCTTCACAACTCAAATCGAGGTCGGTACGGATGAAGGGCTGAAACACGACAGTGCTATTTATTGCGATGAACTGATCAGTATCCATAAATCCAGTCTTACCGATTATGTTGGCTCTCTCTCGGATACCAAGATGGAAGAGGTAAATGCCGCCCTTCGTATAGCATTGGCTACCGGGTAATGCCTGAAAAATAAAGCCTATACTGGCAGAGCTTCGGCAGGGATTTTTTCCGGCTTCATTAAACCGGACGCCTCCATGTGCCGTGTCCGTTCTTCGATGCTGGCAAAATTTACCGGACGGAATTCCGCAAGCTGTTTTTCCGTAAGCAGAGGGCAATCTGGATCGTGCGTGTAGGGTCGTTTGGCCGCCTCCCTTATCTGCGCTCTAAATGCGGCATCCTCTTCAGGGGTTAACTCTCTGCCAGCCGTGTATCTCACTATTGCCATGATATATCCTCCGTTCAAAGGGTTCTGCAATGCGGGCCGAAATTATACGGATAGAGCCTCTGCGCTCCGTATAAACCACAAAAAGCACATCGTCGTAAAAGCCTATTGTTTGCCAGCGATCTTCGTTATCGCTTGAATCATCATCATAGCGTTCCATGCGGTAGTAATCAAAGAAGACCCGTGTCGCTACTTTAAACTCAACACCATGTTCTCTGATGTTTTCCCGCTCTTTCTCAGAGTCCCATTCAAATTCAAACATACTTCAGACAAGCTCGGATTAGAATATAGTCAATTCTGTTATTGCTGTCAAGATTGACCTGCGAAAATTCCAGAAGGCCGCTTGTTGACAAGCCGGTATAGTGTGCTAGAATAATACCAGATATTATATCAAATCGAATTTTCGGAGGTATTATCGTGAAAAGAACAATTGCATTGGGGTTATGTCTGTTTTTGGCGCTCGGGGCGGCTACGGTTTTTGTCGCATGCAGGGGCGAAGGCCCAAGAGAAGGCGAATGGAATCCCTCTAGGCCGGTTCAGCTTATCGTGCCTTGGGGCGCTGGCGGGAGTACCGACTTGGTCAGCCGGATAGTCGTGCCGGAACTGGAGAGGGCGCTTCGTACACGCATCGTTGTGTCCAACCAGCCGGGCGCTTCCGGCGCTACGGGAACCCAAGCTACGCTGGATGCCGCAAGGGACGGCTATACGTGGACAGCCGGGTCGGTTGGCGGCTTGGGGCTTTATCAGGTAAACAACTTGCTTAACACCAACATCTATGAGGACTGGTATCTGTTCCTAACCGCCGCTGACATCGGGGTTGTTGGCGTAAATCCCGGCTCCCCATACCAGACATTCGCCGACTTGCTCGCCGCTTTCAGGGCTAACCCCGGTCAAGTCCGTGTGGCAACGGCCGGGCTTACTTCGTCAGGGACTATCAACATAGAGAAAATACGGCAGTACACCGGCATTGAGTACGTGAACGTTCCCTACGCCGGCGGCTCCCCTGCGGTAACCGCCGTGGTTGCGGGCGAAGTCATGGTAACCTCCCAGCTCATTAGCGAGCAGATAGATCTAATCAGGGGCGGGATGATACGCCCTCTGGCGGCGCTGAGCGGGCGGGACCTCTATGTGTCAGGGTTCGGCGTTATTCCGTCCATCACAAGGTACATTCCCGAATTCGAGGCTGGCGACAACTGGTTCGGCATTTTCGTGCCAAGGGGAGTGCCCGAAATTGTAATCACCACTATGGAAAGAATTTGGGGAGAAGTGGTTGCCAATAGCTCGGATGTACGGACGTTCATCGAGGGCCGTGGTATGTTGTTTGATCCAACAAGCGGCGACGTTGCCCAGCAGAGGGCTTTCGCTTATTACCAGCCCGTGGCGTGGATTCTTTACGACAACGATCTTGCTCCTGTCCGCCCGGACACTGTTGGTATTCCAAGGCCGTAATGTATAGCGGGGCTGGCGGTTGCCGGCCCCGCTATACATCCCAAAGGAGATTCACATGACCGAAAAAAACCTGGTCAAGGCTGATTTTTACACTTCTATTATTATTATGGCCGCCAGCATCTCCGCCACAGTAATGGCTGTGCGGATGCCAACGGACTTTGGCAGGGGCAGCGACCTGCATTCCGCTCCGGGCGTGGTTCCGGCGTTGCTTGGTTCCATCATTACCATTTTGTGTTTTGTTATGCTGGTTCGTTCCATAGTCAGGGCCAAGGGCAGGGTCGGCATTTCGCCGTCTTCGTTTGCGGCATTCGTAAAAGACGCTACCACCATCAGGATTGCCTCGACAATGGCGTTCTGCCTGCTGTACTTTTTTCTGCTGGGAAACCTGCCGTTCATGCTGCTCACTTTCCTGTTTATTTTCAGCTTCATCGTTTTTTTTGAACTTGACCTGAAAGTCAGCGCCATGTCGCAAATAAGGATTTTCGTAAAGGCCGCAATCGTGGCGGTGTGCAGTTCGGTGGCGATTACGATGCTTTTCGAGCAAGTGTTCTTTGTCAGACTGCCATAGGAGGGCGAAATGTTTGAAGGTTTAACAATGTTCGGCAGGGCCTTTGTGGGGTTCGTAAGTCCAATGGTTCTGCTTCATGTCCTTTGGGCTACGCAATTGGGGATCATTATCGGGATGCTCCCCGGCCTTACCGCTACTATGGCGGTGGCGCTGTTATCAACGCTGACAATCGGAATGGCTCCTAATGACGCTATTCTTATCCTTATCTGCATATACATTGGGTGTATCTACGGGGGGAGCAGAACGGCGATTTTGCTGAACATTCCCGGCACTCCGGCAAACGCCGCCGCCACAGTGGACGGATACCCCCTTGCCAAGCAAGGGCTTGCGGGCAAGGCTATCAGTATCGCCACCACCGGCTCTTTTATTGGCTCGGTTGTCGGCATTTTAGCCATGCTTTTTTTTACGCCGCTTCTTGGAACCGCCGCCCTGCGCTTCCAGTCATATGAGTTTTTCTGGCTTGCTGTGTTCGGTGTTGTTATCTGCGGCAATCTTACCGCTCCCAAAGACCCGCTTAAAGGCTGGATCGCCGGGTTCATCGGCCTTTTTGTCGCCATGATCGGAATGGAAACAATTCACGGCTACGTGCGCTATTCGTTTGGCAGCGTGAACCTGGCTTCCGGCATACAGCTTATTTCCGCAATGGTCGGCGTGTTCGGCTTTGCCGAGGTTATTTCTGTTATGCGCCACAAAAACATCGCTACGGTAAATACGGAGATAACATCCACGCTTCCGCCGGTTCGGGAAATAATACGATACTGGAGAACCGCCATCCGTTCCGGCATTGTCGGCACGTTTATCGGCACGGTTCCGGGCGTGGGCGAGGATGTTGCCGCCTGGGCCTGCTACGATATGGCAAAGCGGGCCGCCAAGCCGGAAGAGGCCGCCAAATTCGGCAAGGGCAGTGTCGAGGGCCTTATGGCGGCGGAAACCGGCAACAGCGCAAGCATCCCCGGTGCGTTCATGCCGCTTCTTACGCTGGCTGTGCCCGGCTCTGCCGCCGCCGCCGTGCTTTTGGGAGCCATGCTAATTCACGGCCTGCGCCCCGGCCCCCTCTTAATGATAGAAAACCCCATGCTCCTGTACCAAATCATCGTTATGACCCTGCTTGGAACAGTCGCCATGTTCATCCTTGGCCTAATGATGGTCAAAACGCTGGTAAAGGTGCTGACAGTTCCACGGACAAAGCTTATGCCCATAGTGTTTACGCTGTGCGTTGTCGGCGCTTTTGCGCTGAGTTCCAGAACCTACGATGTAAGCATAATGATCGCCTTTGGCCTGATCGGATTTTTCCTCCGCGAGATGGAATACCCAATGGCTCCGCTGGTGTTAGGCATCATACTCGGCGGCATTCTTGACGAAAACCTGCGCCGTGCCCTTATACTTTCTGACGGAAGCCTAATACCCTTTGTTACAAGGCCCATCAGCCTTGTGCTTATAGCCGCTATTGTGTTTGTAATCGTAAGCAGGCTGCCGTTTATAACGAAGCTCGTGGCGGCGGCGAGGGAAAAGCGGCAGGGGAAAAAGGCAATGTGATGATAGCCGGTGTCCGAAAGGCGGGAAAAATAACACACAATTTTGTGATTCAACAATTTTTATGGAGGAAGTTATGAAGAGAACGATTGTATTAGGTTTATACCTGTTTCTGGCGTTCGGGGCAGTTTTGTTTTTTACCGCATGCAGGGGCGAAGGCCCAAGGGAAGGCGAATGGGGCCCACGCAGGCCAATTCAGATTATCGTGCCGTGGGGAGCGGGCGGCTCCACAGACCTTGTTACACGGATAGTTATCCCCGAACTGGAAAGAGAGCTTAGGGCCCGCATCATTGTGTCCAACCAGCCCGGCGCTTCCGGCGCTACGGGAACCCAGGCCGCCCTGGATGCGGCAAGGGACGGCTACACATGGACAGCAGGGTCGGTTGTAGACTTGGGGCTTTACCAGGTGAACGGCCTATTAGATACCAATATCAGGGAGGACTGGCATATTTTCCTTACCTCGGCGGATGTGGGGATTATCGGCGTGAACGCAAATTCCCCGTACCAGACCTTCGCAGACCTGCTTATGGCCTTTATGGCCAACCCCGGGCAGGTTCGTGTGGCAACGGCTGGGCTGACATCATCGGGCACGGCGAATATCGAGATGATACGGAGCCACACCGGCATTGACTATGTAAACGTCCCCTACGGCGGCGGCGCTCCGGCGGTAACCGCTGTTGTCGCGGGCGAGGTGATGGTAACCTCCCAGCTTATAAGCGAACAGGCCGACATGATTAGGGGCGGACTTCTGCGCCCCCTGGCATCATTGACGAACGAGGACTTGTATCTTTCCGGATTCGGCATTATTCCGTCGATCAGAAGGTACATACCGGAATTTCAGGCGGCCAGCAACTGGTTCGGCATTTTTATCCCCAGAGGAGTGCCCGAAGAGGTAGTCGCCACCATCACCAGAGTTTGGGAAGAAAGAGTTGCCAACAGCGATGATGTAAGGCAGTTCATCGAAAACCGTGGTATGGTGTTCAGCCCGACCAGCGGAGAAGTCGCCCAGCAAAGGGCCTTTGAGTTTTACCAGAAGGTTGGCTGGGTTCTGTACGACAACGGCCTTGCCCCCGTCAGGCCCGATGCCGTAGGCATCCCAAGGCCGTAAGCGAGACTGCGGGGCTGGGCCGCCAGCCCCGTGCCGTTACGCTATTTTCACCGCCTGCATCTGCGCCTTTACGCATAACTCAGCGGCCTTGAATGCGTGTTCCTGCGTCATGGCGTTTTCCGTGCGGTTAAGGCAGTCAAGGATAAGCTGGCCGAAGTAGGGGTAGCCCACCTTGCCGTCAACGTTGTGGTAGGTTTCCTCGTGCTTGTTCGCCAGGTACACATGGTTGCCGCCGCTGCCCTTCTCGCCGAACTGCATATACTTGCGCTGCTCGATAAATCCTTCGGTTCCCAGAATGAACAGCCGCCCATCGCCCCAAATTTGCAGGCCGTCGGGGGTAAACCAGTCCACACGGAAATAGTTGGTTGCCCCGTTATCCGCTACTAGCGAGGCATCGCCGAAATCCTCAAACTCCGGGTACTGCGGGTTGTTGTAGTTGGCGACCTGGCTGTGGACAACGGCTGCGTCCTTTGCCCCCGTGTAAAACAGAAACTGCTCTATCTGGTGGCTGCCAATGTCGCAGAGTATGCCGCCGTATTTTTCTTTTTTGAAGAACCAGCCGGGCCGTCCCGCCGCGCCAAGCCGGTGCGGGCCCATGCCAAGCACCTGAATCACCCTGCCGATTGCGCCCTGCTCAACAAGCTGTCCGGCAAAAACGGCGCTTTCAACGTGCAGGCGCTCGCTGTAATAAACCATGTATTTCCTGCCGGTTTCCTTGACCTTGGCTTTTGCCGCATCAAGCTGTTCCAAGGAGGTAAGCGGCGTCTTGTCGGTAAAGTAATCCTTTCCGGCAGACATGACCCGCAGGCCCAATGCACAGCGCTCTGAGGGAACCGCCGCCGCCGCTACCAGCCGCACTTCGGGGTCGGAAAGAATTTCGTCCTCGGCAGCCGCCCTTTTAACGCCAGGATACGTCTGGCAAAAACGCTCCAGCTTTTCAGGATCGGGGTCGTACACGCTTTTAAGCGCCGCCCCGGCCTCCATAAGCCCGTTGCATTGCCCGTATATATGCCCGTGATCCAGTCCGATTGCCGCAAAAGCGAACTCCCCCTGCTTTACAACCGGGCTAGGTTTTCCTTTTGGGGCAAAATTCATCCCGTCAGATACTGCTGCCATTTGTTTCTCCTTGTTTGATTGCGATTTAAGCTTGCGTACATTATACCCCAACAGCGGATATTGGCAATATGCCGGAACTATTTTAAGGCTTTCAGGATGCTTTGGTAGAAAACGGCGCGAGGAAATCCAGCTTTCACAGGCGGCTGAAAGACCTGCAGGCCGGGAAAAAGCGCTATTGTCTGGTTAGGGCGAAGTAAGGCGCAGGCGAAGGCATTATAGGTTTCTAAATGGGTTATCCTTCGCATATTGAGCGGCTTTTTGGTTTAACTCTTGCAGCGACAGTTCATCATACAAATTATCCCGCCGCCATTTGGTGTAATCAAATGGCTCCCGTAGCAAATGCGAGATAAAAATCTCTGTCTCTAGCACTCCAAGCTTCTCTAGCAAATAACTCATTCCTTTGTTCATAATCACAGTCGTGTCATTCATGGTGTTCCTCCAGTATTTTAATAAAATCGATAGGCCCGCAGATAGTAATTTCTTTCCCCCTATATTTTTTTACCAAATCATCATCAGTAGTTATAAAGTACTTGCTTCCCGATGTTATAGCGCAGGCAATATGTATGGAATCTTTGTTTTTTATGCCATATTCCATTATCACTGCGGCTTTTACCCCAACTTCTTCGGCCCTGTCATAATCCACAAATTGCGATGCATGGTTAAAAAAGTCCGCTATTGATAGATGACGCTCTTTGTGAGGGTTGTCCTTGTTTTCATAAAGCGACATATAGGAACAGGCCAATGAAAGTTTTTTATTGATGATAAGGCGTTGTATATACAATTTTGCCTGCGATTCAAGAAAAATACGCATCTGGCGCTGATCGTCAAAGGGGCGATTAAATGCGCAATTATCCAAGTATACGATAACATTAGACATACCCACAGAATACCAATTTTGCCAAGAAGAAACAACAAGGCATCCTGCGAAAACACAGAAATCAATTTTTAGAAGGCATTTGCTGGAAAGACTCCACGCAAAGCAGAAAAACCCACCGCTTGATCCGGCTGTCTGACCTGTCCAGCAGGGCGTTTGCCCCACACAGCCAACTGTCAAAACCTATACATTTTGACAGTTGCAAAGCCTCACGCAATTGCACCATTCAATAATGAAAAACTACCATATTTTACGGCAATTGTCAACAAAATTCGTAAAATTCTTCCAAAAATTCCACCCAAACGGGCACTGTCAAAAAGTATAGGTTTTGACAGTTGCCACGAGAGGCTGTTCCAAAATGTCAAATTTTGGAACAGCTACCTTGGATTTGTTGCCCGTTCCGAACCTAACCGAGGTTCGGAACGGACTCAGTGTGCATTTGCGGGCGTATGCCCGTAATAAATATTTTTGTGGAGGTATCTAGATGAGAACATTGTTGAAACCAGCAAAGCTTTCGCTGTTGTTGGTTGTATTACTGGCTGGGGCATTGGCCCTTACCGGGTGTCCCGGAAACAACAATGGCGGCGGGCAACGATTTGTGGCTGATTATGACATCATAGTTGTGGGAGCCGGCGCTTCCGGTATGCCGGCGGCGTTAGCTGCAGCGGACGCGCTGGGGCCCGGCGGAAGGGTACTCTTGATCGAGGCGGCCGGCAGTGTTGGCGGCGGATTGGCTATGGCGGGGGGCAGTGCTATAGCCGGTATTTTAAACGCAAACCAAGATGGGGATATGCCTTTAACTTGGGGACAAAACTGGGCCAATGGAGGAGCCCATGCCACGTATGCCAATAACCAGTTCCCGACGACTGCCAATGTGCCAAACTGGAACAAACTGACAAGGGTAGCAGCATACGCGAATTTTGTCCGGAGAGTGACCAACGGAGAGGATAGCCCCTTCGACAGGTGGGGCATTACGCAGAATGCCGCCCGTACTGGTTTTGCCGCCGTGGTGGCTGGCGGGGACACTGCCGGTCCCGCAGGCGCTGAATGGCTAAGAAGGGCTATCGAGGCCAATAATAACATCACGCTTATGGTAAACACCAGAGGATACAGCCTGCTTTTTGGCGAAGGCAACACGGTAACCGGCGTTACTGCGTATAACACACTTAACCCCTCGCAGACTTTTAGTTTTACCGCCGAAAAGGTTATTCTCGCGACAGGAGGCTTCCTCGCGAATAACCAGCTTATGCATGATCGCCTGGACTGGACTTCTACGTGGCTCGCCGGCGCCAATATGGGTAATCACATTAACCCGCCCGGCATGAGAGATTTGCTGTATGCTGACTGGTACAGAGGGAATGTCCCCAGATTCCACGACGGCAGGGGAATGGAGATGGCGGTAAGCGCGGGCGCGGCGTGGACAGACCTCTGGAAACCGGGGCTGGCGCAAAATCACGGGCAATTTGATGTGAATTTCGCAAATGCCCTTCCGGGTGATATTGCCGCGGCGTTCCGGGGGGACGGCCATTTTGGCGGCGCGGCCCTCGGTCTTCAGATACAGAACGCCATTCTGGTAGACGGAAATGGCAGACGTTTTGTAAACGAGAACACCGCGATTTCTTTTGCCTGGAACACTACTTTTGGTCTGGCAATGATGAACAACGCCACCCCGCCCTTCCATGTTATTTTTACTTCGGAACCCCGTGTGTCTTCCGCCGCTACCG
This sequence comes from Treponema sp., assembly GCA_009781915.1. Classification (GTDB taxonomy): domain Bacteria; phylum Spirochaetota; class Spirochaetia; order Treponematales; family Breznakiellaceae; genus WRKT01. The sequence goes on along the minus strand of WQUW01000022.1, from coordinate 3,278 downwards.
GCTCAATAGACCTTGTCGCCGCCCTGCAAACAGCTTCCAACATGGCGGGCTGGGATGAAGTATTAATGCACAACGACCTTACCGGCCTTGCTGGCTTAATGGGCGTTCCTGTAGCGGATTTCCTGGAAACAATAGCGACGTATAACGAAAATGTTATCGCCGCGCAGACAGGCACTACGAATGCAGATGCTACAGACAGGGGCGGTTTTGGCAAGCCCAACACCCAAATGACCATTGCGTACATCGAAGTGGACAACCCAGAAGCCACCCATGTGGTGTATGGAACGGCGAACGGTCCCTTCTTTGCGGTAAAAATGTACCCCGGAGCGCTTTTGAGCTTTGGCGGCGTAATGGCTGATTGGCGCGGACGGGCGCTCAGGGCGGACGGTACTTATATATCCAATCTTTACGCGATTGGTGAAATGTCCTACCGGGATATGTTCTTGCAGACGTACGCTGGCGGGAGCGCCATCGCTCTAACCATTACCCAAGGGTGGATCGCCGGTACAGATGCCGCAAGGATGCTGAGAGGCCACGGGCCCATACCGTCTTTAGTTCGCGGTGACACTGCCGGAGGCTGGGACGAAGATTTCGATCCGCATAATCCAATGAATTAAATTGTAACATCAGGCTTTAGAGGCCCGGCCCCGCCGGGCCTTTTGGAAAACTGAAGCTTCTGGAAACGCTTCAGTTTTCCAAAAGGCAATTTTTTAATTTCCTGTAATAGATTCTGAAGGAGAAAAAAATGAGAAGAAACGTATCAGGTTTGGCTTTTGTTTTTTTGACAGTCGGCCTACTGTTCACTGCTTGCCCTCAGGAATTTGATATTCGCCGGATGGCTGCGGGATCGCACGGCGACTTTACAGGCCCTTTATATGGCATAGCGCAGGGCTGGGGCAGTGTTATCAGGGTGGATCTTGACCTGGAGGAGGGGTTTATTGTCGGCGCCTATGTCCGCAGCATCATCGGCAGGGAAACTACCGGTTTTGATCGAGCCCTGGCAATGGCGGGTCCGCTTATTGTAGCGACAAACAACGTCGAACTGAACACTCTGGCTGGAGCCACGGTAACAACAAGGGCCATAGTAGAAGCGGGCAGAGCGGCCCTTGCCGATATTCCCGCGCCAGGCGCTATCCCCGCGGTAAGGGAACCCGGCGCTCACACGCAAACAACTGAAATCAATGGTTGGGGAGGGGCCTTCCAGGTTACTGTAACATTGAGCAGAACTTCCATTACCAACATTACCGTGGACAACTCCAATGAAAGCCCTGCTGTCGGGCAGCCCGCCATCGACATTTTAATCAACCGGATGCTGCAATATCAGACTTCGGGAGTGGATGGAGTTTCAGGAGCTACAAGTACCAGCATCGCTTTGCAGAACGCTGTTTCCAATATCCTAAGGGATGCCGGGGCGCCCATTTTCATGAGGACAGCCCCGCAAAGTCCCGACGGGAGATTTACCAGCCCTCGAAGGGCCGTGGACGTGCTTGTTATCGGTTCCGGAGCGGCAGGTCTAAGCGCCGCCATTGAGGCCGCATCTTTTGTCGATCCCGGCAATCCATTTGTCCCGCCTGTATCTGTAACGCTCCTTGAAAAGGAAGATATGACAGGAGGCTCGACAAGACTTTCTTCCGGCATAATTTACGCGCCCGCAGGCGTCGGCGATAGAACCCTTTTCAGGGATTATTTTCTTTTCAGGGCTCAAAATCACGCAAATACGGCCTTGCTTGAAGCTCTGGCAGGCCATAATGTTCCGGCGAACAATCCTGACGTGCTTGACATTGTAGAAGGCCGCTGGACGCTTCCACATTTGGGGCGAGGCTTCCCAGCAGGCATCGCTAGCGCCGAACGCGCAAGGGTTGTTCCGGGCGGTGGAGCTGCCCTTGTACGCGCATTGGAGAACAGGGCCAGGGAGCTTGGCGTGAACATAATGACTGGTGTCCAGGCCTATGAGCTGATAACTCACCAGAATGCCGTGGCACAGGTACTAGCGCGATCCAGAAGTACCGACTTCACCTTTGATGTAAGAAGAGGCGTAATCATTGCTACAGGCGGTTTTGATCATGACAGGAGGAATGTTGCGGGAAGCCCGATGTTTAATCATGCGCCTAATTCACAAAATATTTTGTCCCTGTCCAGCCCCGGCAATACTGGCGATGGAATCAGAATGGCCAGGGATATTGGCGCGGGCACTGTTTATCAGGGCGGCAGAATAGGCTCGGCTGTAGTTTCAGTTTCCGCTCTCAATGTTATTATACCGCACGGCTACAACATTCTTGCGATTGTCGAAAATGTCCCGCAATGGCTCGATGATCCAATAGGCCATTTTGTTGACTTGGGCGTCAACCCTCATAATACGGGCGACAGGGAACAGCCGCAAGATATTTCACTTGTATTCTCTGAACTTATGAGGCATTTGGAACACTATGAGGACGCCTCCTTCTATCAAATTAGTGTCAATCCATTTCCTCCGGTTGGGTTTGTTACCCAGAGTTTTCTGGAAGATTTCGAGCGGGCATTTAGGTTTAATGACGCAGAGGCTATGGGGGGCCGTCTTTTTGGTATGTATTTCGACGAAGTTTTTTATAATAATCTTGCCGCTCGTTTGGCGGAACGGAATATGACCGTAAACCCGCCGTTCTATCTGTGGCAGGTCGAACCCGTGTCCCTCGGTTCAATGGGGGGGCTCAGGATCAACCCGCAGGCTCAGGTTCTGACCGCAACAGGCGCTGTCATCCCCGGCCTCTTTGCCGCGGGAGAAGCCGCCAACGGGGATTTTTACTTTCAGCAGAATCCGGCCCTAGGCAGTTCCCTTGCCATAGCCCTTACCTTCGGGCGCATCGCCGGAAGAGAGGCCGCGCGATCCGCGCCTCGCCCCCTGCGGCCCTAATGTTTTTGGAGGAATAACCATGAAGAAACTGCTTTTATCCTTGCTGCTCGCCGGAGTTTTGGCGGGCGGCGCTTTTGCCCAAGTCTCGTTCAGCGGGAGTGTTTACGCAGGCGTCAGGCTTCACATCCCGTATGACGGCGATGAGTCAATTACCACCAACCATCGGGATTATGACGATCCTGAGTTCAACCTAACCGCCACGGTCATGCGGGAAAACTACGGGGCACGGCTGGTTACCCGCACCCGGATGCTGGATGGCGATGCTGATTTCGCCGTGCGCGGGGCCTACGGCTGGGTCAACTTCGCCGGGCCATTCGGCGACGACTCGCTGCGCCTTACCGTGGGCCAAATCTCAAGCCCGGCATGGGTTACCCGCCTTCATTCCAGC
>WQUW01000021.1 GCA_009781915.1 Treponema sp. | reverse complement strand
CAGTATATGACCATCTTGCGCTCGCAACTACCGTTCTTCCATGAGGGGCTAAAAACCACTGGTGAGTAGCTTGGTAGGATCGGTACACGTAATTGACGTTGTTAAAACTTGCGCTGAAGGAAGTAAGGCCTGCAGAAACAGAAATGCTGCCTGTTAGTCCGCTTATCCCTGCGGTGATCAGGGGAGGGTCAAACATTTCAGCGATCAGTTGGCGGGAAAAGCTAGCGCCAGCCATATTGTCCATTGCGTAATCGAAAGCTCCGTCAGCCACAAAATCGGCGGCATCCCAACCTATCGGCACAAGAAAACCTAATACTTCATCCATGTCAGCCGCCGCAACAGTTCTTCGTCCGCCAGCACCTGGATTGGTAAAGGCAGGGTTGTTGCTGCTTGGTATAGCGCCGGGCGTAAGGTCAACAATGGGCGGGGGGCCGAAGCCGCCGTCCCCGCCACCGCCATTAGTACCGCCGCATGCCGTCATGAAAAACCCGATTATCGCAGCCACTGCGATAATCCCTAATAACTTGAATGTTTTTTTCATATAAAATACCCCTTACATTGTGACCCCCGCCTTCCTTTAAGCGGGTAATCACCTGATTGATTACCCACCCTTACAGGCGGGCATACCCCAACGGGGCACAATAAAATCCCGCCGCAATCTCTGCTTTGGGCTGTTATTACGAAGAGAAATCTGAGGCTGTTCCAAAATGTCAGATTTTGGAACAGCTACGTTAGATTTAATGGAAAAAGCGGCGTATAGACGCTTTTTCCTAGAACCTGTTCCGAAACTAAGACGAACCGAAGGTTCGCAGTTTTTGAACAGGTTCAGATTCCCTTCTGCGATGCCTGACTGGGGTGTGGGTGGGAATAATGGGTATACTATGGCATTGTTCAACTAAGACTGGCGGGATAGACAAAGAGAAGAAAATGATGTTATAACAAACCTGTGAAACACAAATGCTTACATTGCGGCAGCCAAAGCTACCAACTGAACGGAACAAAGGGCGGTGTACAAAGATACCGCTGCAAGGACTGCAAAAGATACTTCAGCGACAAGCCCAGAAAATTTACTTTCGGCGATAAAGAAAGAGCGGTGGAAATGTATCTGAACAATTGCGGGGTCAGAAAAACAGCAAGGTTTATGAACTGCTCCCCGTACATGATTTTGCTATGGGATCCACGGAATTCATCACCGACCCCTCCAGGGGCAATTTTCTTGACATGACAGCGTAAGGACACTCCGAGCAGCGTTAGCGTACCTCAACTCCCCTCTTCGGCTGTATTGTCTTGAAGGCGGTGTGTGGTCTATACAATGCCTTTTGAATTCGCTAAGATGGTTCAGTGAAGCAGCGGTTGCGGGGTAACAGATGATAGTCCTCAAACACATATCCAAATCATACGGGCAGGTTACGGCAGTGCGCCGTGTTGACCTTACAGTCCCTTCGGGTTGCATATACGGGATCATAGGGCGCAGCGGGGCGGGAAAATCGACCCTGCTTAGAGTAATGAGCCTGTTGGAAGTTCCCGATTCGGGCGAGGTGTACTACAACGGCGAAAGGGTGGACATTTTGCGGGGCGGGGCGCTGTTGGAGCGCCGTAGGAAGATGGGGATGATATTCCAGAACTTCAACCTGCTCGGATCCCGCGACGCCTCGGACAACATAGCCTACCCGCTGGAAATCGCGGGGTTTTCCGGCAAGCAGATCGAAAAGCGGGTCGGGGAACTCCTTGACATGGTAGGCATAGCCGACAAGCGCAAGGCCAGAATGAGGGAGCTTTCCGGGGGGCAGAAGCAGAGGGTGGCAATCGCCCGCGCGCTGGCGGCAAATCCCGAAGTGCTTTTCTGCGACGAGGCGACAAGCTCCCTTGACCCGCAGACAACCCGCTCCATCCTTGCCCTGATCCGTGACCTGCAGGAACGCTTGAAGATAACGGTCGTGCTGATAACGCACCAGATGGAAGTCGTCCGGGAGATATGCGATGAAGTGGCGGTTATGGACGCCGGGCTTATCGCTGAAACGGGGAATATCGCCTCGGTGTTCGATTCGCCCCAGGCCCAGGCGACAAGGGAGATGGTGTATGTCTAGCGAAAGATTTCTGGAAATACTGTCCCTTCTGCCCGACGCGACAATGGAAACCGTGTACATGACCTTTGTGTCCGCCTTCTTCGCCTGCGTACTGGGCTTTCCCTTGGGCGTGTTCCTGTACGCAACATCTCCCGCGGGCCTTACCCCGCGCCGCCTTCTGTACAACGCGCTCTCCCGCGTTGTAAACCTGTTCCGCTCAATACCCTTCATCATACTGATGGTGCTATTGATCCCGCTTACACGGATGATCGCGGGAACCAGCATAGGCCCCACCGCCACGATTATCCCGCTTTCCATAGCCGCCGCCCCCTTTGTCGCCCGGATAACGGAAACGGCGCTGTGCGAGGTGGAGGCGGGCGTTATCACCGCGGCGAAGGCTATGGGCTCGACAAGGCTCCAGATCATCTGCAAGGTGCTGATTCCGGAGGCCATGCCGGCCCTTGTTTCCGGGCTCGCGCTGACAATCATTAACCTCATAGCTTACTCGGCTATGGCCGGGGCGATTGGCGGCGGCGGACTTGGCGACCTTGCCATACGTTTTGGCTTTCACCGCTTTCAGACCGATGTAACAATCGGGGCGGTTATTGTTATACTTATTTTGGTTGAGACCGTGCAGGTTACCGGCACATTGATAAGCCGCGGCCTGCTTTCAAAGCGGTAACGCCGAAAACGTTTTTATCTTGCAGGAGGAGCGCAACATGAAAAAGACACCTGTCATGCTCATCGCGGTTGCCGTACTTGTGGCAGCCGCCCTGTTCTGGGGACAGAACCGGAACAGGGAACAGCCGGACGTTCTGAGGGTGGGGGCCACACCGGTTCCCCACGCTGAACTGCTGAACTTGATACGCGACGATCTCGCCCGGATGGGAGTAACGTTGCGGGTAACGGAGTACACTGACTTCATAACCCCCAACATGGCGCTGATGTTCGGTGACATAGACGCGAACTTCTTCCAGCACCTTCCCTTTTTGCAGGCGAACGAGGAATGGAACGAACAGCTTGTCCCGGCCTTCGGCGTACACATAGAGCCCTTTGGCCTGTACTCCCGCAGGTTCGACAGCGTAGACGACTTGCCCCAAGGGGCGTCCATCGCCATTCCAAGCGATCCGACCAATGGGGGACGGGCGCTCCTGTTGCTTCAGGCAAGGGGGCTTATTACCCTTGGCGAAGGCGTGGGGCTTTTGGCCACCCCAAGGGATGTCGTGGATAACCCCAGGGGCTTTGTTTTTGTTGAGCTTGAAGCGCCCCAGCTTCCCCGCGCCTTGGACGACCTGGACGCGGCGATGATCAACGGCAATTTCGCGATGCAGGCCGGTCTTAACCCCCAGCGGGACTCCCTTATAATCGAGTACGCCGACTCCCCCTACGTGAATATCGTAGCGGTACAGCGCGGCTTCGAGAACGATCCCCGCATCATGGCTCTGCGGGAGGCCCTTCTTAGCGAAAGGGTCAGGGAATATATCAATACCCGCTGGGAAGGCGGGGTGGTGGCTGTTTTCTGATTTACAGCGTCGGGCCTCTCTCTTAGCGGCCCGGCGTTTTACGGTCTTTTCAAAAATCCTGAAAATTTCTCTTGACAGGTAGGAAAAACAGTGCTAGTCTTACCGCAGAGAGAGGCCGTCAGAAAAGTCATTTTTTGTGAATTATGCCTTTCATCATGGTGTTGTGCCGCCGTTGAGGGATTTGCAGTCCTTCGGATTTTCAAAAAGTACCCCGATTGCCTCCTCGCCGCTACAGTTTGTGGGCGGTATTAAATCGTCCTAGGAGTACGGCAGGCAGGCACGCCGTACTCCACAGAGCGGTTTTGTTTGAGGAGATACCGCATGAAAAAGTACATATTCCTTTTGTGCATGCCATTTTGTTTGGTGTTATTATCCGGATGCATAAAAATCGGGCCTGGATTTTCTGAAATCCGGACAATGCCGATACACACAAACCTGATCGGCATTGCCGGTCCGCCGGGCGAACCGTATATCGAGATCATATACAGCGCAGCCGATCCCGATAATCCGGGGTACAACGTAACAAGGCGCAGAATGGTCTCCCCGCCGCACATCTTCCGAAACGGCAGGGTGTATATGACATACAGGTACGCAGAAACAAATGTTGGTAGCGTGTTCAGTTACGGGCCATCCTCTTACACAAAAACATTACTTCGCGACTTTGAAAAAGGCGGGGCGGAATACTTTAGAATTATCAACCATTCGCCGGACAAGCATATTGAATTTTTCTTTGCGGGCGCGGAAACATTGCTGGAAAATAGGTACCCGCTTCCGTCCATTTGGCACAGAAGGGCTCCGGTGTATTTTTTGCTTTATCCTGACCGCAAACCCCCTCACAATGTCAATTTTCATGGCACGTTTTTTCGTTTTGAAGGTAGCTATATCGGCGAGCTAACGGTAACCGAGCCATGGAGTATTGATAAAGTGATGGCGCTGTATCGCGCGGAGCATGACCGTTCTTGTGAGGTGGAGTTGATGGTTGGCGGTAGTGGGAGACGGGTAAAAGATGCCGTTGAGTTATTAGGTCAGATTTTTTATGGTTCTATTGGCCCGGGAGAAGAACTGCATGGAAACGAACATATCTGGCTTTTGGCTACTCCCAACTGGATGTTTGTCGATCGTTTTGAATTTGGCCGCTTGCGCTAGGGTTTAGCCCCCCACCCTCCCCCGCCGGACTTCATCCAGAGCCTTGGCTTCCCGCGCAAGCGTTTCCTTGCGGTGTTCTTTCTGCCGTTTTTCTTTAAGCTTATCCAGCACTTTCCGCTCGCGAGAGGCTTCGGTAAACGCCTGGCGGGCCTCTTCGACCTTTAGTTCGGCGATGGCGGCCTCTTTAAGAAGGCGCTCTTTTTCGTTATCCAGCCTAAGAATGTAAAGCGTGTACTGCTGAATCGTTACGGCGGAGTTTTCAGGGCTGTACTGACCGGCGGCGGCTCTGGCCCGCTCCCTGCCAAGCTCAAGGAGCCTTTGTTCAAGGCCGGAAAGAACCGCCGTGGCCCTGCCCAGCTCTATCTTCGCCTCGTCCTCGTAATGCTTTCTTACATCCAGAAATTTTTGCAGGTGGAACGTGAACGGTCTCATACATCTTCTTCAGCGGTGGCAACGGCGGCAAGGGACAGACCCGCTTTGGGAACGTACACATCCATCTCGCTTTCGGGTATTTCAAGACCCGCGATCTGGGAAAGGGCCGAAAGGGTTTCGGGAACGGCGGATGCTTCGTCCACAGCCTGAATCAAAAAATTTTCGATATCATCCCGCTTGGCAATAGCCTGGTCAATTCTGGGATTGGAGCCGGACTTGTAGGCCCCCACGTTAATAAGGTCTTCGGAAGCGGCATAGTCCGCCATAAGGCGGCGTATAACACCCGCCGCTTTTTTTGTCTCTGTCCCCGATATCGTATTTGCAAGGCGGGAAATACTCGAAAGCACGTCAATGGCGGGGTAATGGTAGCGGTGAGCCAGATCGCGGGAAAGAACAATGTGCCCGTCCAGAATTCCCCGCACCGTGTCCGAGACAGGCTCGTCCATGTCATCGCCGTCCACAAGGATCGTGTAAAAACCGGTAATCGTTCCCTTTTGCGATGTGCCGCAGCGCTCCAGCAGTTTGGGCATGGAGTCGAACATGGACGGCGTATAGCCGCGGGTGGCGGGCGGCTCGCCCGAAGCAAGCCCTATTTCCCTTTGGGCTCTGGCAAAGCGGGTAAGGGAATCGAAAAGAAGCATAACGTCCAGCCCCTGATCCCGGAAATACTCCGCCACGGCGGTAGCGACATACGCTCCCCGCAGCCTCGCCAAAGGGGGCGAATTGGAAGGGGTTACCACAATAACGCTGCGGGCCAGCCCTTGCGGGCCAAGGTCGTTTTCGATAAACTCGTTCACTTCCCTGCCCCGCTCGCCGATAAGCGCGATTACGTTTACATCGGCGCTGGTGTTGCGGGCTATCATCCCCAAAAGGGTGGACTTGCCCACACCGGAGCCGGAAAAGATGCCCAGACGCTGCCCCCGGCCCACCGCCAAAAGACCGTCAATGGCCCGGATTCCCGTGCTTATCCGGTCTGTAATCCGGGGGCGGCTGTAGGGTTCCGGGGCATTCGCCAGAGCCGGATAGCGCAGAGCCGACTCGACTTCCCCCTTGCCGTCAACAGCCTTTCCGGTCGGGCCCAGAATCCGGCCCAAAAGCCCGTGAGAAACCGCCACGTCAAGGCGGGAGCCGGAAGCGATTACCCGGCATCCCGTTTCAATGCCGTCAATCTCGCCATACGCCATAAGCTGGACAATCTCGCCCCTTAGCCCGACCACTTCCGCCTGAATAACCCTTCCGCCGCCGGAGGAAAAGCCGCCTGTAAGCTCTATGCGGCATAGTTCCCCGATAATCGCCTGCGGGCCCCTGCTTTCTATTAACAGGCCCTGAACGCTTGTAACATGGCCCACGCACTTAATCGGGTCTGTCCTGTCTGTTGTTTCAACATATTTGGTAAAGATGCTGTTCAGAAGGGGTTTCAAAGTTTTACTCCCCCGGCACAGCCGATTTGGGCTTGGACTTGATGGGGGAAATCTCCAAAATCTTCGCTTCCAGTTCGGCGAGCTGGCTGGCTATGCGGGCGTCAATCTCGCCAAAATCGGTTTCTATGATGCATCCGCCCTCGTCCACCGAGGAATCCTCCACCACCTGAACGGACTTGGCCCCTTCCACAAGGTTAATAAAATCTTTGGTATGCTCGGTGGAAAGCTTTAAATCCGCGAGGTTCACCCGGATAAGGATGTTTCCCCTACCCTTCACCTTCCGCAGCGCCTGAACCACGTTGCTGACAATCACATTGCGCTGGTTTTCGGAAATGACCTTGACAACCTTCCGGGCAATCAGAAGCACAAGGTTTATAATCTCCTGCTCCGTCTGCTCCAGTATCTCAGCGCGCTTGTTCTGCGCCCGTTCCAGCACGACTTGGGTTCTTTCGATCAGGCGGTCTACCTCGGCCTTGCCTTCGGCGAACCCCGCTTCCCGCCCGGAGGTCTGTCCCTGCTCCCGCGCGCCCTTGACCTCCGCGTCAAAGGCGGCGCGGGCATCGGCTTCCAGCTGGCGGGCGGTAACCCCGGCCTCGGCGATGATCTTTTCCGCCTCGTCCCGCGCCTGCTGCGTTATCGCCTGCGCCTCATCGCTCTTGCGCTTAACTTCCTTAAAGGCGGCCTGCTCCGCCTCTTTCAAAATCTGATCCGCCTCCGTTTTGGCGGCGCGGATCAGGGCCTCTTTCTCCACATCCCACTGACGGCGAAAAGCATCAGCCTCACGGCGAAGGTCGTCCGGCGTGGGGCCGGCATACTCTTCGATATGCTCAGGCGCTTCTTCCAGATCGGCCTCCGCGCTGACTAAATGCGCGAGTTCGGGGAACGATGTAGGAGGCTCAAGCGTTACCTTGCGCCCGCTTAGCGCGACTTCACCGAACCTGAATACTGCCTTAGCCATAACCTACCCTCTTAAACACCCGTATTACACGACAAGTTCGTCTTCTCCGGCACGGGCAATGACAATTTCGCCCGTATCTTCCAAGTGCCGTATAATGGAAACGATCTTCTGCTGGGCTTCTTCCACGTCCTTTAGGCGGACGGGGCCCATGTACTCCATATCTTCCTTCAGCATACCCGCCGCGCGCTTACTCATGTTCCGGAATATCTTGTCCTGAACCTCAGTGTCCACGCTCTTAAGCGCCTTGGCCAGCTCCTGCGAATCAACTTCCCGCATAACCTTCTGAATGGAGCGGTCGTCAAGCATAACAATGTCTTCGAACACGAACATACGCTTCTTGATTTCTTCGGCAAGTTCGGGGTCTTCGTCCTCAAGCTGCTCGATAATCTGCTTTTCAGAGGCCCTGTCAACAAGGTTAAGGATTTCGACAATGCTCTCGACACCACCGGCGGCGGAATAGTCTTCGCTGGACAGGGTGGAAAGCTTCTTTTCCAGCACCCGCTCGACCTCCCGCAGTACTTCCGGGCTTGTGCGATCCATCGTGGCGATACGCCGGGCTACATCGCTTTGCACCTCGTTGGGCAGGTTCTGTAGGATGATCGAAGCCTTCGCCGGCTCCAAAAAGGCCAGAATGAGCGCGATGGTCTGCGGATGCTCCTGTTGAATAAAGTTCAACAGGTGGGTAGGGTCTGTGCGGCGGATAAAATCAAAGGGCCTGACTTGCAAGCTTGAAGTAAGGCGGTTTATGATGTCGATGGCCTTCTGGCTGCCCAGCGATTTTTCCAAAAGTTCCCGCGCGAAGTCGATACCCCCCGTAGAGATAAACTGGTTCGCCATCATGAGTTCCTGAAACTCCTGTAAAATGGCGTCCTTTTGCTCGGCGTCTATGGTTTCCAGCCGGGCAATCTCGAAGGTCAGCGTTTCAATTTCGTCCTCGCGCAGATACTTGAATATCTCCGCCGATATTTCCGAGCCAATGGTAACAAGGAATATGGCGGCCTTTTGCCGTCCGGTATATTCCTTGATTCCCTTTTTCTTTCCCGCCGCGCCAGTCGCGCCAGCCGCGGCGGAGGAAGAATACTTCGCCATGCCTTAATCCTCCAACAGCCATGTGCGGATAAGCTGGGCCGCGTCTTCGGGATGTTCCCGTGTCATGTTTATGACCGATTCCTGCAGCTCAAGCCGTGTGCGCTCTTCCACGGATATGGAAATGTCCATGCCTTCTTCTTCGGCCTGTAACAGCGCCTGTTGTCTAAGCGCTTCTTCCCGCCGGGCCCTTTCTTCCGCTTCCAGCCTCTTGCGCCGCTCAATCTCCCTGGAGATTGTTCTTACAAGGACAAAGGTAACAAGGAGCGCCGCAAGCCCTATAAGAAAGATTATGATGGTGGTCTCCATCTGCCGCCTTCTGAAATACGCCGCGTCCTCCTCGGCGAACTGGGCCGCCCGGTAGAACTGGATATTATGCACCGTTACCGAATCCCCCCGCGCGGCGCTGAAACCGATGGCGTTCTGAATCAGTATCTGGGTTTGGCGGAGGTCTTCGGCGCTTATGGGCGTGTAAAGCCTTTCTATGGAACCGTCCTCGGCGATAACGGCCCGCCGGCGCTCGTCAAACATCTTCCGCCATGTGCCGTCTATGTTTACCGATACGGTAACCCGGTTAATTTGAGGACTGCGTTCTTCCTGCGTTCTTCGGGTATTCAGTTCGTGGTTTACCTGAAGGGTCTCCTGCCGCACCCTGCCAAAGAGGTTTCCCATGTCCCGGTACACCGGGGGCACATGGCCTTCCACCCCGGCGGGGCCTTCGGGCATAAATCCCGTGCCTTCCCAGAATGTCTCCGATGTCGCCATTGACCGGGGGACATAGGCTAAAAGTTCTGAGTCGTCAAAGGGAAGCCCCGGACTCCGGGGCCGTATGGTTATGGGGAATACTTCCTCGGTGAACACGGACTGCTGGGACATATCCATTTCAAACCTGATATCAATTTCCCGCACACGGTCGTTGCCGAATGTGCTTTGAAGCGATGAAAGAATCCGCGCCCGGTAGTCCGCCTCCAGGCGCTGGATTATTCTGGTCTGCCGCTCTATCAGGGAAAGCCTGTCCCATTCGGCCATTCCTTCAAAATCGTTAAGGATGTTTCCCCTGTGATCGGTTATAACAATGTTTTCGTCCCGCAGCCCTTCGATAGCGAAGCGCAGAAGCCTTTGGATGCCCTCGATTTTTCTGCGGTTCTCGGTAATGTCGCTTCCGGGCCGGGGCGTGATAATAACGCTTGCCGAAACAGGGTTCTGCTCCGAGGCGAAAAGGCGGTCTTCGGGGATTACTATGGTAACATTGGCGTTATCCACATCGTCCAGCGCCCGAATATGGTCTATCAGCGTCTGGGTAATGGCCCGCCGGAGGTTAACGTTTCTTTCAAAATCCGTTATCGTCCAGCGTTCCCGGTCGAATATGGCCCAAGGGTCCATGCCCGTGGGAATAAGATTTTCCCGGAACAGGATGCCCCTCATGCGCCGGGCCGTTTGAGCGTCCTGAACCTGAATAATTCCCGCCGGGCTTACGGTCGCCCTGACTCCTTCCTGATCCAGCCGCATGATAATCCTGTCCCTCGCGTCATCGTCCCGGACAGGAGCGTTAAACAGCGGAACCAGCGTGGGGGATGACGATACCGACACCAACGCCCCGATTCCAACCAGAACAACAACTACAATTACCGCGAGAATGCCGCGCTGAAGCGCCGATCCCTTGCCCCAAAGTCCCGCGGCCTGCGCGAGTACCTTTCTAAACATTTCCATTTTACCCCTCCCAAACAAGCCTATGCCGAACCTCGATTAGTTCCGGCACGGGCAACAAATCTAAAGTTCCGAAGAACCTCCATTACCGTGTATTTATCAAATCTCTCCAGCCCTGTACAACGCGGCTTAGAACATTGCTGGTTATGTCCAGCGACATTCTAGCTTGAGCCTGAGCGATGGTAATGTCGTGGACATCCACCGAGCCGGGATCAATAATCGCCGCCTGATGCAGATTGCTGGAAATCTGCTGAAACGCGCTTACCCTGTCCAACGCGCCAAGCATCGCCTGCTCGAAGGTTCCAGAGCGGGTTACAGCGCCCGCCCCTATCGCCTCGCTCATTTGGACAAGCCGCCTTCCCTGACCCAGAAAATTCTCCCTGTGGAATGTCATGTGTGTCGGGTGCGTTAAGTGAAGATCAAGATTCGGCATATCAAGCCCGGTTAATCTTGGACGAAAATGAAACGGCATCATACTATTCCCTCCCCTGCTGCCTGTTATCTACTCCCTATATCAAGGGCCCTTTGAAACATAGTTTTGGTTCCTTCTATCACCGCCGCGTTGGCCTCGTAGGCTCTGGAGGCGGAGATCATGTCCACCATTTCGCTTACGATGTCAACGTTGGGCATTTCCACATAGCCGGCTCTGGGGCCGCTTACAATAGCGTCCGGGTGCGATGGATCGAAAACCAGCCGGTTTGGGGTCTGGCGATCCTGCTGTATCTCGACAACGCGAACTCCCTGCCCCAAGCCGTTATCCATGCCCTGCGGCAAAAAGGGCGAGCGCCAGAACGGGGCGTCCACTCTGGGGCGCAGCACTACCCTGCTGCGCTGGAACGGCCCGCCTTCGTTGGTGCGGGTGGTCGATGCGTTGGCGATATTGTCGGCGATAACGTCCGACCTGAGCCTTTGCGCCGACATTCCCGACGACGCTATGTTAATCGACGTAAAAAGTCCCATTCAATTCCCCCTTATCCTCTTAATACCAAGTTTACTTGGCTAAACTCAAACGTAGCCATCTGGGAAAGCAGAATATACCGCATCTGGTTTGTAAGCAAAAGGTTAAACTCCTGCTCCGGGCACACGTTATTGCCGTTGTTGTCCGTCTGGGTAACAAAATCCAGCGTGCGCCGGGGCCGTACTTCCTGATGATCCCTTGGCTGCCAGTTGGAAATGTGATCCGGGTGGGTAAGGTCTAGCTTTATGACGGGCCTGTTCCGCTGCGAATCCAGCGCCCGGCCAAGTTCGCTTTCAAACGTTACCTCCGTGCGCTTGAAATTGGGAACATCGGCGTTGGCGAAATTGTTGGCGTGTACCGCCTGCCGCAGAGTAGCCGTACTCATAGAGCGGTGCAGGAGGTCAATCGTCTTGCTAAAGGTGTTGTTTACTATCATATATAGATACCCTCTTTTCCATCATCGGCTATACGCGCGGCATCTTTAATCCCCGCCGGAAAAATCCCCATCACAGAATATACCTTCCTAAATCCTGATCTTTAACGAGCGCTTTGAGCTTTTCGTCCACGTAGTCCACGGTAATCGGCACTTTGGCGGGGCTTATGTCCGGGGCCTCGAAGGAAAGCTCTTCCAGAAGGGCCTCCATGATGGTATGCAGGCGGCGGGCTCCGATGTTCTCTATCCGGGAGTTCACCTCCGCCGCCAGTCCTGCCAGATGGTCTACGGCGTCCGGGGCAAACTGGATGTCCACGCCCTCTGTCGCCATAAGTTCCACGTACTGCTTGGTAAGGGCGTTTTTCGGCTCGGTAAGGATGCGCAAAAAATCTTCCTTGCCCAGGGAATCCAGTTCCACCCGCAAGGGGAAGCGGCCCTGAAGCTCCGGAATAAGGTCGGAAGGCTTGGCAAGGTTAAAGGCTCCGGCGGCGATAAAAAGAATATGCTCGGTGTTTACCGGCCCCCACTTGGTGTTGACAATGGCTCCTTCCACAATGGGCAGGATGTCCCGCTGAACCCCCTCGCGGGATACGTCAGGCCCCCCGCCCCGGTCGCCCTTTACGGCTATTTTGTCTATTTCGTCAATAAAGACAATGCCGGTTTCTTCCACCCGTTGGCGGGCCTCGTCGCTTACCCTGTCCCGGTCTATGAGTTTTTCCGATTCCTCGGCGATAAGTATTTCCCGCGCCCGCTTGACGGTAACGACCTTTTTCTTTTTGCCGCCCCCAAAAAGGCCGGCTATGCCCGAAAGGCTGGCTTCTATGTCCTCCATGTTGCCGCCCATCATTTCAAAGGCCGGAAATTGAGGGTTCTGGCTTACCGATACCTCCACCGTTTTCTCTTCGAGCTTTCCTTCTTTAAGCATTTTCCTGAACTTTTCCCGTGTCGGGTTTGGAACGGGATTGGGCTCGGCGTGATCTTCCTCGGTAAAGTGGGCGTCCTCCTCGGCGGCGGCCTGTCCGTCTTGGCCGCCGGAGGGCGGGGCGGTGGGAAGCACTATCTGCATGGCGGTTCCCATAAAGGAAGCGCCGGAGTTCCCGTTAGAGGGCATGGAAAACGTCCCCATTGGCCGCACGGTCGGGCCGCCTTGGGGCTGTTTTTCCCTGGGCTTTTTGCTTGTGCCGGGAAGCAGAAGGTCAAGAAGGATTTCCTCGGCCCGCTTTTCGGCCTCTACGGTAATTGTTTCCTGCATTTCCTGCTTGATCATCTGAACCCCGGCGGCCATAAGGTCGCGGATCATGGATTCCACGTCCCGGCCCACATAGCCTACCTCGGTGTACTTGGTGGCCTCTACCTTGACAAAGGGGGAACCGGCAAGCTTTGCCAGCCGCCGGGCGATCTCCGTTTTGCCTACGCCGGTGGGGCCTATCATCAGGATGTTCTTCGGGGTTATATCGTCCCGCAGCTCGGCGACGATTTTAAGGCGGCGCATCCGGTTCCGCAGGGCGACAGCGACCGCCCGCTTGGCTTTTTTCTGGCCGACAATGTACTTGTCCAGCTCCGCGACTATTTCTCTGGGGGTAAGACGATCCAGATTATTGTCTTTCGCTTCTTTCATCACAACGCTCCTATCATTCTCTATATCTTAAACGCCGCGCCCGCCGGGCAGGCCCGAATTTACAGTTCCTCTATAACTATCTGCTCGTTGGTGTACACGCAGATATTCGCCGCGATTTTAAGGCTGCGCTCGGCAATCTCCCTTGCCGAAAAATCCGAGCCGTTAAGGTAGGCCAACGCCGCGGCGTAGGCGTAGTTTCCGCCTGAGCCTATGGCAAGGGCGTCCTCCGCCGGCTCTATCACGTCCCCGGTTCCGGAGATAAGCAGGGTCTTTTGCGCGTCCGCCGCCAACAGCATCGCCTCCAGCCGGCGCAGGGCGCGGTCGGTGCGCCAGTCCTTGGCAAGTTCCACGGCGGCCCTTGTAAGGTCGCCGGAATACTCCTTAAGTTTGGCCTCAAAGCGGTCAAACAGGGTAAAGGCGTCGGCGGTGGCTCCGGCGAACCCGCACAGCACCTTGTTGTCCATAAAACGCCGTACCTTGCGGGCGTTGTTTTTCACGACCGTGTGACCAAGGCTAACCTGCCCGTCCCCGGCCATCGCCACCTTCCCGTTACGGCGCACCGCCAAAATCGTGGTTGAATGAAATGTACTGTTTTCCATGCCTACTTCCTTTGCCCGCCGTGCGGGTGGGCCTTTGTATAAACGTTTCTAAGCCGTTCTATGTCAACGTGCGTGTACCGCTGAGTGGTGCTTATGCTGGCGTGGCCCAGAAGTTCCTGCACCACCCGCACATCGCAGCCTGAGTTCACAAGATGCGTGGCGAAACTGTGCCTGAGCGAGTGGGGATGAATGTTCTTCCCCGGCCCCAGCCGCTGGGCGTACTTGGAGATGATCCAGCGCGCGCCGGGAATGGAAAGGGGAGCGCCTTTGCCGCTTATAAACACCTTGTCCGTGGGGCGCTCGGCCTTGATCCTGTCCTGCCGCAGCGGAAGGTACGCGCGCAGGGCTTCCCGCGCCTCGTCCAAAAAGAACACCTGCCGCTGCCGGTTTCCCTTTCCCGTAATCACGGCCCCGGAGAAGTCGGCCTCCATGTCCCGCGTGGCAAGGGAAGTAAGTTCGGAAATACGGAGCCCGGCGGAGTACATGACCAGTATCAGCGCTTTGTCCCGCTGGGGCCAGAGTATGCCCGCCGTATCCGGCAGGCGCGAGAATTGGGCCATTTCGCCCTCCCAAAGAAAGGCCGGCAGGGTCTTGGGAACCGACACATTGCGCAGGCTGGACGCCGGATCATCGCTTCGCCGGCCAAAGCGCAAAAGCCAGCGGTAAAAGCCCCGGATAGAAGAAAGCGCCCGGTTCACGCTTACCGAGGCTGTGCCCTCGGCGGAAAGGTCGGCGATAAAGCCCCGTACCTGTGGCGGCGTGGCTTTTTCCGGCAGAATGTCGTGATTGGCGCAATAGGCGGCGAAATGCCGTAAATCCCTGCCATACGCAGACATTGTGCGCGGGGAAACTCCCCGCACCGAGTCAAGGTAATCCAGATACCCGGCGATGTTGCCGCCTTCGCCGTCCCTATTCTTCATCGCCTGAATCCTTTGCCGCCTCTTCATCGTCCGGCTGGACATAACCGCAGTCGGTGTTTATACAGGCTCTGGACGACCCGTGCTTGCGGTCGTTTTTTTCCACCAGAAACCAGCCGCACTTGGGGCAGTCCTGATCCGAAGGCTTAAAGTGGCTTAAAAAATCACATTCGGGATAGTTGGTACAGCCGAAAAACTCCTTGCCCCGGCCCCGTGTTTTCCGGGATATGATATTGCCCGCGCATTTCGGACATTTGGCGAGGGGAACGGATTTGGTGTTCCGGCATTCGGGGAAACCGGAGCAGGCAAGGAAAAACCCGTAGCGGCCCAGCTTTTTCATCATGGGCCGCTGGCATTTTTCGCAGGCGTATTCGGTCATCTCGTCAAGCGTTCCCTTAAAGGATTCAAGGGTCTTGCCTACTTCCTCTACCCGGTCTCTGAAAGGATCCCAGAACTCCCGGATCATGTCCGGCCAGTGAACCGAGGATTCCTCTACCTCGTCAAGCTTTGTTTCCATAGAGGCGGTAAAGGCGGCGTCTACCACATGGGAAAAGTTTTCCACCAACAGTTCGTTTATCATGCGGCCCAGAAGCGTGGGAACGAGCTGCTTGCTGGAACGGGTTACGTAGTAGCGATCCAGAAGGACGGAAATAATGGGAACGTAGGTCGAAGGCCGGCCTATGCCTTTTTCCTCCAGCGTCTTTACGATGGAAGCGTCCGTGTACCGGGGCGGGCCCTGGGTAAAGTGCTGTTCGGGCCTGTACTGGTCAAAGACAACCGTGTCGCCCTTGTTCAACAGCGGGAAGGGGGTTCCCTTTTCGTCCTTGGACGCCAAAAGCTTCATGACCTTGTAAAAGCCCTTTTCGACAATCTTTGTGCCGGCAATGCGGAAGACGCCCCCGGCAACCGAAATATCGACGCTTACGGTTCTTGTCCGGGCGTTGTTCATCTGGCTGGACACAAAGCGTTCCCAGATAATCGTGTAGAGCTTTAACTGATCTTTTGTCAGGTGCTCTTTTATGTCATCCGGAACGTAATTTACAAAGGTGGGGCGTATGGCTTCGTGGGCGTCCTGCGCTTTTTTTCCCATAGAATACTCATTGGGCTTTCCCGGAAGGTCTTGCGGATAGTTCTCCCCTATCCACGCCCGTACTTCGCCAAGGGCGCTCTGGGAAATCCGCACCGAATCGGTACGCATATAGGTAATAAGCCCGACGCGGGAACTTCCCAGGTTTACCCCTTCGTAGAGCTGCTGGGCGATTTGCATGGTTTTGCGGCTGGTAAAGCCAAGGCGGTTCGCCGATGTCTGTTGAAGCTGGGACGTGGTAAAGGGCGGCTTGGGCTTTACGCTTTTTTCCGTTTCCCTGACCTCGCTGACCGTACATTCCCCGTTTTTAACAACGTCGATTATCGCCTGTACCTCGGCCTCGCTTTTAAGCTCCGGCTTGGAGCCGTCCCACAGCACAAGCTGGGCGGAAAAGGAAGACTTGCCCGACTTAAAATCCGCCTGAAGCGTCCAGTATTCATCGGGGATAAAGGCTTCCACTTCCTTTTCCCTTTCGCAGATAAGGCGCAGGGCCACCGACTGAACCCTTCCCGCCGAAAGACCGTTCTTTACCTTTTTCCACAACAGGGGCGAAAGGTTGTAGCCGACAAGCCTGTCCAGCACCCGCCGGGCTTTTTGGGCGTTTACCTTGGCCTCGTCTATGGCCGAAGGATGCTCCACCGCGTCCCGTATGGCTCCCGGCGTGATTTCGTTAAACGCTATCCGCTGAATGGGAACTTCGCCGGTTTTCGCCGAGATAGCGTTTTTCAGATGCCACGCGATAGCCTCGCCCTCACGGTCATTATCGCTTGCCAGCAGCACCGACTCCGCCTTTTTCGCGTCCCCCTGAAGTTCCTTTAAGAGTTTGGCCCGTCCCCGCACGGTAATGTACTCAGGCTCAAAGTTATGCTCAAGGTCAATGGCAAGGCGGGACTTGGGCAGATCGATCAAGTGCCCCATAGACGCCTTTACCGTATAGTGCGGGCCCAGATATTTCTCGATGGTCTTTGCCTTTGCCGGGGATTCCACGATAACAAGAATCTTCTTGCTGTCCCTGTCCGCTTTGCGTGTTGAGGCTTTTTTTGGCGCGGCTTGCTTAGGCGAAGCCCGCTCTGATTTTGTCGCCATGATGTCAATTCCTCATAATTTTATCTGTAGATATTCCGCGAGGGAGGACGCGAGATCGTCCCCCGCCATGTTTTTTCCCGCCGTAGTACCCGGAGAATCTTTCCGTGTAACAGCGTCCATGTTCCATTCCGCCAGTATGTCGCTGGCGGAGTCTATAATCACCGCTCCCTCCCCGGCGAGCCGGGCCGTCCCCGCTCCCCCGGGCAGCGCGAGCCCTGCCCTGTCTACCCAAAGGTCACGGCCCTGCTCCAGCGCGAAGCGGGCGGTGATAAGCGCCCCGGAATTTTCCGGGGCCTGCACCAGCACCGTTCCACGGGCAAGGGCGGAGATAATCCGGTTGCGGGCCGGAAAATTCCACTTTCTGGGCATTGTCCCCGGCGGATACTCCGAAAGGAGCGCCCCGCCCGTTTCAACCACGCGCCGGGCAAGGCCGCGGTTCGACGCGGGATACACGCAATCCGGCCCCGAACCAAGCACCGCCACAGTCGCCGCCCCCCCTTCAATGTTACCCCGGTGCGCCATCGCGTCAATCCCCAGCGCCAGCCCTGAAACAACCGGAAGCCCGGCTTCGCCCAGTTCCCGCCCCAGGGCAAACGCCCGCTCCGCGGCGTGGGAAGACGGCTTTCTGGTTCCAACCACCGCCACAAGGGGCTTTTCCGGGTCGGGAAGCGCGCCCCGGTAAAAAAGAAGCGCCGGGGGATTGTACGTCTCCCGCAACAGGGGCGGGTACTCCCCTTCCCGCCACGACACTACGCCAATGCCGTACCGTTTGGCGGCGGCGGCGTCGGCTTCCCCGGCGGCCCTGAGTCCGGCCATTGTCCAAGGGCCCCGGCTGGGAGGCGTTCCCAAAATGTTTTCTATGTCCTTCTTAGAACGTACTAGAAAATCATCCTCCGTGTCAAATTTCCCCCCCAGCTCGATTCTCTGCCGCCCGGTAAGTCCGGGAATGCGGCAAATCATCAAGTCCACCAGCGCCATCGCGTTACCAGCCATGTATGCGCCTCATTACAATTTCCCGGTTATTCTGGGCGCTGATTCGTGTCTGCTCGTACCGCGTAAGAACGATGATGCGGTCAAACATATTCACCGCCTCCTGAAAACTGCCTGTCATGTAAAAGGCTCTGGCAAGGACAAACATCGCGTCAATATCGCCGCGGGAAATCTCCAGCACCCGCTCGAGGTGCGTTATCGCCTCTTCGGGCCGGTCAAGATCAAAGACGTACAGTACGCCAAGGCTGTAGCGGGGGCGCAGGTAGCGGTCGTCCAGCTCTATGGCCCGCAGAAAGGCTTGCTCGGCAAGGGCGAAGTGCTGTACCCTGTCGGTCATGTCCCTTCCGGGGAAAAGGTGAAAGGACTTCGCCGTAATCGCCGCCGAAACGCCCGAATGATAGTGAAGGGTCGGGTCTTCCGGGGCAAGGTCGATGGCCCGCTGGAAAGCTTCCAGCGCTTCCCCATGTAGGCCCCGCTGCTGCAGGCGGATGCCCAAAAGCTTCCAGTAGTTCGCGCTGCGGGCGGCGGACTGTACGTGCCGGGCAATGCGCCGCTCGTAGGCGGCGATAGACCTGCGCAGCTCGACTATGGTGTCGGGCCGTGTCCACCTGCCTGTCCCGTAGGAAACGATAAACCCGGCAAACTCGTCCCGGAGCCTGCCCCTTTCGCGCAGGGAAGCGGCGAGAATGCCCGCGATAACGAGCGTGATAACCGTTATGCCTATGGCGGCTCCTTTCTTCGTGTTCATTGTTCCGGACTCCAGCTTTTTAGCCGTGGAAGATACTTCCGGTGGCTTTCTTTTAGACGGCTCTTGTCGATGTGGGTATAGACCTGAGTGGTGGCTATATCCGCATGACCCAACAGTTCCTGCACGGAGCGCAAGTCGGCCCCGCCCGCCAATAGTTCGGTGGCGAAGGAGTGCCGCAGGGTGTGTACCTTGCCGCTTAATCCCGCCTTCGCCGCCAGCGTAGAGTAGTTTTTCCAGATTCCCTTGCGGGAAAGCCTTCGCCCAAGCCTGCTTACAAAAAGCGCCTTACTGTTCCTTTTCCTCAAAAGATCAGGGCGGGCCTCGTCCACGTACCGCCTAAGCCAGTGCGCCGCGTCCGGGCCGAAAATCACAAGCCGCTGTTTGCGCCCCTTTCCCGTTACCCGCGCGAGGTACTTGGAAAAAAAGATTTCCTGAGTATCAAGGGAAACGGCCTCGGATATCCGCAGGCCCGCCGAATAGATAAGCTCGTACAGGGCCCTGTCCCGGATGCCTAGCGGAGTTTCCGTGGAGATGCCGGAAAAAAGGCGGTCTATGTCCTCCTTGCGGTGAACCTGCGGCAGCCTGTCCACACGGCGGGGGGCCTGCAAAAGCGAGGCAAAACCGGCGGCGTCCTCGTGCCCTTCATCCCGCAGGAAGCGGAAGAACGAGCGCAGGGCGGACACGGCCTTTGCCACAGAGCGGGAATCTATGCCGTCAACGCCCCGGCGGTGCGCCAGATAGCGGATCACCCCCTGAAGGCACACAGCTTCCTGTAAGCCGATCTTTTCCCGCGAGGCCCAGCCCAAAAACCGGCTTATCTCGAAGCGGTAGGTCTCGGCGGTTACCACGGCCCTGCGTTCAAGGGCTATGAGGCGGGAATAATAGCGTTCCAGCAGAGGCTTTTCGTTCACGGCTTCCTCTAGTTTGACTGGGCCTGCCCCGCGCCGCCCGCCGGGAAATTGATAAATCTGCGATCCCGGATCACGGTGGGTACATCCAAGTCCTCGTTGGTATACTTGTATTCTTCCCGCTTGTCGTTGCGCTGGGGAAGAAAATCCCTTAAATGCCGGCTGCCGGTAAGCTCGGTAAACTCGTCCCCGCTGATCAATTCGCCCTTGGACGGCTTTACCACTTCCAGCTTCTGCGGCTGCCTGCCTGAGTTAAATCCGCTGGCGATAACCGTAACCCGGATTGAATCTTCCATGCTTGAATCAAAATACATGCCGGGGATGATGATGGCGTCCTTGTCCATATCCGCCGTAACCCGCCGCACGATGTCGTCATACTCGACAAGGGGCAGGTCTTCGCTGGCGGCGACGTACACAAGCGCCCGTGTCGCCCCTCTAATCGAGGTGTCCTCTAGAAGCGGGTTGTCCAGAACGCCGGAAACGGCCTGTTCTATCCGGTTCTCGCCACTGCCGTAGCCTATCGCCATAAGCGCGTCGCCCTGATCCCGCATAACGGTCTCGGCGTCGGCAAAGTCGATGTTGATATGCCCCGGTTCAAGAATGCTGTCGGAAATGCCCTGCACGCCCTGACGGAGTATGTCGTCGGCCCGGCGGAACGCCTCCGGAATGCTGGTTTTGCGGTCAACGTTGCTCAAAAGCCTCTGGTTGGGAATGACGATAAGGGTGTCCACGGCATCCCTGAGCTTGCAAATTCCCTTTTCAGCCAGATTCATGCGGTGGCTCTTTTCAAACTCGAAGGGCCGCGTTACCACCGCCACCGTAAGAGCGCCCTGATCCTTGGCTATTTGGGCGATTACCGGGGCCGATCCTGTCCCGGTTCCCCCGCCCATGCCGGTGGTAACAAAGACCATGTGCGCCCCTTTCAGGGACTTGGCGATTTCTTCCTTGTCCTCCAGGGCGGCCTGCTCGCCGACATCGGGGTTTCCACCGGCTCCCCTGCCGGACGTGATCCGGCTTCCTATCTGGAGCTTTATGGATGCCTTGCTTCTGGAAAGGTGCTGCGCGTCCGTGTTTACCGCGATGAATGTTACGCCCTTGATTCCCCGCTCGATCATCCCGTCTACCGCGTTGGAACCCCCGCCGCCGACGCCGATAACCACAATGGATACCGGCTCTTCCGGCCGTACTGCCTCGTTAAGCACTTCAAAATTCATGATCCCCTCCCGAACCATTATAAAATATTTTCCCCTAAATTCCCACTGCCGGCGCGATGCCGGAAAAAGCGGGAATTTAGAAAAATTCCTGTTCAAACCACTTTTTGAGTTTTACCCAAACCGTGGATCCTCCCCGTTCTCTGGATTCGCCTGATGGCCCGGCCCCCGTCCTCAGTTCCCGGTCGTACCCTTCCAGCATAAGACCCACGGCTGTGGCGTAGGCGGGATTGCGGTACTCTTCTACAAGGCCGCCGACAGGCAGGGGAATCCCCACCCGCGCCGGAAGGTTAAAGACGCTAGACGCGAGTTCCGCCGCCCCAAGAAGCTGGGCGCTGCCGCCTGTAAGCACGACCCCGCCGCCCAACGGCCTTGAAAACGAAAGCTTGTCCAGCTTTTCCTTGACCAGTTTAAAGGTTTCTTCCATCCGCGGGCGGATAACCGCCAGAACCTGAGACCGGGGTATGGCCTGCGGCGAACGCCCCCCGACGCCGGGGACAATGATTTCGTCGTCCCCTTCCAGAAACGGCTCCCAGCAGCAGCCCGCTTCGAGCTTGATTTTCTCGGCTGTCTCGAACGAGATATTTTTCATGATGGAAATATCGCTTGTTACCTGCGTTCCCCCGGCGGGAATGGTGCTTATGGAATAGGGCGCGCCGCCTGAATACACCAGCACATTGGTCGTTCCCCCGCCAAGGTCTACAAGGGCGACGCCCAGCTCCTTTTCTTCCGGGCTTAACACGGCCCGCCCGGCGGCCAGCGTTTGAAGGATAAGATCGTTTACCCTGAACCCGGCCCGGTTAACGCACTTAATAAGGTTCTGCGCCCCGGTAGTGGAACAGGTGATGATATGCACCTCGGCCTCCAGCCGCACCCCTATCATGTTCAGGGGGTCAAGTATGCCCCGCTGGTCGTCCACGATGTAGCTCTGGGGGATCACCTCCAGCACCCGGCGATCCATCGGTATCAAGACCGCCTGCGCGGCCTCCAGCACCCGCTTTATGTCGTCGCTCCCGATTTCCCGCGTTTCACGGCTTTTTCCGGTTACGGCGACCACCCCTCGGGAGTTAATCCCGTCGATGTGGCTGCCGCCGATGCCCGTCCAGCACTCGTGTATCTCCCTGCCGCTCATCATTTCCGCCGCCTCGATTGCCGAAGCTACCGATCGAAGCGTCGCCTCGATGTTTACCACCACGCCCTTACGCAGTCCGGTGGAAGGGTATGTCCCCACCCCGGTAATTTCAAGAGTCCCGTGGCTGTTTACCTCGCCGATTATGGCGCATACTTTGGTCGTGCCTATATCAAGGCCGACTACTAAAGCTTCATCGTTCAAAAGGATGCCCCCCTCAGGATGTACGAGGCCATGCTGGAACGAAAGTCGATGCTTTCTATTCCCGGCTCTCTGGCTTCAAGCACATCCACCATCAAAAGAGTATACCGAAGTCTGTCTTCATTCAACTCATGTATCCTGACCCGCACCCGGCTGTGCGCGGGGTAAAGAACAAGGTCAAAGCCGCTAAAGGGCTTGGGGTTTATCCGTATTTCCGATACCGCCGAGAGTAACTGCGGGGAGTAGGTTCCGATTCTTTCAAGCTGTCCGAAGAACGGGGAAAACATGGCCGGAAGCCTCATCCCCGGAAACGGATTTTCGATAACAAGGCCGGAGACCACCACAAGCCGGGCAAGGGCTTCGCTGTCCCCGCCTATCTGGAAGATAACCCCTTCGCTGTCGAACAGCACGGGGACGGTTCTGCCGCCGGAATTGACAAGGGCGGCGGCTACGGGGCGGCGGTCTTCCAGGACAATTTGGAGCCTGTCGGGGAAGTGCCTGAACACCCGCGCCGATTGTATGACGGGAATGGTCATTAAGGCCTGCTCCATCTGGCGGGTGTTGACGGAAAAGTACGAGGACAGGGCGGTAATTCCGGCTGTGGCCAGTACCTGTTCCATCGGGATTCCGGCGTACCCGGAAACATCGACCCGTGAAAGCGGGCGGAACGGGGTTATGCCCATAAGCCAGACCATCTTCCCGGCCAGTACCAGAAAGGCGATTACGATAACGGCTTTAAGGATTTTCTCCAGCCGGCCCGGAGCGTCGCAGGCGGCTTTTTCGTCGAATGTGTAGTCTCCGGCCATGCTAGGCTTCCTCCAAAGAAGGGCGTTTTTTTGAAGACCGGGAAATGTTAACCAGCAGTCCGGCCATTACAAGAGAAGTCAACAGCGAAGAGCCCCCCGCCGAGAAAAACGGGAGCGGCACTCCGGTGGCCGGGAGCGCCCCCGAAGCCACGGCGATGTTAAGCAGCGCCTGCGAGATAATCATGGTTACAAGGCCGCATCCAAGCAGGCGGCTAAAGGGGTTGTCGTTCCGCATGGACGCCATGTAGCCGCGAAAGGCGAAAAGTCCGAAGAGCAGGCAGAAAAACAGTATCCCCAAAAAGCCCTTTTCGGCGGCGAAGGACGAGAAAATAAAGTCGGAATGTACTTCCGGTACGCTGGAAACGCCGCGCCCGCCCTGCCCTATGCCCCGGCCCCAAAAGCCCCCGGAGCTTATTGAAACGACCGAGGCGTTTACCTGAAAGCCCGCCCCCAGCGGCTCGAACTCCGGCTGAATAAAGCTTAAAAAACGCCGTATCCGGTGTTCCCGCTGTAATATCAAAAGAACCGCCATGGGCAGAAACATGAAAAAGGCGCTGAAAAAATAGCGGGCCCGCACTCCGGCGATGAAAAACATGAAAAGGGCGTTTGCCGCCAGAAACGCCGCCGTGGAAAAATTGTTCTGTAGGTATATCAGCACAAAGAACACGCCGGTTATCAGGGCCGGCGGGATAACGCCTCTGGAAAGAACGTGGATGCTGTCCCGCTTCTTGTCGAAAAAATGCGCCAGATACAGGGGCAGGATAATCTTTACCAGTTCCGAAGGCTGGTAGGTAAGACCCCCTATCCCGATCCACCGGGCCGCTCCGTTCTTTATGACCCCGATGCCGGGGACAAAGGTAAGAATACAAAGGATGATAGAGCCGAGCACAAGGGGTTTGACGAATTTCCTAAGGCGTTCCAGCCTGACCGCCGAGGCGATAAAGAAAAGCACCATGCCGAAAACGCCGATCACCATTTGCCGGGAAAGAAGGTAAAGGCCGTCCCCCATAAACCGCAGCGAAAAGGCGTAGGAAGCCGAATACAGGGTTACAAAGCCAAGCCCCGATAGTAGCAGCACGCTCGCTATGAGAATATGGTCTGTCCCCTGGCCCTGCCCCGCCAGATCGGCGTCAAATCTGGTATTCATGCCTTTTTGCTACTGTATCTTCAGCGTTGATAGCGCGATGATAGCGAACAAGCCCCCCAATATCCAGAAGCGGATTACCACTTTGCTTTCCACCCAGCCGGATAATTCAAAATGATGATGAAGCGGAGCCATTTTAAACACTCGCTTACCCCGAAGCTTAAACGAAACCACCTGAATGATAACCGAGGCGATTTCCAGAACGAATACGCCGCCTATGACAAACAGCAGCACTTCTTTCTTGATGATAAGGGACAGAACCGCCGCCACTCCCCCAAGGGAAAGGCTCCCGACATCTCCCATAAACACTTCCGCAGGGTGGGTGTTAAACCACAAAAAGCCTATAAGCGCCCCGGTTACGGCAAGGCAGAACACGGTAAGTTCCCCCGCTCCGGGAATAAAGGGGATTTCCAGATAATCGGAAAAGTCGAAGCGCCCGGAAAGGTAGGTCAGGGCGGCGAAGGCAAGGAACACCAGAATAAGGAGCCCCGCCAAAAGCCCGTCAAGGCCGTCCGATATATTTCCGGCGTTGGACGACGCCATGACCAACAGCACGGCGAAGGGTATCCACAAGCGCCCCATGTCCAATACGGGGTATTTGAAGAAGGGAATGTACAGGTAGGTAATCTGCTCGTGCCCGGAAAAGTACAGGATAAGCACGATGCTCAGGGCAATGGCGAACTGAAAAACGAGTTTCGCCCACGCCGGAAGGCCGTCAGAGGAATGTCTGGTTACTTTCAGGTAATCGTCCAGAAAGCCGATAGAGCCAAAGGCCACAAGCGCCCCCATGACAAGCCAGACGTGCATGTTGCTGAAGTCCATCCAGAGGATCATGGCGATTACGACCGAAAGAATGACAAACACGCCGCCCATAGTCGGGGTTCCGTCTTTTTTCAGATGCTCTGCCGGGCCGTCTATCCTCACAGCCTGCCCGATTTTAAGCCGCCTAAGGGCCTCGATAATGCGGGGGCCGAAAATAAAGCAGATAAAAAGGCTGGTGATGGCGGCGTAGGCCCCCCGGACGCTTAAATACTGGAAGATGTTAAACGGGGTAAAGTAGACGACAAGCGGGTAGACAAACTCAAAAAACATACTAGGCTCCCCCTTCCTTTACAAGAACGCCGGTCAGCGTTTCCATCTGGCAGCCGCGGGAGCCTTTTAGTAAGACAAGGTCTTTGTCCTTGCCCCCCGGCCCCAGGTACTCGTCCAGCGCGCGCGAAAGCTCATCCCTATCTTTGGTGTAGAAAAACGGAACGCAGGGCCCCTTTTTCGAGGCGGCTTCCATCGCCTGTGCCGCGATTTGCGCTTCCTCCCCGAAAAGGAACACCATGTCCGCCCGGCAGCCGGCAAGCTGTTCGCCCAGGGCGGCGTGGGACGAGTCAGAGAGCTCGCCGAGTTCCAGCATGGAGCCCAGTACGTACACTTTGCGGCCCTTCCACTGAACCGAGTCGCAGAAATCCACGGCGGCGGCGGCGCTTTCCGGGTTAGAGTTGTAGCAGTCCCGGATTACGACGCTTCTGCCATGCAGGATTTCCCCCCGCCCGAACAGGGGCTTTACCGAGGCGATGCCCTGCCGGATTGATGCCGGGCTCATCTTTAATTCCACGGCGATGGCGCAGGCGGCGAAAACGTTTGCCAGATTAAACTTCCCCGGCAGGCCAAACAGGGTCTTTTCTCCCTCCCAGTCGATTTCGGTTCCCTCCAGGCCCGCGTCCCTGACTCCTTTCAAGCCGGAAAGCGTACAAGCCCCGTAGAAAATCTTCCGGCCCCGGACATCTTTGGCAAGAAAATCCCGGTACTCGTCTTCTTCGGGGATAAAAGCCGTGTTGTCCCCGGTAAATTCGGAGAAAAGCCGCTTTTTTTCCTCAGCAATCGCGTCCCGGCTGCCGAGAATACCGATGTGGGCGGAACCGATATTGGTGATCAGGGCGATATGCGGGTTAAGCACCTTCGCCAAATCCGCCATTTCCCCCGGATGATCCATAGCGGCCTCGAAAACGCCGACTTCGTGGCAGGCCCGCACGGTAAAGACGGCAAGCGGAAGACCGGTTTCCGAGTTAAGGTTGCCTTGGTTCGTTACCACCTTCTTTTCCCGCCCGATAATGGCGGCGGCGATTTCTTTGGTGGTGGTTTTTCCCGAAGACCCGGTAATGCCTATCCGCAACAGGCCCGGAAATTTCTCCAGATACGCCCTGGCCGCCGCCTGAAACGCCTTGAGCGTGTCCGGCACGGCGACAAGAACACAGCCCCGGCTTTCGGCAAGGCCGGAAAGAGCAAGCTCCCGGTCGTCCAGCGCGGCGAAATCCACCAGAGCCCCCGCCGCCCCGGCATCGAAGGCGGCCTGTACAAAGCGATGCCCGTCCAAAGCGCTGCCCCGCAGGGCCACGAAAAGGCCGCCGGGAGCCGCGTGGCGGGAATCAATACTGACTGACGAGAAGCCCGGCGGACACGGGCGGCCTTCCTGTTTTTCCCCCCCGGAAAACAGCCGTCCGCCGGCCACGCGGGAAAGCTCCTGAAAACTCATAAGCGTCGTGTCCATCACTGTTCCCGCCCCCCGTGGCCCGACGCCGGATCAATGCTTACTTGCAGCACGTTTTCCGGGCGTATCGGCGTAAGCCCCAATTCCCGCGCCGCCACCTGCCCAACCCGCGCCGACGAGGAAAGCACGGCTATCCCCGCCACAAGCCTGGAGTTACTTTCCACCCAGTTCTCCTGGACTGCCTCAAGGCGCCTGGTATTCCTGTCCAGCTCCGCGTAGCGGGTAGACTGCCAGGCAACAATCCCCAGAAGAAAAGGGATAGAAAGAACAAAAAAATAAAACATCACATACCGTCTGTTCATGATCCGGCCTCGTCCAAAATCTTTTCCACCGCCCTAAAACGGGCGCTGCGGGAAGGCGGGTTTTTCCGCGCTTCCTCCTGTCCGGGGCTTACGCCCTTGCGGGTCAGCATGGTTACCATTCTCTGTCCCCTGCATTTACATATCGGCGACTGCGGGGGGCAGATACAGTCTCTGTTTTTTTCGCGGAAGAAGTTCTTTACAATCCTGTCTTCCAGCGAATGAAAACTTATTACCCCCAGCCGTCCCCCCGGCTCCAGCACCCGGAAAGCGGCCTCCAGCACATACTCAAGCCGGGACAGTTCCCCGTTTACGGCGATCCGCAGCGCCTGAAACGTCTTTGTCGCCGGATGAAAAGGCCCGTGCCGGTACGCCGGGGGAACCGCCTGATGGACAATCTCCGCCAGCGCCGCCGAGCTGTTTACCGGCCCGGATTGCTTGGCCTGGTCAATAGCCTTGGCGATGCGGCGCGAATAACGCTCCTGCGCGTTGGCGAACAGAAGGTCTGCCATATCGCTTTGCGAGAGCCGGGCAAGCAGCTCCGCGGCGCTCAGGCCAGAGGACGTGTCCAGACGCATATCCAAAGGCTCGTCATGGCGGAAACTAAAGCCCCGCCCGCTTTTCTCGTAGTGAAAAAGGCTCACTCCCAAATCCATAAGAATCGTGTCCGCTCGCTTGTACTGACCGGGGTACTCGGTGAAAAAGTCGTGCGACCAGCCCGAATAAAACTGTACCCGCTCGCCAAAGCCGGAAAGCCTTTGCCGGGCGGTTTTCAGTATTTCCCCGTCAGCGTCAACGCCAATTGCCTTAAGCCCCGCGAAACGGCTTAAAAAAGCGTAGAGGTGGCCGCCCTCCCCTACCGTGGCGTCTACCATTAATTCCCCGGTCTTGCGGGGCGCGAGGTATTTAAGCGTTTCTTCCAAAAGTACCGGTGTATGAACCGCTTCCATATCCACTCCCATAAACGCCCGCCCTAACTGTCCCTAAAAATGTCTTTCGCGCCGAGCTTGTCCATAGCCGCCTGCGCCTGCTCTTCTTTCTTTCGCAGGTACGTGTCGAACTCCTCGGAATCCCAGATGGACAGGCGATCCCCGGCGCTAATGACGATGCAGTCCTTGGTCAGGTTCGCGTACTTGCGAAGCACCGGGGGAACAGCGATACGCCCGGCCTTGTCCAGTTCCACATCATCGCCCAAGTTGATAAGCGTGTCCTCGAAAAGCCGCCGCTCGGCCTGGGTGAATTCCCCGGAGCCGTACAGGTTCTTCTTAAAGTGCCCCCACGCGGAAGGAGTCATTACCCAGACGCAGCGCTCCATACCACGGGTGATAATTAACTCCCCTTGGTACTGCTCCCTGAAGCGCAAAGGAACGCTTACACGCCCTTTATCGTCCAGAGTGCTTTCCGCCGATCCTGTTTTCAACTCCATTCCCACAATTCCCTATTTTTCTCTAAGATTTACCACGAAACGCCACTTTCCTCCATTATTCCACATAACAAATTCTTTCGTCAAGAAGAAAAACGGAAAAAATTATGAATAGTAAAAAAAAAATTGCCGAACTACTATACAGGTGTGGGGTAAATGGCCAATATTGTCTTATTTTGGAGCTGTGGGTATGCTTTTGCCATGTTTATGACTGAATACTTCATTGTGTACCCCGAAGGCGATACTCAGGAAATCGGCTTCCGGCTTGCCCTGAACCAGATGGTGGACGTAAACGGGAACCCTGTGTCCCTGCCCCTGCCCACGAACCGGATGGTTGTGTTCCGGGTGGCTAAGGTTACAACAAACGATTACAAGGGGGGCAGCGAAACCTTCCATCACCTGGAACAGCTAAGCGCGCGGGAACTTATGGAGTATGTCAAAGAATAGCCCGGTCATAACGACATTAAACGAAACAAGCCTTCACCGCTCGCTTAAGTTCCACTATTCCGGCGAAGGGGGCGACACGGAGACCTTTGCCGGCTCTTTTATCTGCGACGGGCGCAACCGCGAAGGCGAATTGATCGAGGTACAAACCGGAAGTTTTGCCCCCCTTAGAAAAAAAGTAAAGCGTTTAACGGAAAAAAACAGGGTCAGGATTATCCACCCCATTATCGCCCTAAAGCGTATTGAACTGTACGACACGGACGGACGGCTTCTGTACAGCCGCAATAGCCCCCGCAAGGGCAGCCCCTGGGATTTCTTTTTCGCCCTTGCCTACGCCCCGGAACTGCCCCTGCTTAAAAACCTTACGATAGAACTCGCCGTTATAGAGTGCGTTGAAAAGCGGACGGACGACGGCAAAGGCTCGTGGCGGCGCGGGGGCGTAAGTGTAAACGACCGCTCCCTTGGCGCGTGGCGGGGCTCTGTGGTGCTGTCAAAGCCGCGCGATTACCTCCAGTTTGTCCCCTTCCGCAAAGAAGAGCTTTTTACCACCCGCGATCTCGCCGGAAAAGCGGGGATTACCATGCCGCTGGCCCGCAAAACCCTGTTCGCGCTTGGCGTAATGGGCCTTACCCGGCGGGTGGAAAAGCGGGGAAGGGCGTGGGTTTACGCGAGGGTTTGACAAAAGCCCCGACGACTATGTCTCTGTCGAGGATTTCTACCTTGTCTACGGCTACGCCTGTCTGTACGTGTCGCTGTACAAAACGGACATAAACGACCTGACGCTGACCTTTGTGGAAAGCCGCCGCCCTGAAAAGCTCATTGAGCATTTGACGAAAAAGCGGAATTTCACGGTTGAAAAAAACGGGCACGGAATATATATTGTAAAGGGCGATGTACTACCCATCCAGATAATCAACAACCGGAAGCTTTCCACGGAGGAAAACGTCTGGCTGAAAGACTTGGACAACCAGCTTGACGCCCGGCGGGTACGACGGTTGTTGGTGTTTAGAGAACACGGCTACGGAGCCACGGTCTCCTACGCGGAGAGTCCATGCAAATGGCTTCTTAAACCGTATATCCTCCCCTGCCGGAGATTTATGCGGGAATGCTCACGCGCGGCGGGGGACGGGGGCTTTGCGTTGGCGGGCTTGCCTTACCGCTGCGATTTTTTAAGTTTTCTGGCTGCGAAAAATAAAAGCGCACCGCTAATAAGCAAAGCTATTGCCAAAATGAGCTACATAACCATATTATCCTCTGAACTTCCCCCGATTGAGTGGATACAAAGTTAAGCTCATAATAACCGAAGGAGAGTAAATCATGAGGAAACGAAGAAAAAGTTACACGAGTGAGTTCAAGGAATCTGCCGTTGAGCTCTGCCTAAGCGGTGAACGTACAATAAAGAGCATTGCCGAAGAGCTT
>WQUW01000020.1 GCA_009781915.1 Treponema sp. | reverse complement strand
TAAAAAAACCGGAGCGGTAAAGGCTTGCGTGGTGTAGCATAAACGCATGGTTCGGAATGGATTATGCTACACTGAAATTCATCGCTTACCGTTGCTCACTATTGGTCTTTTTTTGCTTACCATACCAGACGGCGCAGGAAAAGGGCATCCGCTGGGTGGAGCTTACCGCGCCGGACCCCATGTCCGAGGGCGCCGCGCAGGCCCAGATGTTCATGCTGGAGAACGTGCCGCGCTGGGTCGAGGAGCTTGGGCAGAATACCGCCTTCTTCAACACCAACTGCGCCATGCAGGAACCGCTGATCACCCAGATTGCGGCGCACGGCGGCTTCTACCCGCTACAGTGCTGCCCCAGCCCCTTCCACGCCCTGCCGGCGGCGTTCAACATCTCTATGGCCGGGCGCGAGGGCGACGTTGACTTCCTGCTCAGCCAGCTTACCACGGCGATCGCGCAGGCCGGCGGGACGGGGCGCTTTTCCACGTGGCCCGTTCCCATCAATATGCTACTGGTCGAGATCGGCGTGCGGTACTCCATCGAATACCTCGAAGGCCGCGTGGGCAGGCACGACCGCGCCGCGCTGACCCGCATCGTCAACGAGGTGGCGGCGAGCTACGGGGCGGAAGTGGAACTCAGCAACTGGCCGCACGCCGGGGGCTATCTGGACAACTTCTACCGGGTGCTTTCTGACTTCGTAACGTTCTAGCTGTACACCTGTCCCGGCGGGAAACTCCCGGGTACGGGAAGGAAGGGGGGCCGGATTGCAGGGCGAATACGTATTGGAAATGTCGGGCATACGCAAGGCCTACGGCGAGAACGTTGTGCTTAACGGCGTGTCCCTCGCGGTAAGGCCCGGCGAGATCCATGCGCTCCTTGGGGAGAACGGCGCCGGCAAGTCCACGCTGATGAACATCCTCTTCGGGATGACCGTGGTGCGCGACTCCGGCGGCTTCGAGGGCGAGGTTAAAATCTCCGGGCGCGCGGTAAATTTCGCCGCGCCCACCGACGCCCTGGCCGCCGGCATCGGCATGGTTCACCAGGAGTTCATGCTGATCCCCGGCTTCACTATTACCGAGAACATCAAGCTTGGGCGGGAGGACGCGCGCGCGACGGCGCTCAGCCGCGTCTTCGGCAGGAGCATGGACCGGCTGGACGCGGAAAAAATGGCCCGGGACGCGCGCATAGCCGGGCTGCCGGTGGGCTACATGCAGTTCGTCGAGATCGCGCGCGAGATCGACAAGCTGAACATCCGGCTTTTGGTGTTCGACGAGCCGACGGCGGTGTTGACCGAGGACGAGGCGTCGCAGCTTTTGGGCGTGATGCAGACGATTGCGCGCAAAGGCATCGCGATTATGTTCATAACGCACCGCCTGCCCGAAGTGATGCGCATCGCCGATCGCATGACGGTGCTGCGCGACGGCGAGCTTGTGGCGACCAAGGACGTTGCGCATACCAGCATCGTGGAGATAGCGCAGATGATGGTCGGCCGCGCGGTCGGGGCGGTGGGCGCAGGCAGGCGCGCGCAGGCGGGAACCCAAAGCGGGCCGCCCGCGCTGCGCGTGGAAAACCTGCGCGTCCAGATGCCCGGCGAGGCAGTCAGCGGCGCGTCCTTCGAGGTCATGTCCGGCGAGATTTTCGGCATCGGGGGGATGGCCGGGCAGGGCAAGGTCGGGATCGCCAACGGAATCGGCGGGCTGTTCCCCGCTTCCGGCTCAGTCGAGGTCTTCGGCGAGGCGCTGGACCTTTCCCGGCTGGGCGACGCGCTGGACAAAAGGGTGGCCTTCGTCTCCGAGGATCGCCGGGGCGTGGGCCTCCTTCTGGACGAGAGCGTGGCGCACAACATAATGTTCCGGATGATGGCGGCGCGCGGCTCGTTTCTGCGCCGCTTCCTGTTCGCCAGCCTGCTGAACGGGCAGGAGGCGCGCCGCCACGCCGAAAGGATGATAAAGCTCCTTGACATCCGCTGCCGTGGCTGGCGGCAGAAGGTCGGAACCCTTTCCGGCGGCAACCAGCAGAAAATCTGCCTTGCCTCCGCGCTGACGATGGACCCGCGCCTGCTGGTGGTCTGCGAGCCCACGCGCGGCATCGACATAGGCGCGAAGGAGCTTATCCTTAACTACCTGACAAAGCTGCGCGACGAGGAGGGCCTGACCGTCGTGATGATATCGAGCGAGCTGGCCGAGCTGCGCAGCCTGTGCGACCGCGTGGCGATAGTCGCCGACGGGAAGATCGCCGGCATTCTGCCGCCGGACGCGCCGGACGCGGAATTCGGGCTGGCGATGAGCGCCGTGGCGCAGGGCGCGGGCGGGCAAACTGCATGAGCAAGGGGGCGGTGTAATGGTAAGTTTTGCGGGCGCTGCGGGGGAGCAGCCGATCCACCGGCGGATCGTCAAGAAGATTTTGGCGGACTTCGGGCTGCCGCGAGTGATCATCCTCCTGTTTTTTGTGCTGCTGTTCGTGCTGGCGGGCGTTAACGGCATGGACTTGCCGTCGTTCTTCGGCGACGTACTGCGCCGCTGGGGAATGTGGGGCATTCTGGTGCTGGCTATGGTTCCCGGCATCCAAAGCGGCATCGGGACCAATTTCGGCGTTACCGTCGGCATAGTCGGCGGGCTTCTGGGCGCGGTGCTCAGCATCGAGATGAACCATGCCGGCGTTTTCGACTTTGTTGCCAGCCCCGCCGCGCGCGCCGCGGTTCTGGCGCTGGTAGCCATCGCCATCGGCGGGGGGCTTGGCGTCGGCTTGGGCGTCCTTTACGGGATGCTCCTTAACAAGGTAAAGGGCAGCGAGATGGCTGTCTCGGTCTACGTCGGCTTTTCGGCGGTTGCGGTGTTCAACATAATCTGGGCGCTCATTCCCGTGCGCGCCGACATCATGATCCTGCCGGCGACCGGGCGCGGACTGCGCCAGATGATCAACCTGCAGGCGGACTTCGGCGGCGCGTTCAACAACCTGTTCAGCTTCTCGGTGGGCTCCTTCACCATGCACACCGGGCTATTACTCGTGTTCTTCGCTTTCTGCCTCCTAATGTGGCTGTTCACCAAGAGCCGGCTGGGGATGATGATGAGCGCCGCCGGGTCTAACCCAAGCTACGCGCGCGCGTCGGGCATCAACGTGGAGAAGATGCGCATCCTCGGCACGGCGATTTCAACCTCGCTGGGAGCCATCGGCATCGTCGTTTACGCGCAGAGCTTCGGCTTTCTGCAGATGTACAACGCGCCGCTAATGATGGGCTTTACCGCCGTCGCCTCGGTGCTGATAGGCGGGGCAACGATACGGCGCGCGCGGATTTTCGACGTCCTCTTGGGGGCGTTCCTGTTCAACGGCATTTTGACGATTGCGCTTCCGCTCGCCAACGTGATGGTTCCAAACGTGCCGGGGCTGCCGGAGATGCTGCGCCTTATCATCACCAACGGCATTATCCTGTACGCGCTGACGAAAGTGAGGGCCGCCCATGCGTAGCGCCAAAGGCTTGTTGAGCGCGACAGCCGGAAGCGTGGCGGCGCGGAAGGTTCTGGACGTGGTGGCGGAGAACAGGGTGGCGATTCTGTTCGCGGTTCTGGCGCTGGGCGCGTTCCACGCATCGGGGATGTCCACACGGTTCTTCTTTTTCGAACTGTTCACACGCTTCGGGCGCAACACCTTCATGGTGCTTGCGCTCCTGATCCCGGTCGCCGCAGGGCTAGGGTTGAATTTCGGCATCGTGGTCGGCGCTATGGCGGCGCAGATCGCCGTGTTTCTGGCGGTGCTGTGGGGCTGGCCGGGCATTCTGGGCGTGGGAGCCGCCGCGCTGGTCGCCACTCCCATAGCCATCCTCTTCGGCCTGTTGATCGGCAAGCTGTTCAACCGGATGAAGGGCTCGGAGATGATCGGCGGCATGGTCTTGGTGCTGTTCGCCGAGGGCTTCTACCAGTTTTTCTTCCTTTTCGCTATGGGCGGGATAATCGAGATTTCCCCGGAGCGCGGGGTGGTAACCGCCACGGGGGTGGGGGTGCTGAACGCGCTGGACCTTGGGCGAAGCGGCATGAGGCAGGCGCTGGACGACGTATCCCTCCTGAACATTCTGTCGGTGGCGGTGTGGGCGGCGCTCGCCCTTTTCGCGGCGATGGTCGCGCATAGGCTGGCGAAGCGCAGGCCGCTTGAGCTGCGGGGGCCGGGTGGGCTTTCGCGCCCGCTTGCGGCGCTCGGCGCTCTGTGGCTGGCGTATGCGCTTTCCGGCTTCGGCGCTCGCTTTCCGGCGCTTGCGGTGGACCCGTTCCTACAGTTCCTGTACTACGACCGGGTTGTGGGGCTGGTCGGGGTTAGGCTGGCGGCGGCGGCGGCGATCCTGCACGGGGCGTTTGGCGCCGCGCGGATAAAGCTTTCAGGGGAAGGCGGCGGGTCGCCGTCCAAGCCCCTAGCGCGCGTGGCCGCCGGAGCGGCGGTTTTCCTGGCAACGCTGCACCCAAGCATAAGCGACGGTCTTACGCCTGTGCGCATCCCCATTTTCACCTACATGATCATCGTGGGGCTGTGCTTCTTTATCAACTGGTTTATGAAGACACGCCTAGGGCAGAATATGCGCACCGTGGGGCACGACCGCGCGGTGGCGACCGCCGCCGGCATCGACGTGGATAGGACGCGTATCATCGCGATGATTCTTTCGACGGTGCTGGCCGCCTACGGGCAGATTATCATGCTGCAGAACTTCGGCGTGATGCAGACTTACGGAGCGCACTCGCAGGTGGGGATTTACGCCATCGCCGCGCTTCTGGTCGGCGGCGCGACGGTAAGCCGCGCGTCGGTCAAGCACGCGATCATGGGCGTAATCCTGTTTCACTCGCTGTTCATACTGGCCCCGATTGCGGGCCGCGAGCTTATGGGCAGCGCGCTGATAGGCGAATATTTCCGTGTGTTCGTGGCAAACGCGGTTATCGCCGTGGCGCTTATAATGCACGCATGGAAGTGGGTAAAGGCCCGCCCAAAAGGCGCGGCCCGCCCGGCGCAGGCCGCACCCCGTTAAAAACGGTTAAGCAATATAACTGTCAAGATGGCGATCCTTTGACGAAGACTCAATCTGCGCCATTGCCCGGTTTTCAATCTGCCGCACCCGCTCCCTGGTTATATGATAGCGGTCGCCGACTTCTTTAAGCGTCATGGGGCCCATGCCGCCCAGACCAAAGCGGCAGCGCAGCACTTCCGCCGACCGCCGTTCAAGGCCGCCCAGAATTGTTTCCAGTTCGCCTTTCAGGATGCTGTGAGCCGCCTGTTCCGCCGGAGAATTTTCGAACTCGTCCTGAACAAAATCTTTCATCGTAAGGGAATCCCCGTCATTTGAAAGCGGCGCGTCCAAAGACAGAACCTTGCTGGCCGTATGCATGGCCAGCGTCTTTTCGTTCAGGCTTTCGCTTTTTTCAGCTTTCACCAGTTCGCGGCTTTTGTTGCATGGCAGCCGGATCATCCGCCCCTTATCATGAATGGCTTTGACAATGGCCTGACGAATCCACCAAACCGCGTACGTTATAAAGCGGTATCCCTTTCCCACGTCAAAGTGCTTGGCGGCATTCATAAGGCCCACATTGCCTTCGCTTATTAAGTCTTGCAGGTGCAGTCCATGCCCCTGATATTTTTTGGCTACCGTTATTACAAAACGGAGATTGGAGGTTACCAGTTTTTCCACCGCGCGCCTGTTTCCTTCGGCGGCAAGCTTTGCTGTTTCAAGTTCTTCCTCTTTGCTTAAAAGGGGAATCCGGCCAATGTCCCGCAAATACGAGCTATACGTATTTTCCGCCCCGGTGTGTTTTTTTTCACAAACGCCCGCTTTCTTGTTTCTTTTTTTCATAATAACGCTCCCTTAACGTTAAGCCCCCGCGAAAGCCGCTTGGCGCGCGCCGCGGCAAACGTGGCAGCCTGTTATTGGTTCATATATGATACAGCAAAAAGCGTGCCAACCCCGGAAAAAATAGTCATAAATTTGACAAAAAAGCCGGAAAAAGGGCGGTTTTGGGGCAGGTTTTTGGTTCTTTTCCGGACTGTTTTTCCGGATTACGCCGCTTTTGGGCGAAAAAGCCGCCACAGCGGGGGGCTTGGTCCCATTCTTTCGGGAATAGGCCCCGGATGGCCCCCCTTCGCCTAAAAGGGCGAAAATGCGGGTCAAAATGATCCGGTTATCTCCGGCGATAGTATTGGGCGATACTGCCTTAATTCACCACATTAACCGGCTTCCCGTCAAGAAACGCTTTCAGGTTATCCACTGCGATATTCATCAGGCGGCGGCGGCTTTCCTTCGCGGCCCATGCTATGTGCGGGGTAATGTAGCAATTCTTTGCTTTAAGCAGGGGGTTTTCGCCCCGAATAGGCTCAACGGAAACAACATCTACGCCCGCCGCGTACACCTTGCCCGAGTTCAGGGCGTCCGCCAAATCCTGTTCAACAATCAGGGGCCCCCGTGCGGTGTTGATGATAATAACCCCGTCCTTCATTTTGGCGATGCTTTCCTTGTTGATTACGCCCTGCGTTTCGGGAAAGAGGGGGCAATGCAAGGATACCACGTCCGAGCCGGCATAAAGTTCATCTTGGGTAACGTACTTCGCGAGTTTCCCGCCTTCTTCGCTGTGCGCTATGTCGTAGGCAAGCACCTTCATGCCTAACGCCCCGGCAATTCTGGCGGTGGCTTTTCCGATGCGTCCCAGCCCGATAATCCCCAGCGTTTTTCCGGCAAGTTCGATAAGCGGATAGTCCCAAAAGCAAAAGTCCGGGCAGCTTTCCCAGCGGCCTTCCTTGACGGCCCTGTCGTGGTGCCCGATGCGGTGGCAAATTTCAAGAAGCATGGCGATGGCGAACTGGCCCACGGCGTCAGTGCCGTAAGTCGGTATGTTGGTGAAGGGAATTCCCCGTTCCCTTGCCGCCTTGCCGTCCACATTATTGTAGCCGGTGGCGAGAATCCCGATGTATTTGATGCTGGCGGAGCTTTCAATAACCCTTCTGGTGATTTGCGTTTTGTTGGTTATCACTATTTCCGCCCCGGCTATGCGCCGGATTGTTTCGTCCTCGTCCCCCGCCGGAGTGCGGTCGTACACCGTAAGCTCCCCAATCTTTTCAAACCCTTCCCACGAAAGATCCCCGGGGTTTTCCGTATAGCCGTCCAGTACAACAATTTTCATGATCGCCTCCAAAAAGAATAGTGCTGTTTTTTCCAGCGAATCAGGCTGGCGCTACCATGATGTCATAAATTTGCCGGTTATGCAATCAAGTTCGTCTAGGCGAGTTTTGCGTCGCGCTCCCGCAGTACGCCGATAACGTCCTGTGGGCTTTCCGCTCTGCAAAGGCGGGAAAAGTATTCTTCGTCTCTGGATATTTTGGTCATTGCCGCTAGTGTCGCTAGGTACCAAGGGCCCCCTGACTGGCTTGTGATCATCATGGTGGTCATGCGGATTTCCTGTCCCTCGTGGAACAGGGGTTCTAGGGGGGTGGACAAGGCGAAAACAAAGCCTTCAAAGCCTTTAAGCCGTGCGTGCGGCACTGAAAGCCCGGAAGGAAGCAGCGTCCCCCCGATTTGCTCCGTGTGCGTATGGTTTCCAGCAAATCCTCCCGGGAAAGCGGGAGCTTCTGGCCTGTGGCGTATATCCGTTGCACGAGTTCCGTTATAAGTTCGTCTTTGGAGGCGCAGGCAATTTTCGGGAACACCAGTTCCGGCCTCAGTAGTTCTGTCAGCGTCATGGCAAGATTACGAGCCTCCTTTTTCTGGAGTTGTCAACGTCCGCATTGTCTTTATATAATACGGGAAATAAACGAAAAAGGCAAATGAGCCAGCGGCACAATGCCCGGCGGGGGAAAACGCTCCCTAGCGGCGGCGGCGAAGGAGCCCTAGCATCTTCAAGAACTGCTTGTCCCGGCTAACCGCCAGAAGAGCAATCCCCGATGCGGCGAAAACGAGGGCGCTTACAAAGAAGGGTACGCCGTGGGAAACAAGGCGTCCATGCCCGGCAAAAATTTCCGCAAGATGCGGGGATAGCGCCAGCACAGGAATAACGGCGATGCCCGAAAACAGGATAAGTTTTAGCGTGTAGCCAAGGGTGGGCGTCAGGATTTGACCAAGGCTAATTGCGGGGTTTTTTCTAAGAAGGGCAAGAAGCGCCACCGTGTTGACCGCGCTTGAAGCGCTCAAGGCAAAGGCGATGCCCGCCCCGCTGAACCGGGAAACCAGAACAGCCGCCAGAATAATGTTGGCCCCAAGGGAAATAACCCCCGCAAGAGTGGGCGACTTTGAATCGCTTTGGGCGTAAAACGCCGGAGCCAGCACCCGGTTCAGGGCAATGAAATACAGCCCCGGTATATGAAACGTAAAAGCCGCAAGCGTAAGCCTCACCGATTCGTCATCAAAATGGCGGGTCTGGAAAAGGAGCCTGATTAAAGACTCGCCCTGAGCCAGAGAAAAAAACGTAACCGGTATGGCAATAAAGGCGATAATGTTCATGGCGGATGTAAGCCGTTGTTTGTATATGTCCCATTGGCGCAGTTTAGCGTGTTCCGCCAAATCCGGCAAAAGCACCGTTCCTATCGAAACGGCAAAAACCCCCAAAATAAGCTCCTGAAGCCTGAGCGAAAACTGAAGGCTTGACACAACCCCCTCCCCGGCGTTTCCCGCAAGGGCCGTGGACACCAAATCGTTGAGCTGGTAGGCCGCCATACCGATAATCGTGGGGCCCACAAGCCGCAGTACCTTCCGTGTCCCCGGATTGTCCACCGCTTTTTTCAGCCCGGTGAAAAAAAACCGTATCTTGCTCTTGTGCCTGAGGATAAAGGGAAGCTGTATCGCCGCCCCCGTAAATCCACCGATAAGGACGCCAACCGCCATTGCCCGCGCGGGGTTTTCCGTAAACGGGCTTAGCCCGTAGGCGCACGCAATCGTTATGATATTCAGCAGAATTGGCGCAAGACCCGAAGGGGCGAAAATTTTCAGGCTGTTGAGTATCCCCTGAAAAAACGCCGCCAGCGAAATAAAGATAAGAAAGGGGAACATGAGCCGGGTAAGAAAAACCGTTTCGCCAAATTCCTCCAGCCCGAAAAAACGGATTAACAGGGGGGAAAGAGCCGCCCCCGCCATAACCGTGAGGGTAACAAAAAACGTAAGGAAGGTAAGAAGGCAGGAAAGGAATTCCTTAATGCTTTCCCTGTCATGGTTCAGAAGGTACTCTTTAAAGGTGGGGATAAACGCCACCGCTATGGAACCTTCGGCAAAGAGGCGGCGGAAAAGGTTCGGGATCATAAAGGCCACCGAAAAAGCGTCCGAGAGCGCTGTCGTTCCCAGAAAAGCCGCCTTGGTCATTTCCCGGGCGAGCCCCAGAACACGGGAAACCAGCGTAAGAAGGGACAGGGTAGAGCCGTGCCGGATAAGCGCCCGGCTCTGGTTTGCCGCCGGTGTTTCGGTTTCCATGCTCAGGACGCACCCTCTTTCATTTTTGCTTTAAGGGCTTGAAGAGCCGTGTCCGCGGCGGCGCTTTTTTCCAATTCCCGGAAGGCTTTTTCTGTTCCGGCGGTTTCTTCCGTGCGCCCAAGGGCCATCAAAAGTTCCTGTTCAAGAACGTCGGGGTCTACGCTCCGCTCTCTGGCGGCAAGACCGGGAAGCTGCCGCCGCATGGCGTCAATATGGCCTTTAAGCGCCGACTCCTCTTCCCGCAAGGCCGAAAGGCGGGCGTACAGCCTTTCCGCTTCCTTTTCGGCCCCGGATAGAAGGTCAGCCATTCCACGAGAGCGGGCCAAATCCACACGGCCCTTCCACCGTGCCGCCTCATCCTCCAAAGCGAGCCGCTCTTTTTCCGTCAGCTTCAGGGTTGCGATGAAGCCAAAGATATACTCCTTAGCGGCGGCGGCGCTCATACCGGAAAGGTTTGCCGGGTCTTGGCTTTGCGAATCACGATTCGGCGAACCTTGGCCCGGCAAACCGGGCTCTGGTGTGTCGTGCGTCATTTCTTCTTTGTTCCGGCTTTCTTTGCCGCAGCCTTTTTGGGCACAGCTTTCTTCGGGGCTTTTTTCGCGGCGGCCTTCTTTGGTGGCGCTTTACTTAGCGGCGCTTTCTTTGGCACAACTTTCTTCGTTCCGGCTTTCTTTGCCGTTTTTTCCGCCGCCGCCTTCTTCGGCGAAGTCTTCTTCGGCGGCGCTTTACTTAGCGGAGCTTTCTTTTCCGGGGCCTTTTTTGCTGGCTTACTGGCTTTGGGTTTATTTCCCATCAGGATGGCTCTGGTAAGATTTTCCGCGGCGAATGTCAAATTCTGCGGGCCATTTTTAAGCATGGCGTCAAGGCTTGTTTCCCCGCAGGAAACGGAGGCGGCGTAGTCGAAGGAAGACAGGAGTTTTCGGGCATTCTCCCCGGCAAGAGCGCCTGAA
Source organism: Treponema sp. (assembly GCA_009781915.1). Lineage (GTDB taxonomy): Bacteria > Spirochaetota > Spirochaetia > Treponematales > Breznakiellaceae > WRKT01. The sequence continues at coordinate 19,950 of WQUW01000020.1, read as the reverse complement.
AGCAATGCCACGGGTACTTTTGCCTTGCGGCTTTCCCGTGCCACCACGGAACAGAGCTTGCCCCCGGCGGTCTGGTCGTCGGTTTGGCCCTCTCCGGTAATGACAAGGTCTACGCCCTTTTCAAGACATTTAAAAAACCCGGCGTAGCGCATAACCAGCATGGCTCCTGATTCCATTTTCGCTCCTAGGCATATTCTTAGGGCGGCCCCCATCCCGCCGGCGGCCCCGTCTCCGGGCTGTTCCACGTCCTTGGCAAGACCGGCTTTGATCCACGCGGCCCCAAGCTTGGCAAGCCCTGAGTCCAGAATTCTTACGAGATCCGGCGTAGCGCCTTTCTGGGGGCCAAAGGTTGCCGAAGCGCCTTTGGGGCCCAACAGGGGGTTTGTTACGTCGCAGGCCACTTTAATAGAAACGCCCTTTAACCGTTTGTCCGCGCCGGAGCAGTCCACTTTGGCAATCCTTGCCAAGGCCTCCCCGCCGAACCCCACGGGGTTTCCTCTTTCATCCAGAAACCTAAAGCCCAGAGCGCTGAGCATCCCGATACCGCCGTCGTTGGTGGCGCTGCCGCCTATGCCGATAATCAGTTCCCGCGCGCCGGAGTCCAGAGCGGCCTTCATAAGCTCGCCTGTGCCGTAGGAGCACGCCTTCATGGGGTTGCGTTCCCCTTTTGATATGAGTTCCAGCCCCGATGCGCTTGCCATGTCCAGTACCGCCACTTTGCCTTTTTCAAGAAGCCCAAAGGCGGCTTTATGGGGTTTTCCCAAGGGGCCCTTAACGGTTATCTCTACGAACTTTCCCCCTGCGGCCTCCGTTACCGCTCTGGCTGTTCCCTCGCCGCCGTCGGCAAGGGGAATCTTGAACACCTTTGCCTTTTTGCAGGCCCGCAGAATACCCTCCTCTATTTTGGAACAGACGGTGGGAGCGCTCATGTTTCCCTTGAAAGAATCCGGTGCAATGATAATCTTCATTTGTGTTTCCTCGCTTTGTGGACTTGGGGTTACCAATAACCCGTACCTACACTGTACGCCCACAAGCGTATTATTGCAAGAGATGTTTTTACTGGACAGCGCCGGAGTTCATTTTTTTGCGGATAGCCTTCCACGCGGGTACGTACTGATTCAAAAGGCGGTAAAAATTCTGGTTGTGGCCCCTTTCAATAATGTGAAGTATCTCGTGTACTACCACATAGTCAAGGTATTCGGGGTTTCGCTTTGCCAGTTCCGAGTTAAGCCGCAGGGTCTGCCGATGGTAATTACAGCTTCCCCAGTGGGATTTCATTTTTCTGACATAGAGTTTTTTTACTTCCACGCCTATGACCGCTTCCCATTTTTTGATAGCCGCCGTTGCGGCTTCTTTCAGCGTCCGGCGATACCACCTGTCAAGAATTTCCTGTTTTTTTATCTTGGGGCAAAGCGGGGGAACGTACATTGTCATGCGTCCGTCTTTAATCACGATTTTGGAGTTTCCCCTGCGCTCAACAAGTTCCAGTTCGTGGCCCACGCCCCACACGTACACTGTACAGCGATTTCGCAGGGGCTCGGCTGCCCCTAGCTTCGTGCCTGCCGGATTATTCAGAAACCGTTCCCGGTGTTTTTCGATCCATTTGATTTTCGAGGCGGCAAACTTTTCGATAGTGTCCCGCGCTGTTCCGGGCGGGGCGGTAACTCCGACTCTGCCGCCGGGCGGATGTACCGTGAGCCGTATAACCTTTACATTCCGGTACTCCACTTCGACAGGGATGGCGGACAGAACAAAACTATAGGCGACTGACGTTTTTGTCATAACAAACATTCGTTGGTAACAGCGGAGCTAACACCCTAACGTAGCAAGCATTATTGCCTTGATTGTATGCTTGCGGTTTTCCGCTTCGTCCCATGCCCGGCTCTGCGGCCCGTCGATCACTTCCGCCGTAACTTCTTCGCCCTTTACCGCCGGAAGGCAATGGAGAAACACCGTGTCCTTCCGGCCTGTTTTGTTCATCAATTCCTGATTCACCTGATACGGGCGCAAAAGCCGTACGCGCTCTTCTTTTTTGTCTTCTTCGCCCATAGAAATCCACACATCAGTGTAAATGGCATCCGCCCCCTGCACTTCTTCAATACTGTCCGTAACACGGATTTTCGCACCGGACGCTACCGACAGGGGAGCGCACTTTTCGACAAGAGCCCGGTCGGGGACCAGTTGCGCCGGGGTAATTACCGTAAAGTTCACCCCCAGCTTGGAGCAGATTACCAAAAGGGAGCGGGCAACGTTGTTTCTGCCGTCACCGACAAAGCACAGCTTCTTTCCGGCGGACGGCCCGAAACATTCTTCCAGCGTCATAATGTCCGCAAGCGCCTGCGTGGGGTGGTAATCGTCCGTTAGGCCGTTGTACACCGGAACCCCGGAATACCGCGCCAGAGTTTCGACGGTGGAATGTTTAAACCCCCTGAACTGGATGGCGCTGAACATACGGCCAAGCACCCGGGCGGTGTCCTCCAGCGATTCCTTTGCCCCCAGCTGAATATCCTGACCGGAAAGGAACACCGGATGTCCCCCTTCCTCTCCAAAGGCAGTCTCGAAGGCGCAGCGGGTTCGTGTGGAACGCTTTTCAAAAAGCATGGCAAGCGTTTTTCCGGCAAAGCGCTGATGTACCTCGCCCCGCCGCCCTTGAGCCTTGACGGTTTGGGAAAGCTCAAGAAGGCTGCGTATGTCAGATGCCTCAAAATCCAGCCACGTAAGAAGCGGCCTGCCCTTTAGTTGTTCTATCATAAAAACCCTCTTTCCGTATCATAGCGGGTTTCCGGTTTGAGTACAAGCGGAAAGCGCCCTAGGATAGTTGAGGCTGCTCATGCGTTTGCCGTGCGGGGGCGGGCAGGCCAGCTGAAATTATTGCGGCAAAAGCGCATTTTCAGTATACTCTATACGTATGCGCCCCTTTGAAGTAGTTTCACCATTTAAGCCCGCGGGAGACCAGTGGGAAGCCATCACAGCCTTGGCGGAAGGCGTTAAAACCGGAGAGCAGTTTCAGGTGCTTCAAGGGGTTACCGGTTCGGGCAAAACCTTTACCATGGCAAAGATTATCGAGGCCGTGCAGATGCCCACGCTGATTATTAGCCACAACAAAACCCTGTCGGCACAGCTCTTCCGGGAGTTCCGGAGCTTTTTTCCTCACAATGCGGTGGAATATTTTGTTTCCTACTACGATTACTATCAGCCGGAGGCTTACGTTGCCAGCCGTGATCTGTACATAGAAAAAGACGCTTCGATAAACGAGGAGATCGAGCGGATGCGGCTTTCGGCGGCACGGAACATGATGGAGCGTGAAGACGTTATTATCGTGGCTACCGTGTCCTGCATTTACGGCATGGTAACGCCCGAAGTGTACCGTAAAATGACGGCAACATTTTCGAAGGGCGAGGTTGTCGACGTTGATTCCCTGATGCGCCGTTTTGTCGAGCTTCAGTACGAGCGCAACGATGCGGTTTTTGAGCGGGGCCGCTTCCGCCGCCGGGGAGACACTCTGGAAATCTACCCGGCATACATGGAAGAAGCGTACCGTGTCGATTTGGACTGGGACAAGGTTGAAAGTATCCGGCGTTTTAACCCCATATCGGGCGAGGTATTGGAAGAAATAGACCGCGCGCTGATCTACCCCGCCAAACAGTTTGTTATGCCCGCCGATATGGTGCATAATGCGTTAGGGGCCATCAGGGAAGAGCTGGCGCAGCGGTACGAGTTTTTTATGAGCGCGGGAAAAATACCGGAAGCGGAACGGCTGAAAACCAGAGTGGAATACGACATTGAAATGTTAAGCGAAATGGGCTACTGCCCCGGCATTGAAAACTACTCGGCGCTGCTTGCGGGCCGCAGTCCCGGCGAGGCCCCGGACACCCTTGTCGATTATCTTCCCGAACGGCACTTGACCTTTATTGACGAAAGCCACGTTACCCTGCCCCAGATCGGAGCCATGTATGCCGGGGATCGTTCCCGCAAACAGAGCCTTGTGGACTACGGCTTTCGCCTGCCCTGCGCTCTGGATAACCGCCCCCTGCGGTATGATGAATTTGAAAAACGGCTGGATAAAACCATCTTTGTCTCCGCCACGCCCGGAAAAACTGAAACAGAACAGTCCAGCCGTGTCGTACAGCAGCTTATACGGCCCACGGGACTGTTAGACCCGGAAATAGAAGTGCGCCCCAGCCACGGTCAAATGGAAGATATTTACGGAGAAGTGCAAAAACGGATCAAGGCCGGCGAGCGATCTCTGATTCTAACGCTCACAAAAAAAATGGCCGAAGACCTTACGGACTACCTTTCCGGCTTGGGCCTTAAAGTCCGCTATATCCACAGCGAGATAGAAACCATTGAGCGGGTGGAAATACTAACCCAACTTCGCTCAGGCGAATTTGATATTCTTGTAGGAATTAACCTGCTTAGGGAAGGGATCGACCTGCCGGAAGTTTCTTTTATCGCCATTCTGGACGCGGACAAGATCGGTTTCTTGCGCTCGCTCACAAGCCTTGTGCAGATAATAGGCAGAGCGGCCCGGAACGCGGCGGGCAAGGTAATCATGTACGCCGACAGGGTAAGCGATGCCATGCGGGATGCCATTGCCGAAACCGAACGCCGCCGGGCTGTGCAAATAGAGTACAACAAGAAACACGGCATTACCCCCACCACGATAAAAAAGGCCATAGCAAACATTCTTGAACGCCACGCAACGGAAGAAAAAGACGCAGCCGCCGCATCTATCGAAATAATCAAAAAGTCCTACAACGTGCTTGTGCCGGATCAGCGGAAGAAGCTCATCGCCGCTCTGGAAAGGGAAATGCTGGAACACGCGAAAAAGCTTGAGTTCGAGCAGGCTGCGGCAATCCGTGACGAGATTGAAAAAATAAAAGAGCTGGGGAAATTGTAGAGGCCGGAATGACAGGGGAAAAACAGGAAAGCCGGTAATTTTTTTACACCTATCTTTCTGCTGGTCATTGACGCATTTTTTGTACTGCCTTGACATTTTGTTCAATTTGTTGTTTACTTGAACAATCAAACTTTACAAGGAAAATATAGTGTCCAAAACACAGCAAACGCCGGTTTCGGTTCTTTTGTCGTTAATGTCGGAGTACCAGCTTAACCCCTATTCTTTAGCAAAGAAATTAGGCCTAAGCAGTACGTCTATAAGACAGGTTATCGTCGGCAAGTCGGGAGTAACAGCCTCGACCGCACTTCGCCTGTCTAAATTTTTCGGTCAGCCTCCTGCCTTTTGGCTTGATTTACAGGTACAGGCAGACCTGCAGGCCGCCGCGAAAAACACCGAACTGCAGCAAGTACTTAAAGGCATTGCCAAAGCCTCCAAGCCAACGTCTCCGGCAAGAACAAAATCCAACCCGGATAAAAAACCAACGCTGTCAGACAAACGCAAAAAAGCCGCAAAAGCTCCCGGCTCCAAGGCATCATTGAAAAAAGCCACCGTGAAAAAACCCGCCGTGAAAGAACCGGAGGAAAAAACAATTTCCATCGAATAACGCAGTAATTCCTATACGCACCCATGCCCATTGGCGGCATGGGCGGGAATTGCGCATAGCGCTGTAGCAAACGGAATTTCAAAAAAAGCTGAAATTTACCCCCATGCCGAAATTCCAAAGCTGGCCCTGTCCGGTAATGGCGTTGGAAAATCTCCATGCGCCCCAGATGTTCGGCTCAACGGAAAACGGGACAAACGTCAGGGGAACAAACGAGGACACAAGCCCCAGCCTGAACACCAGCGATTGCGCCAAACGCAGGTTGCCGCCGTTTATATCAAGCTCGATTCCTTCGGCATCGGGGCGGCCTTGGCTGTCGTAGAGTACGCTTCTTACCGACAACGTTCCCAAAACCCGGTTAAAATACGCATGGGAAAGATGCCTGTGGATTTCAAAGGAAAAAAGCCCCAGCGACACTTCGGCCCCGGCAAGCCACGTAAGATCAAGGCCGGGGGGATGAGGATATTCCTCTGACGCAAACGCCGCGAACAACGGCGGGCCGAAATTGCCGGAAGCGCCGTGCAATGTCATTCCCCCTTCGTCATACGCGCCGTACACGGTAAAGGCAAGGGGAAAGCGGGTCTCCACGCTTGCCCGGAATGTTCCTTCAACACGGGGCTGAAAATCCCCTACAATGTTTGCGCCCCTCGTATTCAGGGAAAAGCCCGTTCCAAACAGGTCATTGTGCCGACGGCGGACGCTGGAAAGCGCAAACCCGGCGGAATAGTAAAAAACGTCCGATGTTTGCGCCCAGTCGTAGGCGCTTTGCCCGCCGTCATAGTCGGCAAAGCGGGCATAGCCGCCGCCCAGAGCAAGGCCGTACAGCCACCGCCCCGCCGAGCGCATAAAACTGCCGGTTAACTGCATCCTTGTATCCCGGTACGGAATAGTGCCTGTTGTTACCACAGTGTCGGAAAAACCCAACGTCAGGGGAAAGCCGGGAACCGTATTCTGCCATATAAAATCCCCTATCATAGCCATGCGGTAAACGGCATCGGCATAGGCCATGACTGTTATAAAATGTCTGCCCGCCGGATCGGCCATAACCGAAAGAAGACCCGCGCCGTCCAGAGAAATGCTGTCGCTGTCATCATCGATACGGAGCAGGGGCAGGGGCAGCCAAAACCTGAAAGGGTTCATGTGCAGGGCGCTGAAATAGGGTCTGGACGGGCCATGCCACTGAAGGCCGTCCGGCTCGGCTGGCGGGTTCGGGCCGTAGTGTTCGCTGTCCAGCCTGACAAGCCGTATGCCCGTTTGCGTCCCCGACAGGGCATAGGCCGCCTCCGGAAAACGCAAAAGCCTGTCCCCGTAGAAAAAAGACCCCCGGTAATACACAGTGCCGTTTACCAAAACAGGGCTAAATACGCCGCCGGAAAAATCCCGCCCGCTAAAGACCGCCTGCATGGTCTGGAGATCGATAGACGCGAGCTTGAACATACGGTCGTTGCCGTTATGGCTGAAAAGAAGGCGGCCCTCCGACACGCGAAGGCCCCGCATATAACGCCATACATCACGGTACGCATACTGTAGGTGTGCGTAGTCATCGCCTCCGGCCCCGGCGCTGGCATCACTAGCATTAGCGTATTTTTCCACACGGAAAATCTCCCCGGACACGTAATTGTAAAGCAACAGTTCCCGCGCGCCTGAGCGTGCCGCAACAACCGCAATCCATTCGTCATCTATAGCCTGCGGGCCGGAAAACATAAGCTGTGGGCTGCCCCGTAAAAGAACCTCTGTGTTGCCGCTAAAATCCTCGAACACGACAAGGGTATTGTGCAAATCCGAGCGCACCCCGATAACGCCGTCCCGGAAAAATCTGGCCCGGTACAGGCCCTGAATCGCCCGGCCCGTTCTCCACCCCGTGTCCGCCCTGTGCTTGGTTACGACCGCTCTGTGCCGATCGCCGGTTAGCCGGAAGCCGGACACAAGCAATGTTGTGCCGTCCGCAGAAACATCAAGATCGTATGGAGCAAAGGATGAAGTGTTAAGCGTGCGGACATTTCCGGTAAGTGTATCGTACACACGTATCCGCCCTTCCTCGCCGTCAAGGATATAGATGCTGTTTTCACGGGCCGCCATTGCGGAAATGGAAAATCTGCGCTCGGCGAAAAAGCGGCCTTGGCCCGCAAGGGCCTCGTTGGGGTTTTCCTCTAGGCCGTCCAATTCCAGCGATCGGCGAAAGGCGTCCCATGCGTCCATGATTTCCATGCGGTATATGTTTCTAAAAATGCTGTAAAAGCCCGAGCGGTACTTAAAAAAGGAAAAATTGCTGTCCCGCCCCATAGCCTGCCACAGCTCCGCGTATTTTTCCATGCCAAAGGTCTGCACAAGCCACGCCGAAAAAAGCCCGCCGTATTCGTAAAAGGCCCCCCATTGTCCGGGAATGTCGTAAATGCCCGAAACCTGAAAGGGAGTAAGGAACCTTCCTTCGTGAATGGCCTGCCTGAGCATTTGCCGCGCGAGCGGGTCATTTACCCTGCCGAACCCGTCAAGGCTTTCCATTAGTATTGCGACTCCTTCCACCATGAACAGCGGCGCATTCCAAAAAACCGGGGTAGCCCAATTGCCGAACACACGATGAGCGCGGCGCCAGCGGTCACTGCGGGTATTCAGGGAAATCGCGTGGGCCAGTTCGTGAATAAAAAGCCCTTTAAGGTTGTCAGAGAAGCTTGTCCATTCAATATTCATGGGCGTGTCAAAAAGCATTATGCTGGGGCTGGGCATGGGGCGGTAAAAGCCGTTGAATAAATCCGTATGGGGCGTAATTACCACGGGAATACGGGAGGGAAGCGAAATGCCCAAAAGCGAACTTAGCTGTTCGTACACATCATCGGCAAAGGAGGCCAAACGGCGGGCCGAGGGCTCGGACTGGTGGGGGAATATAATATCAAAGTGCTCTGTCCGGATAACACGGAACGTAGCAAAGGGGGTGAAAAGCTGGGCGTTGGCGCAAACGGAAACTGCCACAAGCAGCGCCACAACCAGCCCACAGCGATGGAACCTCATTTTCTGGCTATGAAACATATCTGTATTATGCTATTATGAAGCGGAGTATATCAAGAGAGCCTTGAGCCTGTTTGAAAGGAGTCAGCCATGATTGTTTGCTGCGGGGAAGCCTTGATTGACATGATACGCGCGCAAGTTCCGGGCCACGGGGAAGGATTTCTGCCCCTGCCCGGAGGAAGCCCCTACAACACCGCCATTGCCATAGGCAGGCTGGGAGTTCCGGTAACGTTCCTTGGACGCTTTTCCACGGATTTCTTTGGGGAGATTCTTGTAAAGCGGCTGCGGGACAGCCGTGTGAAGGGCGACCTGATAATTCGTTCCAGCCAGAACACTTCGCTGGCCTTTGTCAAACTGGAAAAGGGCAAAGACCCGAAGTACGTTTTTTATACCGAAGGAACCGCCGACCGCTCCCTTAGCGCGGAGGATTTGCCCGCCAGCCTGCCCTCGGATACCCGCTGCATCCTTTTCGGCTCTATCTCTATGGCTATGGAACCGATAGCGTCCGCGATAGAGGCCCTTATTCTTAGGGAAGCGACCAGAAAAAGCACGGATCAGATGGATGGCGCGCCGGTTCTTTCGTTTGATCCGAACATTAGGCCCTGCGTGATTAAAGACCGGGCGGCCTACATAGCACGGTTTGAAAAGTGGGTTGCGGCTTCTACCATCGCCAAAATATCTTCCGGGGATTTTGAGTTTCTTTACCCGCAGTTAGAGGCGGACCGGGCACTGCAAAAGATACTCGCAATGGGCCCCCGGCTGACAATCTGCACCCTGAAAAACAGGGGCGCGCTGGCTCTGCTCCGCCGCAATGACGGTAGTGTAATGAAGGTCAGCGCTCCGGCGGTGGCGCTTCCTGTGGTGGACACGATTGGCGCAGGGGATGCTTTTCACGGGGCGCTGTTGTCGTGGCTTGAAACGAAAAGAAAAATGTCCCGCTCCGCCTTGGTAAATTTAAGCGAGGCCGACTTGTACGAGGCGCTCTTTTTCGCCAACAAAGCCGCCTCTATCGTTTGCTCCCGCCGTGGCGCAGAGCCGCCGACCCAGAAGGAAATTGAAGGTCTGAAAATCCCGGAGCAAAAGGTCAAGGCGAAGGCTACCGCCGTGAAAAAGCCTGTTGCGAAAAAGCCTGCGGCGAGGGCCGCGGCAAAAAAAACCACCGCCAAGTCAAAGCCTGGCGGCGGCACGCGGGGTTGAGGCTATGGCCTGAGCCTTGGCAGGTCGGTCTCCGTGTCCCATTCCCAGACATTCGCAAAGTTCCAGCCCAAGCCAACCCAGAAATCCTGATTGTTGGCCTGCCCTGAATCCGTGCCCATCTCCACGGACACACCGTGGTGGCGGCTTCCGGAGACAGGGGGGGTAGCTTCGCGCCCCCCGGTGCTATACCACCTTTGTAAATCAGAGCGAGCGTGGTTGTCTTCACCGATGAGGCCTTCGCCACTGGCAAACCCCATTACACGACCAATGTTAACGTCAACTCCAGATGAAACCAATTCATTCAACGCTACATTGCGACTGACAGCGCCACTGTTGCGTCCTACAATGCCGCCTGTACCACCGGCAGTAAAATTCGAGGGATTGTTGAGGGTCGAGTAAATATTGCCGTAGGCAAAAGTGTTTTCCATTGTGCCGGAGCTGGCTTGGATCCCTGCGATACCGCCGGTAGTATCATTGCCGGTAATCATAGCATCCACATAGCTGTTTTGAATTATGCCATAGTTGGAGCCAACAATACCGCCAACACGCGACCCAGAGGGGGCGAATACCACGCCCTGAACAAAAACCCTTTGCACTGTGCCCCGATTCGTCCCGGCTATAGCGCCGATTTGATTGGGATTGGGGCCGATTCGATCACTTTCCCCGTGATGTATGTCAACATAAAGCAAGCGAAGGTTTTCTACCCGGCCTGATGCGCCAATATCGTGAAACATTCCGTGGCTGCCGTGAAGTTCGCTAATGGCATAGCCTGCGCCGTCAAAGACACCGTGAAGCGACAAGGGCTGGATGTCCTCCCAAGGCTGTTCCAATGTGATACTTTGCGTCAGTCTGAAGTGCGTGCCCGGCGTTCCGGCATGGGCGCTTAAACTGGCACGCAACTCGGCTTCGCTGGAAATCAGGAAGGGGCTGTTTGCGGTTCCGCTTCCCCGGTAGGCTTCTCCTTCCTCCCTCTCCCTGTACACGCCAAAATCATCTTCGAAGATGCCGGGTCCAAAGGTGAGTATTCCGTCTGGCGCCACAAAGATGCCGTTGCCCAGCTCGCTCGCAGTGGTGTTGCCAGCAATTCTCCCGCCATATATGCGGAAGGTGCCGCCATCGTCTACAAACACCCCGCCGCCGGGAATTCTCTCGCCTACATTCGAGTTTCCGGTCAGGGTAACACCATGATTCATAATTACCTCTGCGCCATAGCCCACTTGGATTAGCGGGCCGTAGACAGCCTCGTCCATGCCGTCAAGGGTAATGTGACCCCGCATTTCGGGCCTGCCAAGAGTAAGAACAGTCCCTGCGCCTGTTACCACGGACAGGGGGCCTTGCGCTTGCGCATTCGCCCCTGCCCGGATGATTCTTACATCGGTATCAGAGAACAGGGTGATGTTCAACCCAGCGCCGTCGCTGAAATATACACCAGGAACCAGTATGTTATATGTTATAACAATGATTTTTTCCCCGCCCCCGGCATCTTCGACCCTCGTAACGGCGGCATGAAACGCATCTGGCGTGTCAACTTCCACTGCGCTGATCATCCTTACTGCTGCGGGCGTATTCCGCCCCGCCACGACTACTGCGGAGGAAAAGCCGAGCGCCCGCAGTTCGTAACCTTCGTAAATGTCTTTCCGGCCCATGCCTTCGATGCGGATGTCCCAGCGGCCGGGCGCTGCCGTTACGGCTACCCGACTTTCGCCTTCGCTAAGGGTTATCGGCCCGATTGTTCCGCCGGGGCCGCGAAGGGTTATCTCGAAGGTGTTGATCTCGTCTCGTGTTACAAGAGACGGCGGATGCCCAAAGGCCCTGACTGCCGCCGCCGGGAACCCTATGGTTATGGTTCCCTCTCCGCCAGCGGTTTCTTCGCCGCCGCGAAAGGGGCCGGAACAAGCGGCTAGCGCGGCTACGCAAAACACCGCAAAAATAATGTGTATCTTTTTCATGCTCATAGTTCCTCCTACGGCTCTATTAGAAATCTATTTCGATATCAATGCCGCCATCGCCAGCATCCGGGGGAGTCCCGGCTTGCGGGGTAAGGCCGGAAACGGCGGACGCTTCGCCCGATACGCCTGCCCCAACAGGAGCCGGCGGGGAAAGGTTTCCAAACGCAATCTGCACGGGATCGGCGGCCCTGCCCCCAACAGCCGCCACGCTTTCGCCGCCCGCGCGAACCATTACCGGAGCGCCCCTGCCGCCCGCGAAGTGTACGGTTCCTTCCAGCACTCTGACACTGCGCGCGTCAAATTCGAAGCTGGTTCCACGCACGGAAGCGGTTGCGCTGGGGCCCTGCATGGTAAAGTTCGCCGAGGCTCCCGCCGGAGGCCGCACGTCTACCCTGACCCGCCCGGCTTGCAGGTTTACGCTAAGGGTTTCCGTGCCCGCCGCCGCCTGTATTTCGCCAAGCGAAAGGCGGGTTATGGGGCGCACGGTGATTGTGCTGCTTCCAATCTCGATTATCGCGCTGCTCCTGAACCCGGTGGACACAATCGTGTCCTGCGCAACAAGGTTTCCGGCGGCGGCGGGAACAAAGCTGTCGCTTCCGGCGTGCCTTAGCGTAACATCGCCAGTTAGCTCCCGGATAACTCCGTTTTGAGCAAAGCCATACACGGCGGCGCTCATCAAACATACTGTCAGAAATACCTTCTTCATGGTAATTCTCCTTACAATCTATAATAGGGCCAGTGTAATGGCCATTTCAATCCGCCACCGGGGATTGGCACTAGGCGCAACATCGCCAAAGGAAGGCAGAAACGCTCCGGCTCCCACGTTAAGGCTCATATCCGAAACCGGGCTCCAGACAACCCGCCCAAAAATCTCGGTTCCCAAAATACGGCCGCCGCCGCCGCCAGCAGTTTCGCCTAACGAGGGAAACGCATACGTTTCAGTGTCCATGCGGATAAAGCACGAAACGGTCAATGCCGCCGAAAGCGTGCGGTAAAGCCGCGCGGAGTAGCCAAGACTAAGCACTGAAATTCCGGGGATTTCCGCTTCAAGGACATCCCCGTAGGTCAGGGCGGTAATGGGCGTGAAAGCGGACGTGGAGCTGCCTGCCGGACTGGTAAAACGCCCGGTAAGCGAGAGCATACTGTAAAATGGCGCGGGCGGTATCCAGTGTACGCCGAAATCTCCGGCAAGGGCGATGCTTACATCCGTGCTGTTATTGTTCACAGTCTGCGCCGCTTCAAGAGCGCCGCCGAGTCCAAAGATGAACCGCTGGAACGGCAGGGCGATATTCGCCAGCAGGTACTGACTGTGGTAGTGATAGGCTCTGTCCCGGCGGCGGTTAAGATCGGCTTGCCCAATCAGGGCGACGTCGAGCCGCAACAGTTCTGCAAGGGACGGGTGTTCCCAGTACAGGGCCGCCACTGCCCGGCGGGACGCAAAGTAGACATCGCCAAAATTGCTCCAGTTCCGGTTCAGTTCCCTGCCCAAGGATTCCCTGTCGTCTGCGGTCATGGCAATGTTCGCCCTGTTCCGGTAAAGAAGCCCGGTGTACCAGAGGCCCAAGCCGAATGTCCCCGCCGTGGTGTGGTGCGAAAGCTGTACGCCGTCAAAAAGGCCCGCGGCGACAATCTGCAAGGGGTCTGAGTATACCATGCGCCCTATGCGGAATTCCGTGTCGCCAAGGCTCCAAGAAAACTCGCTGCGCAGAATTTCGGGAACAAAGCTCCACGCATCATCTTCGTAAAGGACAGTGGCGCTTGCCGAAACAAACAGTTCGCCGGTATCGCCAAACAGGGCGGAGAAGCGGGGAACAAGGGCGGCTTCGTAGTCAATGTCCGGGCTATCGCTCCCAACGCTGCTAATGCCGCCGCTTTGATTCAGTATCATGCCAAAGTCGTGGGCGTTTAAGGCGGAGGGCGCAAGGAAGGCGAACATTAAAAAAGCGGACGCTAGAAAAGCGAATGGCAAGGCCTTATTCATTTTCCTCTCCTTTTTCTCCACTCTCTCCAAAAAATAGGCTATTCCTCGATATGGTCAAGAACTCTGCCTGTCAAATACAGCAGAGTTTCCCCGCTTACGCTTCCGGCGGGGCTGACCCTGCCGTGAATAAAGCCTAAATATTCCATTTCCCGGTAGGCGAAGCGGGGGGCCCCCGGTAATGGTAAACAGAATGCCGCCCCTCAGGTCGAATGAGCGCATTAAAAGCAGGGAAACGCCGTCAAGTCTGGCCGGGGTGTCAGGGGACGCGCCCGCAGGCAGCCAATTCCGCTGCAGGGCGAAGGCAAACGCCTGCGCGGGGCTGTCAAAGGCGGCGGCTTCGGCGGCGTCCAGCACAAAGCGAGCGGCCTGCGCGTAGGTAACGGCCTGTGCGGCCAGCAGGGTTTCGATTTCTTCCGCCGCGCTCTGGGCAGCTACGGAACCAGCCCCAAACACGAAAAGCAAGCATATGGAAAAGACGGGCAAAGGCGGTGTCATTCTTTTTTTTCGGAATAAAAACTTGTTTTCGTGATGATTCTTCATTATCTCTACAGTCTATACCTTTTTTACGTTGTGTCAAGTGTTTGTTTTGCGGAAATTGATTTTTCCCGGCGGGGGACCTTCCCCGGCTTGCGGGGAAGGTGTCCGGGGAGTCCGGGGATCAGTTGATAAGGCCCGCCAAACGGGGCAGAAATAGCGATATTTGGGGCACATAGGTAATTATCATCAGCGCCACAAACAGAGCCAGTATCCACGGCAATAGCGCTACCGACAGTCTGGACACCGATATTTTCCCGATGTACGAGCAAACAAACAATACAATGCCGAAAGGAGGCGTTAATACGCTTATCATCAGGTTCAACACCAGAATCACGCCGAAATGCACAGGATCAATGCCTGCGGCAAGTATCAGGGGCATGAGCAAAGGCACGGTAATGGTAATTGCCGCTATTGTTTCAAGAAACAGGCCCAGAACCAGCATCATTAGGTTCACAACCAGAAGCAGTACCAGAGGGTTCGTTATCGCTCCGGATATTACTTCCACAAGATGCTGCGGAATTAGCGTTCTAATAACGACATCTCCGAACAATGTCGCTGCGGCAACAATAATGCCTATGGAAGCCGCGTCTATCGCTGTTTCTACAAGAATACCCCATAAGCCTTTCAGGTTTATAGTGCGGTACACCACCATGCCCAGAAACAGCGCGTAAAACACCAAAACAACCGCAGCTTCCGTGGGGGTAAAAAGCCCGCCGTAGATGCCCGAAAAAAGTATTACCGGAGCCAAAAGCGGCGGAATCGCCTTCACAAAACTTCTGCCAAGTTCTTTGGGCGTGGGGAATTTCTCGCGGGGATACTTGCGGACAAGCGAGTAAATAAACACGACTATCATCATAAGAAGGGCCATAAGAACGGCGGGAAGAATACCGGCGATAAACAGCGCCCCTATCGAAACTCCCGCTATGCTTCCATATACGATCATGGGCAGGCTTGGCGGAAAAACGGGGCCTAGGGTAGAGGAAGCCGCACTGACAGCGCATGAGAAAGGGCGATCGAAGCCCGCATTTGTCATTGCCCTGATCTGGACAGCTCCAAGGGCGCTTATGTCGGAAACGGCAGTGGCGGTTTTGCCCGCAAAGACAACGCTTGCCATGACGTTTACCTGCCCTAGCCCGCCGGGGAGCCAGCCCACCAGCACCTTCGCGAAGTTAAAAAGCCTGTCGGTGATGCCTGTGGCGTTCATCAGCTTTCCGGCAAGAAGGAACATGGGCACTGCCAGCAGGGTAAAGGTATTAACCCCGCCCACCATCCGCTGGATGATAACGCCGAACCTGATGCCGCCGCCCGTGATTGCCATAAGCAGTGTCGAGGTAATGCCCAGCGCAAAGGCTACGGGGATACTGACAAGAAAAAGCGCTATAAGAACCAGTAAAAAAAATGATGGAGCCATATCACGCGCCCTGTGCCGGAGGAAGGTCTTTTTTCATAACCGCATATTCCAGCGCTCTAAGCAAAGACGCAAATCCCATAAGAATACAGCCTACCATAACAACGGCGAAAATATAGTTCATTTGAAACCAGATTACCGTGTTGCTTGACACGCCACGGGCAGCCCTCATAATAATGCTTAAACCGTATATGCAGACAACCATAAATCCTGACATGGAAATATGAATGACCACAAGAAGGCATCTGCGGGCAATATCCGGCAGCTTGACCGCCAGAAAATCTATGACAATATGCTTATTTCTGGTAATGGCTATTACGCTCCCCAAAAAAGTTACGCCGACAAACGAAAAGCGGGCAAACTCTTCCGTCCAGTCAATGCCTATGCCTATCGTGCGGAAGAATATTTGCAGTCCTATAAAAATACCGACCAGGCAAAGCATAATAACCGCAATGCCCAAAATAATTTTTTCGATAAAGTCACGCACTTTCAAAATCACGTTCATGCTTCCACCTTACAAAAACCAGCCCCGCCGGAGCGGGGCTGAATGCCGGACATTTTCCGGAATGCTTATCTAATAAAACTCTGGATTTCGCTCAGGCTGGAAGTCCATGTTCCGTCGTTAAAAAAGCCTTCGTAAATAGGCATAACCCTGTCGGAAAAATCGGCGAAATTCTCGATACTGATGTCCTGCATACCGCCGTTCAGAAGCTGCTGGCGGAATTGCTGGGCTTGCTCGTCAGAGAAAGCAGTACCCCATTCGGTTATAAATTCCCTTGCTTTTTGAACAACAATTTCGTAGTACTCCCGCGGCAGTCTGTCAAGCAGTCTTTGGCTTGCGTACAGCCCTCCCCAGTCAAAAATGTGACCGGTGTTAATAAGATACCTTTGCACTTCGTAGAATCTGAAATTGGCAAGCTGTTCGTACGGCCCTTCGGAAGCTTCGACAACACCGGTTTGCAGGGCGGTATAAAGCTCGCCCAGTGCGATTGGTATCGTTATCGCGCCCAAACCATCACGCCACACCGCCACCCAAGAGGGGATTTCGGTCATGCGTATCCTTAAACCGCTTACATCTCCCGGAGTACGAATGGCTCTGTCGGAAGAAGTGTGGCGCGCCCCACGCCATATTTCCGCTACGAGGTTGATATTGTGTTCAAGGAACCTTCCCCGCATTGTGTCCCCAAGGTGGCTGTAAAAAACGGCCTGTGCGTGCTCCAAATCCCTGTAAAGGAAGGGGGCGCTCATAAACCCAAATTCCGGGGCAAACATGTCAATAGGCATGATTCCGACCACGGCAAAGTCAACTTCATCCGCCGCAAGCTGAAGAATCAAATCCCGCTCGGTTCCTATAACGCCGTCAGAGAAAACATTGATGTTTACTGCGCCATTTGTTGCTTCCCGTACTTCATCGGCAAACCTGAGCGTAGCGGCAATTTGGGGGGACGCTCTGGCAAACGAGCTGCCCAGCGTAAGATTGAACTGTGCCTCATCACGGGCGCATCCGGTAAAAATCGAAACCGCAATTGCGGTCAGAAACAGACATAAACCTAGTGAAATAATTCTTTTCATAGTGCCTCCGTAAGTGTATGTAAGGTCATTATACTACCGGAGCTTTCAGAAAGCAAGCATTCATTTCGGCACGCTCTTTCGCGCCGTTCCCATCCCCATTGCGCGGGTAGCGTTTAGCGTTGCAAGCACAGCGACACCAACATCGGCAAAAACCGCTTCCCACATGGAGGCAAGGCCAAGCGCGCCAAGAACCAAAAACACGGCCTTAATTCCCAGCGCACCGATAATGTTCTGCCAGACAATGCGCTTGGTAAACCGGGCAATGCCGATAACCTGTACCAGCTTTGACGGCTCGTCCGTCATAAGCACCACGTCGGCGGCCTCTATCGCGGCATCGGAGCCAAGGCCGCCCATCGCTATGCCGACATCGGCACGGGCCAGCACGGGCGCGTCGTTAATGCCGTCGCCAACAAAGGCCAGTTTGCCCTTTGCCCGCTTTTGCCCGTTAAGAAGCTCCACTTTCTCCACTTTTTCGCCGGGCAAAAGACCGCCGTAGTGCTCGTCCAGATTCAGTTCTGCGGCAACGGCGGCGGCAATCTGCGGGTTGTCCCCCGTCAGCATAACGGTCTTGCGGATGCCCTTTGCTTTAAGCGCGGCAATGGCGGCTTTGCTGTCTGTTTTTACTTCATCGGAAATAGTGATGCATCCGGCAAACACGTTGTCCACCGCCACGTACACTTTTGTGCCCGCTGCGCTTTCGCCGCCATTCTGCCCGGAAAGGGAAATGCCGTGCGCCGTCATAAGCCTGTTGTTCCCCGTAAGGATTCTTTTACCGTCCGCCCTGACGCTTATGCCGCAGCCGGGAATTTCGCTGTAATCCGAAAGTCCGGCCCGGACAACTTCTTTGCCGTAAGCCTGCAAAATGGAAAGCGCAATGGGGTGATTCGAAAACGATTCCGCCCTTGCCGCGTACTCCAGCGCCTGTTCCCCGGTAAACCCGCCAGTGCTTTTTATGCCGGTTACTTTGAAAACCCCCTTGGTCAGCGTTCCTGTTTTGTCAAACACCACAATATCAAGCTTACTGAGAGCTTCAAGGTAATTGCTGCCTTTCACCAAAACGCCTTTGCGGGAAGCGCCCCCGATACCGCCGAAAAACCCAAGGGGTATGGAGATAACTAGGGCGCAGGGGCAGGAAATGACCAGAAACACCAGCCCCCGGTGCAGCCATTCGGCAAATGTTCCAAAGCCAAGAAGCGGCGGAACTGACGCGATAAGCGCAGCAAGGGCCACGACAACCGGAGTGTAGTAGCGGGCAAACGTAGTGATAAAGTTTTCGGTGGGCGCTTTTTTGTTCGTGGCGTTTTCCACAAGGTCGATAATTTTCGCGGCGGTGGACTGCCCGAAAAGCTTTGTTACTCTAACAGTCAGTACGCCGTTCAGGTTGATGCAGCCGGAAAGAACAGTATCGCCGGGCCGGGCCGCGCGGGGCACGGATTCTCCGGTAAGGGCTCGTGTGTCCAAAAGGGAATCGCCGCCGGTAACTTCGCCGTCCAGCGGTATCTTTTCGCCGGGTTTGACAACGATAATATCCCCGGCGTTTACGGTAAGGGGATCGACTTTTAGTAGTTCGCCGTCTTTTTTAAGGTTAGCGAAGTCGGGGCGTATGTCAATAAGAGCGGCAATGGATTTCTTTGATTTGCTGACCGCCATTTCCTGAAAAAATTCCCCCACCTGATAGAACAGCATAACCGCCACGGCTTCGGGATATTCGCCGATAATCAAGGCCCCAATGGTCGCAATGCTCATAAGGAAATTTTCGTTGAATACCTGCCCGGCGGCGATTTTTCTTGCCGCCCGCAGTATGATGTTGCCGCCGAGTATCAGGTAGGCGATTATAAAAACGGCCTGCCGGACGTGGTAGGGCAGCGGCAGGGCAAGAACGTTGAAAACGATTATGCCGGCAAAAAAAACAGCGCCCCCCGCCGCAAGCCGCACAAGCCTTTGCTTTCCGCCGCTTTCAAGATCAACAATGCCCATCTTGCGTTCCAGCACCACTACATCCGGCTCGTACTTGTGAACGCCTTGTTCGATAAGCCCGGTTATTTGCCCGGTTAGGCGGTCAGCGTATTCCACGTTAAGAATGGCCGTTACGGGGTTTACTGTAACCGCCTGAACGCCGTCTATGGCCCGGACAGCACGCTCAATTCTGGCGGCGCAGTTGGGGCAGTCAAGCCCTTTTAGGATGTATGTTTTTGTCATTCGCGGATATGCTCAAAGCCCTGCTTAAAGATGGCCTGTACGTGGCTGTCGGCAAGGGAGTAGTAGACTTCTTTTCCCCGCTTGTCGTATTTAACAAGGTTGGAAAGCCGCAGTTGTTTTAACTGATGGGAAATGGCCGATTTTGTCATGCCCAGAAGCACTGCTATGTCGCAAACGCACATTTCATGGCAGGAAAGCGCCCACAGGATGCGCACTCTGGTGCTGTCAGAAAACATCTTGTACAGGTCGGCAAGATCGTAAAAATCTTCCTCTTTGGGCATATTTTTTCTGACACGCCTGACAATACTTTCGTGAATAACTTCGCAGTCGCACGAGGGCATTTTTTTCTTTATCATCTGTCTCCAAACATCCAAACGATTGAACAATTGTTCAACTGATGATACCAGTGTATGCGTTCTCTGTGTGCTTGTCAAGCGGTAACCCGCCCCCCCCGCCGCGCGTGAGCCAGCGGTACAATGCCCGGCAGGGGAGGATATACGGTTTAAGAATCCCGCCCAAGGAACACGGCTCCGGAGCCTCGGTCTCCTTCGCCTAAGAATTTGGGCAAATGGCTTCTTAAACCGTATATCCTCCCCTGCCGGG
>WQUW01000019.1 GCA_009781915.1 Treponema sp. | reverse complement strand
TGGGGGGGGGGTGGGGGGTGGGGGGGGGGGGGGGGGGGGGGGGGGGGGGGGGGGGGGGGGGGGGGTAACGCACCCCACAACAGCCACCAAAGACGGCAGAATTACGAGCGAGGAAATTGCGTTGTCAGTAGCAACAAATACCATTAAAAAAAAGTATACCCAGCTATTGGCGAAACGTCAACCGTCTTTGCAGGAATTTTTCAAAAACTTTTATACTCCCGCCGGGGCTGATGTTCTGCGGAGCCCCCCAGCAAGCCCCCCGCCAACTCCTCCAAAGACGGCTCGGCGCTGCCGCCCGCAAGAATAGGCGCAAGCTCCTTACGCAATGCCGGGGCATGGGCGGGATCACGCAGGGCCCGTTCCAAAACGCCGCGGGCTTTGCGGGAAGGGCTGCCCGTGCGCCGGAGCGTGATGCGCTTAAACGCTGCCGGAAGCGAGGCGGCTTCCTTGTCCGGCATGGTTTGGAACGATGCTGTTTTAACCGGACTAAAAACACGGTTGTTTTTTCCAATGGAATACAGCCGCTTGGGGTAGGCCGCAAGTTGCTTTTCGAACCACGAGGCGTAAATGCTGTACGTTCCCCCCGCCTTTAGCAAAGCCGCCCGCTTAAAGGCTTGGGAATACACAGGGTTTACCCTGCCGGAATTTCCTTCAAGAAACCAGTCAAGGGCGTAGGGCCGGGCGTGGGAACGTATGCCGCTATTCTCCAAGTCAATGCCCGCAATGAATATGTCGCCGCTTGTAAGGGCAAAGGCGGCATCCAGCGCCGTGGCGCAAACCGTTCCACGCTGGGGCAGGGCGACAAACGGAATGTCCAGTTCTTTAAGAATCAGCGTTTGCCACAGGCTCCCGTCGCTGATTGGCAGGACAGGAACGGCCTCGCACTGGGAAGGGAGGGCGGCGGTCAGGGCGGCTGCGAGGGGGCCGGGGAAGGGCGGCTGTCCGTCCGGGGGGCCGCTACGGCGAAAGCAATCCGAAAGGTGAAAGGCCGCCCACTGGCCCCCGTCAGTGCCGACTACCATATCCGGGGCAATCCCTGCCGCCCTCAGCGCCGCTACAGAGGAAGAAACAGCCAGAACAAAAAAGCAAGGCCGCCGCTCGTGAACAAGGGGAAGCGCCTCTTCCAGCCCCGGCCCGGCTCCGGTAACAAGAACCGGCAGGGAAAAGGGGGCAGGGCGGACGACTGTCCGGATTATCTCCAGATTTCTAAAGAAATTCCTGAACCACCTCTTGCCAAAGGCGCTCGTGGTTCTTGCGTTTGCGTCCGAGCGCTTGATAAACGCGGCGCTTTCTTCCACAAGGGCACGGTAAGCGCTCCCGTACACGGCAAGAGCCGGACGCCATTCCAGAATACGTATCTGCGCCGCAGGGGAATCGGGGATTTCCCGTTCAAGAAAATCCTGCGCCGGAATGCCTGCCCCCGGATCCCAGCGCGAATCGGGCGGCTGAAGGGCAGCCTGCAAACTCTGCGAACCCTGCCAGCCATCCGGTGGCGCAGGGGCGTTTACGTGCAGGGCTATGATTTTCGCGCCGGGAAATTTCTTTCTTAATGGGGCTATCATGTAACCAAGTCCCGGTTCAATAAGGATAAAAAAGCGTGTTTCTTCGCTCAGGGAAAGCGCATTGATGTATCTGTCCGCCTCGCCTTGGGGGTTATACCGGGAATGTAACGCTGCTGCCTTTTCTTCGCTCATCTTTTACAGGGAATTTATGCGGACTACAGCGTTTTCGGGGTTGTTTTCTTCGAAGGACAAAAGAACCCTGACATTAAGGGTCGCTGAAAGCCTGCGCGCAATTAACTCCCGATCCATCGTTATGGGAAACAGAATAAGGGGGCACTCCGAGGCCAAAGGGATAACGGTTCCCGCCCGGTCAATGATTGCCGAAACCTTCTGGCAAAAACCGGTTTGCTTTGCGGGATTTTCAAGAACGATGCAGTTAAAATCAGGATGCACCCGGTTAAACAGGGCTATTTCTGTCAGGATGCCATCCAGAGCGGCCTTTTTAAAAGCCAGACTGTCAATCCTGCTCAAAAGCCCCATTATACAAGCCCCAATTCCCTGAACAGCTTCTTATAGGTTTCGTAGTGGTCGGATTTCGCAAATTCCTCGATTTTATCGTCCGGAAGGGATTCAAGAAGCCTGTCCATGTAGGAAAGCACTGTTTTCAGTTCTTTCTTTAGATGAGAGGGTATTTCCTCAGACCCTTCCGCGGGGAGTTCTGTGGCGGCGGGAAGCGCCTGTGGGTCATCCTGCAAATCCACGATCTCATCGGCCTCATCGACTGTTTCCTCGGCCCCGGTTACGAAGTTATCAATGTCGTCCATGGAAATGGTGTCATCGTCCCCGGTGTCAAAAAACAATTCCACGGAATCCGATTCCGGTGAGTCCTGCTCCAGCGAATCCATGGCAAACCCTTCGGGGATAAGGGAAAGATCCCCGCCATCCGCAGGCTTTGCCGTTTCAAAGGACATGGCAGGGATTTCTTCTTCAACAAGCTCCGAGGCGGGCTCGGCGGACGGGAAATCCGGCATATCGTCCGGCATATCCATCGAGAATTCGATTCCCTCATCAATTTCTTCAAGGGCTTCATCGAAGGCTTCGATGCCTATTTCGGATTCAAAATCAATGGCCTGCTCGGTATCCGTATCCAGATCGATGGATATGTCCTCTGGCAAAGGCTCCTCGATGGGGTTTTCGTGTATGTCCAGAGAAAGATCGGGCTCGTCGATTACCGCCCCGGAAAGATCGATAGGCTCGCCGGCTCCTTCAGAAAAGGGATCCTCCGTCAAATACGTTGCGTCATCGGGATCCGGGGCAAAGGTTATCGGCTGAACGCCGTCTTCCAGAATTTGGTTGAGTTCTTCGGTTTCACTGGCGGCAAAATCCGGGGCAAATTCCGCAGGGGCATCCCCGGACGGGATATCCAGCGCCGGATCGCTTTCTTCATCGTCTACAGAGTCCATGGAAAGGTCAAAGTCGGAGAGTTCCACCGATTCGGTCAACTCCACCGGTTCGGCGGACTCAAAGTAATCTGAAGAATCCAGAAATATGTCAATCCCAACCTCGTCCTCGCCGGAAACCTCCGCCGGGGGGGGGGCCACGCTGGTTTCCGCGTCCATGTCCATGTCTATGTTCATGTCCATATCCATGTCCAAGTCGATAGGCGTAAAATCGGTCCCGATGTCTTCGCCTTCTTCCTGAATACCAATGTCCTCAAAGGTTTCGATGTTTTCCATGGCGGCATCCGCCCCGGTCTCATCGGTGAAGTCGGCGGTGCTAAGGATATTGCTCAATTCGTCGCCTGTCAAGGCGATTTTCTCATCTTCCTCCGGATCCATCTCCATCTCTGGTTCCGGCGGCGGCGGGGCGATATTGATAATGGTGCTTAACTCGTCGCCTGTCAGGGCGATTTTTTCATCTTCTTCCGCCGCAGAGGGAAGATGCGCCGCACCGGTAGCAGCAAACTCTCTTTTTAGGGAACTTAGCTCGCTCCGTATGGAAGAAAGTTCGTCGGCTATCTTCATTAAAAGCTGGGTGGAAAGCGCCAAGGAGGGGTCTTCGTCCCCTGCGGACTGGTTACCGAAGGCTGCAAACGGCTCGCTTGTATCATCAATCCCGGCATCATCGATCATGGCAAATTCGTCGTCAGGCAGTTCCGGCAAAGCGTCGCCTTCCGTATCAGTATCCACGCCCAGGGGCCCGATTAACTCTTCCATAGAGATTTCGTCAAACCCTTCTTCATCGTCAGGGTCAAAGTCGCTTGTCTCATCATCGGGGAGTTCAAGGGATAGCTGGCCGGTCATATCCACCAGAGCATCGTCATCGCCATCGTCAATCCCGTCAGTTTCCCCAAAGCCGTCAGGTTCCTGCTCGTCAAAATCCTCAAAATCAATATTTTCATCCGCCAACAGGATTTCTTCGTCTACTTCCCCAAGGTCTGGCAGTTCAAAATTATCGTCTTCGGCAAGGGCAAAGGCATCTATGTCCAAATCGTCCATGCCGGACGCTTCTTCGGACAGGTTTTCGGTTAGTTCCCCGGAGAACTCCGGCATTCCCACGGCTTCCATACCCGCCAAGGACACATCTTGAGGCTCGCTTTTTACCCAGACACCGTATTCATCCAGTTCATCGTGAGACCCTATTGTTCCACGATCAAGGTATATTGAAGGTTTTTTGTCATTTGCCATGAACCGCTCCCGCCTTACGGCACATCCCTATATACAGAATATTCCCCTATAGCATTATCGGCATCTGAAAAAAATCCTTGCGAACTTTATTCGTTCCTGTTTTCTGCTATCCTTAATGGTAATCATAGCTTTTCGTATTGTCAATGGTTTGGCGGCCCCCTTACCCTAACGCGAAAAAAACGCTATACTTGAATGTGTAGAGGAGACATTGTGGCCAAAGAAGAAGCGAT
Organism: Treponema sp.; assembly: GCA_009781915.1. GTDB lineage: Bacteria > Spirochaetota > Spirochaetia > Treponematales > Breznakiellaceae > WRKT01. The sequence continues at coordinate 26,995 of WQUW01000019.1, read as the reverse complement.
TGAAGTCGAAGGCATTGTCCGCGAGGCCCTGCCCAACACCATGTTCAGGGTGGAACTGGACAAGCAAAAAGGACATCTCATACTAGCCCACCTTTCCGGAAAGATGCGCAAACACTACATCCGCATCGTTCCCGGCGACCGGGTGCGTATCGCCCTATCCCCCTACGACCTGTCAAGGGGCCGTATAATCTACCGGGAGCGGTAGCGTTACTCTTTAAGAATAACCCACGTTGCCCCTGTTCCCCCCTCTTTGGCGGAGCCGTGTCCGCTTTCCCCGGCGAAGGGGCAGGATTCGATAAAGCGCCGGGAAAGCGTCCGCAGCGCGCTCTCGCCGGGGCGGGAATCTTCGCCCGGCACGGCGGCGTTCCCGTGGTGGTTTCCCTTGCCGTGTATAATCAGCACTTTCTCACAGCCCTTCCCGCGGCAGTTGTCGAAGAAATTCTCCAAGGCTATCCACGCCTCGTCCCGGCTAAGGCCGTGAATATCGATAGAGTCATCGGGGGCCTTGCGCAAAAGCCGGGAACGGCGTTCCCCGCGGGCCAAAGCCCCGCCAGCGCTTTCCTCTCTGGCAAACGCCGCTACTTTGTCGTAGGACGCATTCGATACCGTTTTCTTTTCCCATTTTTCAAGGATTTCACCAAAATTCACAGCCACCACTCCTTACATTCAATACTGACAACTCAATAGCTGATAACCGCTCTGCGGGGAACCCAGCCGGACCTGCCGTCCGGGGACTGGACATACGACCAATCCACGCCGTAAGCGCCCACAACCACGGGCTGACCCTCATCGAACCAGACATTTACCGTGCCGCGCGTATCGGGAACCCGGTAGGCCGGGGTGCGTTCAAGAACCGCCGCCCTTCCGGCAGGGCTTAACCGGCGTGTCGAAACCCTCCCCAAGCCCTCTTCCAGAACGATAAGGGCCAATCCAACGAAACATATCAACACGATGACATTCCGAAAACCACCCCGGCGGCGGGAAGTTACGCGAGAGGGTGCAGCTTCACCTAACGGGGCAAAGCGCCGCCGTCCGGCAAAACGGGGGCGGAACACACAGAGGGCAATGGCGGCGGGGATGCCAATTCCGGCGAAAAACACCCACGCGAAAAGCGGAACTCCCAAAGGCCGCCAGCGTTCATCCCCGGTAAAGGCAAGGCCCAGCGCCTGCTCCAGTTCCCGGCGCAGGGAAACCAGCAGGGGCCCGGCAAGACTGTCCCGCTCATTCCCGCGAAGCTCGGCAAGGGCCTGCGCCCGAAGGTCTTCTTCCCACAGCGCCCGAACCGTGGCGACAATCCGGTCGTATTCGCCCTGAAGGAAAAAAACGACCGTCCCGCGGGGCTCAGGGAAGGGGATGCGCTGGCTTTCATGTTCGGGGGCTTCTGCCGGAAGGGTCTCGGCGGCGGCGATGGCGGCGGCGGCGTGGCGTTCCTCCGGCGGGGCGGGCGGGGCAGGCAGAACCGGAACGGTAATTCCGGGGACAGTAAGGGTAAAGCCCGCCGCCTGAAACGAAAAAGGTTCAAGCGCAAGGGCGGTTTCTTCCAGAGGGATTACGCTAATGGCGTAGCGGTAGACCCCTTCCCCGGTGGATGCCGGGGCCGCCTCGGTAAGAATGGCGCTGCGGGGCGCTCTGCCCTGAAAAATACCCCGTGGGGCGGGGCTGGACGGCTCCCAGTCGAAAAGTTCAAGGGCCAATTCCCCGCGCTCCCCAAGGGCAAGGGGGGCGGCGGGGTACAGCCAGCGAAAACCGGGGGTATGGCGGGGAGCGTCAGCGGGCGGGCGGAAACTGACCGTTGTTACGCCAGTCAGGGCCTGCCCGTGGGGAACGCTCACGTGGAACGGCTGGAGGGCCGTGTCTCCCGCCGCGAGGGAGGTAAAACTGTACTCCACGCTCGTCCAGCGCCCGCCCCGGAACGTCCGGCTTTCTATTCTGATTTGCTGTAAAGCCAGAGAAGGGGGAAAGGCGGGCGGGCTTACGCTTACTTCGTGGGGGTTGGGGTGATTTACCAGAACGGACAGCGTCCACGCGCCCCCTGAAACCGGGTCTGGGGGGAATGTTTCCACAAGAAGCTCTAGCGGCTCATGGGAAAAGAGCGCGCCGGCGGACATGATGCCCAAAAGAACCGCTAATAATCCGGCCCGTACCAGCCGTCGTCGCTTGCCCATTCCCTGTTCCTCCATTGTTCCCGCTCCATCTGCCGCAAATATTCAAAAAGCGCAAAGTACGCGCCCGCGCCTTCCCTGCCCTCGCCCTCTGGCTGCGGGGTATACGCCGTCTGAGTGGAGGCGGCCCCGTGCATGACAAGAAGGCTCAACTCCAAATTCCGCTTGGCCTCGATGCGGCTGGCATCGACCATTAGGGCGCTCCGGAAGGCCCGCACGGCCTCGTAGTATTCGCCCGCTTCAAAGTAGATAATGCCCATGTTGTAGTAAATCCTGTACCGCAGTTCCGTATCGCCCCGCCCAAGCGCCGCAAGACTTAGCATGGCGGCCCGGTAGCGTTCCAGCGCGGCGGCAGGTTCCCCCAGCGCGAAGTAGGCGGCAGCAAGGCCGTACTCGGCATAGGGGACGACCTCGTCATGGGCCAGCGCCCTAAGGTACGAGGATATTGCCTCGGTATAAAACCCCCGCGCGGAGAAAAAATTACCTTCCATGACAAGGAGCATTCCTTGGGCTCTTGCGCAGGAAGAAAGTGAGCCAAGCGCAAGGCAGAACAGGACGGGCAGGATTCTCGCCCGCCTGCGCCCGAAATTAGCGTTCATGTCAGCCAGCCCCCCGCCGGGTAAACCCCATGAGTTTCGCCGCCGCGAGGCACATCATCGCCGCGATAACAAAAACCCGCCACCGGGGGTTCGGTTCCCGCCTGTGTCCCAAAAGGCGTGTTTCGGCGTAGATCGAGGCGATGTGCGCCGCCAAGACCTGCGCGGCGTCAGGGCGGCTGCCGGACACATACACGCCCCCGGTTCTGTCCGCCCCGCTTACAAGGGCGGCGCTGCGCCGGGAGCTTATGACCACAGTCCCGTCAGCCCTAAGCAGAAGGCCATCGGGGGCGGACGGCCCAAGTTCAACCGGGACGGGGCCGCCTTCTGCCGTGCCAAGGGCCACGGCGCTGACGGCTATCCCGGCTCTGCGGGCCCTTTCCACGGCCTCCTGAAACGATCCTGAGTGTTCTTCGCCGTCCGAAAAAAGAATGATTACCCGGCGTGTGGGAATGGCGTCCTGAAAAGAGGTTGAAGCGGCATCTATGATGGACTGGAGGTTTGTCCCCCGTCCGGTAACGCCCGCGCTGTCAAGGGTGTAGAGGAAACTCAAGACCATTTCAGGGTCGTAGGTCAGGGGGACGGCGAGGACTCCCCTGCCCCTGCCGATTGCGGTGGCAAAGCGTACTTCGTCCCCGATGGTCTGGACAAGTTCCTGAGCGATGCCCGCGCCCCGCTGGAGGCGGGAAATCGCTTCCGGGGCGGGATGGCCGGAACCTGCGCCAAACGGCGGGCTGTCCCGGACATCCATGCTTCGGGAAACATCAAAGGCCAGCACTACGTCCACTCCCCGGCGGAAATCGGGGACAATCCGCTGGCCCCAATGCGGGCCTGCAAGGGCGATAACCAGCAGGGCGGCAAACAGGGCGAAAAAGATGTCTGAAAAAATCATCCGCAGACGCAGTTCTTTGAGGGCGCTGTTTCGTTCTTCCCGTGGGGCCGGGGCGGCAAAGATGGCGGCCCGTTCCCGGCTTTTGCGCCAGCGGACGGCGAGAACGGGGATAAGGGCGGCAAAGAGAAACAGGAGGCTGAGTACGCGGGGATAATCGACACTCATAGTATGGCCCCCAGTACGCGCCGCCTTACAAAGCGTGTTCCCCACAACACAGCTAGGGCGGCGATTATGAAAATGGCGTGGAAGGGTTCTTCTCTCCGCACGGAACCGGACCGGCGAATGACCATTTCCCCCTGATCCAGCCGGGAAAACGCTCCGGCAAAGGCTTCGGCGGTTGGGGCGTGTATCCAGAAGCCTTGAGCGCTTAGGGCAATCCTTTCAAGGGTTTCGGGGTCGAAGTGGGAGTCGTACATTCCGGTGCGCAGTACGCCGGTTGCGGGGTCAACGTAGCTGAACGGAACCATCCCGCTTGAACCTACGCCGATAACCCAAAGGGAAACGCCCATTTCTGCGAGCATGGCGGCGGCGGTTTCGGGGTGGATGGAGCCAGCGTTGTTTTCGCCGTCCGTGATCAGAACTACGGCCCGCCGGGGGGCTTCTGATCTGCCGATATGAAAGCCGGCGAGGGCAAGGCTTGTTCCGATTGCGGTGGCGTCCCCCATTTCGCCTATGGCAAGGGTATCCATCCTGTGGTACAGGCTTGCCCGGTCTGTCGTAAGCGGCGTTAGAATGGCGGCGTCCTGCCCAAAGGCGATAAGCCCGATGGCGTCCTGCGGGCGTTTGCCGGAGAACTGTCGAAGCAGCGTCCGGGCGGTGTCGAAGCGGCTGCCTCCGTCCATGTCCAGCGCCGACATACTGGGGCTTACATCCATCACAAAGAGTATGTCGGCTCCCCGGTTAAGCCAGACCGTCTCGGTAAAAACAAAGCGGGGCCCGGCGGCGGCGATGCAAAGCAGGACTACCCCGGCAAGTTCCAGCGCCCGAAGGAACTTTGTCAGAAAGCCCAAGTTCACCGGGGGCGTAAAGGAAGCGCCGCCGGGGGGGCCAAGGGGAAGGCGCAGGGAGAAAACAGGCTTGAAGAACCGGAGGACGAAGAAAAGGCCGGGTATGGCGATAAGGGCGGCAAGGACAAACAAGGGCCGCTCGAAACCTATGTTCACGGGCCTTCCCCTTTCGCGGGCGCTTCTCTTTCCGCCCGGCGCATGGCAAGGACAAAGGTTTGGGTCTGCTCCAGCGCCTGAAGCGTGTCGCTTTTGCCGATACACTGCCCGCTAAAGCGCAGGGTGTCCCATGCCCGGAAAAGGCGGCACAGGAAGGCCGGGCCGGTTTCCGGTCTGGTTTCCAGCCCGCTTTTCGGGCCGCTTCCGGACGCGCTGGCAGGGGGCAGGGGCAGTTCCAGAAATTCGGCGGGGCTGAGGGATCGGCAGTTAACTCCGGTGTAGACGCTTAAAAACTCCCGGAACTCCGTGGCGAGAATGGCAAGGTAGTATCCGGGGCTTTCCTTTTTTCCAAGGCCCGCTTCGTACCCCAGCCGCCGCAAAAAACGCATCATGGCTCCCAATAAATGCCTGCGGCGCAGTCTGAGCCAGAAGCCCCTGAAGTTACGCCTGCACCAGACGCTGACGGCGGCGGCAAGAAAAAGAGCCGCGAGCGCGAGGGCGATGCTTCCGTAGATCAGTAGGCCTGTCCCCGCCGCCGCCATTGGGGGAGCGGGCCCGGAAAGGGCCATCCAGTCAGGGCCAAGGGCGGGGTCAAGGACAGAGGCCACCTGCGCGGTAAGGCCCGAAAGCGTCAGGGGCGGCTGCCCCGGAGGGGCGAATTCCAACGGCGGAAAGGCGAGCGTCCCGGTGGCGAAGGGGGTAAAATCTATCAAAAGCCGTGCCGCCCCTCCCCTGCGTTCCAGCTCGACGCGCCGGATCAGCAGTTCCGGCGTTTCAGGCAGTGATCCGGGGGCGTCCAGCACGAAGGGCCCGGCGGCGGCGAAGGTTTCGTCCAGAGGAACCACCAAGAGGCCCGGATCGCCGACAAAAATAACTCTGGGCAGGAGAAAGGGGGCCGGGGCATCCTGCGCGGGAAGGAGGCCGGGGGAAAGGGAGAGTATTGTAAGGATTACCCACGCGCGCCATGAACTCATTAGACAACAGTATAAGGGGACAGGCGGCATGGAAACAAGGGCGGGGAGGCCGTAAATGCCCTTTCCTCCGGAGCCGGGACGGCTCCGGAGGCCCCGCTACCGGAAGCAGCGGGCTACGCTACAGTGGGCGGGCAACACGGAAGCCGACGGCGGTGTTGCGGTAAAACGGATTGTTGCCGTAGATCCGGTCGACGGAACGGAAGCCGTGAGGCGAATAGTTCCAGCTTCCGCCGCGGATCACGCAGAAAGACCCCCAGGACGCACCGGAGGGATCTGTCTCAGGCTCGGCGGTATACGGCCCGTACCGGTCCCACACCCAGTCATACACATTCCCGCTCATGTCATGTATTCCAAGCCGGTTAGCCTGTAAGCCGCCAACTTCTTGTGTCCGGATCCCGCTATTTCCCCAGTGCCGCGCAACAGCGTTAATGTTATTGCTTCCGGAAAATGTGTACGGCCCCCCAAGCGGTCCGCCCTTCGCGGCAAACTCCCACTGAGCCTCCGTAGGCAAACGGTATCCGGTAGAACCGGGAACTATCCGCACAGCGTCCCATCTGGCTCGCAGAGGATCGTTCCAACTAGTAGGCGCAGGGCCCCATGTGTCCAGGTCGGTAGACCATGACGTGGGAGGCCTGCCCAAAGCCGTAGTAAACCAGCTTGGGTTAAAGCCCATTACTTCGTAAAACTGCCCCTGTGTTACAGGGAAGCGGCCCATGTAAAACCCGCTCATCGTTACGCTGGATATGGGGGTTGTGTTGCCAAAGCCCGCTGTCCCCTCCTCCTGACCAAGGTAAAACACGCCGGGGCCTACCCGGACCATTTCAATACCAGTGCCTCCACCAGTGCCTCCGCCTGTGGGGCCGCCCGTGTCGCACGCCGTAACGGAAAGGCCAATCAGCGCGGCAAGGATAATGCCGCCAAAAACGTTTACAACTCTTTTCATAAACACACCTCTTTGTGTCCCCGCTTTCCTGTGGCGGGCAATCACGGGCCTCTGTTAAAGCCCTAAAACATTACCAGCTTGTACAAGCAAGGCATACATAAAAGGCCGCCGCAAGCATTGCTTCGTTGAAGACTTGCTTCGCCGAAGCGAATGCTTCGTAGCCTGTTATTTCGGGGAGAAAGATACGATTCCCTTACGTTGCGCCGTACCGGGCGGCGGGCGGGAAAATGTATGGTGTTAACCGCTATGATTGTTGCGTCTAACGCAAGTAAAAGATGCGCTAAGTCGTTACAGGATAAGGAGTTACATGGGGGGGGTAAATGCCCGTGTTCCGCCGCTTACTGTTGCGAGTAGTGTCTGTTCAGCCCCGCCTGTCATGGCGCGTGTTCTAGCCATTGGCTGTATTGTGGCACTGCCGCCAATAGCGTGTCAACCCCCTGCGGTGATGCCGGGGGCTGATGTTCTGCGGAGCCCCCCAGCAATGCCCCGCCGCGCATGAGCCAGCGGTACAATGCCCGGCAGGGGAGGATATACGGTTTAAGAAGCCATTTTGCATGGATTCTCCGCGAAGGAGACCGTGGCTCCGTAGCGGGTTCCTCATGCGGGATTCTTAAACCGTATATCCTCCCCTGCCGGGGCTTTTGGCGGGAGTGTTGGCTCACGCGCGACGGGGGCGTGGCCCGCTACTGCCGCCTAAAAAAGCTCTTCAGCGCGGCGGGGGCATCGTCGGCGGTGGAAAGATCAAGGCACGCCACGCCACAGCGGCGGCAGATCGCCTGCCACAGCCGTGCCCGGTCGTCGTGCCATGCCGCCCAAGCCGCCGTGAACGAGGGAAAGGACGATGGCGCTTGCAGGGTAAGGCCCGTTTCGGGGTCTTGCAGGGTTAAAAGCCCGCTTGGGGGCATTTCCCTGTCCAGGGGGCCCGATATTCTAAAAGATAGTACGTCATGCCTTCGGGACAAGTCCGCCATTTCCTGCTCCCAGTCTATGCAGAGAAAATCGGAAATAACGATAACAAGGCTGCGGCGTTTAAGGAGCCGTACCGCCCCTGTCAGGGCTTTGCCCAAGCCGCTTCCGCTTGCGGGGGGGCGGGCTTCCAGAGCGGCGCTCAGTACCGCCATCGTGTGGGCCCTTCCTTTTCGGGGAGGGACAACCTTGCGTATCTCCTTGTCGAAAAAGATCATCGAAAGGCGCTGCCCTGACGCTTCGGCGGAAAAGGCTACCAGCGCGGCGGCTAACACCGCCTGTTCGTAGCGGGTTACTTCGCCGCCAGAGGAACCGGGGGCGTTCCCGCCAGTGGTGTGCATGGAGGCGGATGTGTCCAGAATAACGCACACCGTCATTTCACGTTCCTCCCGGTACATCTTCACGTAGGGGGAGCCAAAGCGGGCGCTTACATTCCAGTCGATAGAACGCACATCATCGCCCGGCTCGTAACGGCGAACCTCGTCGAACTCCATGCCCTGCCCTTTGAACACGGCCCGGTAATCCCCGGCAACAAGGTCTTCCGCAAGCCCTCTGGCTATCAGGGGAAAGGTGGTTATTCTGTGTAGTAGTTCGTAGCGATCCACGGCTGCCCCCTTACGGCTACGGCATGGGAACCAGCGCCAGAATCCGGGAAATAACCGCATCCGGCTCAAGTCCGTCGGCCTCGGCTTCGTAGGAAAGCACAAGCCGGTGACGCAGTACCGGAAAGGCCGCCGCCTTTACATCCTCCGGCGTAACAAAGGAGCGGCCTTCAAAAAGGGCCCTGATCTTGGCGCAGCGGCAAAGAGCCAGCGTCGCCCTAGGCGAAGCGCCGAAAACGATGTACCGGAACAGCCCTTCCTTGGGTTGACTAGCGCCGGGGCGCAGCCCTTCGGTTCCATAGGCAGGGCGCGAAGGGGCGGGCCGGGAGGCAGCCACCACGGAAACGATGTAGCGGAGTATCTGCGTGTCGATAAAAACCGAATCCGCCGCCTGCCGCACCTGTTCCAGCTCAGGCACGCCTAGCACCGCTTTAGGGCCAGAGGCGTCCTGAGCATTAGGCGTGCGTTCCCCGCCCGCAAAGGGAGCGGCAAAGTCAAGGATACGCAGTTCCTCCTCCTGAGAGGGATAGCGTATCAAAAGCTTTAAAAGAAAGCGGTCAAGCTCCGCTTCGGGAAGGGCGTAGGTTCCCTCATGCTCAATGGGGTTTTGGGTCGCCAGAACAAAGAAAGGGTCTGGCAAGGGATGGGTCTTTTCCCCGATGGTTACCTGCTTTTCTTCCATTGCTTCAAGAAGGGCCGACTGCACCTTGGCGGGAGCCCGGTTAATCTCGTCCGCCAGAATTACGTTGGCGAACACCGGCCCCCGGCGCACGGAGAACGCCCCGGTCGCCTGCTCCCAAATCAGGGTTCCGGTAAGGTCTGCGGGCAAGAGGTCGGGGGTAAACTGAATACGCTTAAAGCTCAAAGAGGTAATCCCGGCAAGGGTCTTTACGGCACGGGTTTTCGCCAGCCCCGGAACCCCCTCCAGCAGAATATGCCCGCCGGCGATAAGGGCGGTAAGTAGGCCGTCTACCATCTCGCTTTGGCCCACCACCCGCTTCGCCATTTCCTGCCGGGCGGCGTTCAGCAATTCAAGCGCGTGGGCCCCGGCTTCGTCTGCCTCTGGATGCACGATTAGGTGCTTCCCACCAGCATACGGCCAACATCTTTTAGTTCAGGGATCGACATATAAAGGGGGCGGCGGCCTTTGGCCTGCTCTTTGTCCAGTTCCACCAAACTAAGAAAAAGCTCGTTCAGCATATCGGCCAGGAGCTGCAGGTTACTGCCAAAATTGTTCACCGCCATATCCCTAAGCACCTTGTCGGAGGCCGACCCGCTGCCGGAAAGACGAGCCCGCAAACTGGGAACCAGCTCCCGGCGGGTAATGGACACGAACCGGGCCGCGGCGATAATTTGGCGGTAAAGCTCGTCCAAATGAAAGCCCTGATACCGGTACTGCTCTATTTTCTCGGTGAGCACCTCGATCAAATCCCAAGACTGTTTTTCCAGGGAAAGCTGGAGCAGGGCGGGCCGGATAAAGCGGTTAGATATGTTCGCCCTATAATGCTCCCCGATGCGTTCAACTAACCCAATAACGTGAGCGTCTCTTACCATGAGACTATACTACCACTTCCCGCAAAAATTTACAAGGCAATAATTGACAAAGTGGGGAAATAAGGACCATAATACTCCGTATGAAAACGCAATGCCTTATTCTGCGGTTACTCATGGCGGGGCTGCTGGCTGTGTCTGTGATGGGCCTTGCCTCCTGCCGTGCCGGGTCACGCACTGCGGTGCTTTGGACAGACCGCCCGGAGTTCGCCTTTTACGCGGGGTTTTTTAACGCTGCTCAGGATGATTTTAAGATCGAAGTCCGCTACTTTGAGTCGGTGGCCCAAAGGCTTGCTGCGGGCGGGGAACACCCGGACATTGTCGCGGCAAGCTGGCTGCGGAGCGCCTCTACCGGGGTGATATTCAGGCCCGTGGACTCGCTTTTTTCAAGAAACGGCCTTGATCGCGCCTCGTTTTACCAGCCGCTGCTCTCGCTGGGAGCGGTTGGCAGGCGGCAGTACCTTCTTCCGGTGAATTTCAACGTTCCCGCCATAGTCTTCCCGCGGGAATTAAGCGAAGGCCATTCAAACCCCTTCGTTATCGAAATGGAGGAACTCAAAGAACGGAGCCGGGCTCACAACGCCATAGTCAACGGGGCCTTTACCCGGATGGGCTTTTCCCCGCTGTCAAACCCGGAGTTTCTTTTTCTGACGGCAAGTTTTTTTGGCACAGGTTTCCGGGATGCGTCCCCGGTTTCATGGGACGATCAGGCAATGGAGAACGCTGTTGAGTGGATCAGGCAGTGGATTGTCCAGACCAACACCAGCATCCAGATGGAAGACGATTTCGCGTCCAAGTTTTATTTTGAGCCGCCGGAAAATCTGGTTAATTCCGGGCGTGTCCTTTACATCCACATGAACAGTTCCCGCTTCTTCACGCTGCCCGAAGAACGGCGGCGAAACCTTGATTTCAGGTGGATTACAACGCACGAAATGATCCCGTTAAACGAGCAGAGCGTGTACTTCGGCATTCACAGAAGAACAAGGGCCAGGGGAGCCGCCGATGCCTTTGCCCTGTGGTTTTTCACGCCCGAAACCCAAAGGACGCTTATGGAAGAAAAAAGAAGGCGCAGGCTGAACGAGACATCATTCGGCATTGCCGGCGGCTTTTCGGCGATGAGGACGGTAACCGAGCAGGTATTCCCCCAGTTTTACCCCGCCCTTTTGGGCCGCATGCCCCCGAATAGTTTTCTTGCCCCGGTAAACATACTGCCCCACAACTGGGTAGTCATTAAAGAGCGGGTTATCCTTCCGTACTTGCAGGACAGGGCCCGTGGCTCAGACGGGAACGGGGCCAGGTCTTTGGAACGGCGTGTCAGCGACTGGTACAGGTTGAACAGGGGGTAGGTTAAATACGCTTAACCGAAAGGGCCTTGCGGGTGTCCCCGTCAAACTCCACGATGATTCCCTGAATCGCAGTCCTACAGCCTTCGGTTGCGGCGGCGACTTCCATGCGGTACAGCACCTGATTGCGGGCACGGTCAAGGCATATCTTGGTATCCATCCCGATAACTCCGTCAAGCGCCCCGCACATCCCTAGGTCTGTGATGTAGGCAGTCCCCTTGGGCAGAAGCCGCTCGTCCGTAGTCTGCACATGGGTATGAGTTCCAGCTACAACGCTTGCCCGGCCGTCCAGGTAATAGGCCAAGGCTTCCTTCTCGCGGGAAGATTCGGCGTGAAAATCCACCAGAATTACGGGATTGCCCTGCGAGCTTTCCGGCACGGACGCTTGTAAAGCTTCCCCAAAAGCATCGAAAGCCCTGAACGGGCAGTCCAGCGGAGTCATATATTCCCTGCCCTGAAGGTTCAGCGCCGCCCACGTTACTGGCGGCCCGCCCCAAGGGGAAGGCTTTTCCAGCGTTACCCAGCCATTGCCGGGACTGCCGGGGGCGTAGTTCATGGGCCGCAACACCCGCTTTTCCGTGTCCAGAACAGGCAAGAATTCCCGCTTTTCCCAGATATGGTTGCCCGAGCTTACCACATCCACCCCTGCGGCAAAGAGCCGCTGTAAATGAGGCAACGTTAAACCAAAGCCCGAGGCGGCGTTTTCGCCGTTAGCCACCACGAAATCCACGGAACGCTCTTTCACTAAAGGCGGCAACAGGCGTTCCAGAGCCTCCATCCCCGGGTCGCCTACCACGTCGCCAAGCATAACCGCCCGCAAAACCCGCGAAGGCGCGCCGAAGGTTTCCCCCTGCATGGCAACTACCTTGCGTACTCCGTAACCCTCGTTTCCCGGATCATCGTTACCTTTATGCGGCCGGGATAACGGAGGTCGCTTTCGATCTTCTTGGCAATTTGTTTTGCCAGGTCTTTCGTCCTTTCGTCGTTAAGCGTTTCGTTGTTGACGATAATCCGCAATTCCCGCCCGGCCTGAATAGCGTAGGCTTTGTCCACGCCGGTAAAGCCCGTAGCAACGTGCTCCAGGTTTTCAAGCCGCTTGATGTAGTTGTCCAGCGTTTCCCGCCGGGCTCCCGGCCGCGCGGCGGAAATGGCATCAGCAATCTGAACCAGCACCGATTCAAGGCAGCTTGGCTCAATATCGTTGTGGTGGCTCCCAATTGCGTTGATAATCCGGGGGTCTTCGCCCATTTTGCGAGCCATGTCCATGCCGATTTCCGCATGGTTAAGGTCCGAGTCGGACTCCACGCCCTTGCCAATATCGTGCAACAGAGCGGCCCGCCGCGCCAGTTCCCGGTTACAGCCGCCGACTTCCGCCGCCAGCATCCCGGCGATAACCGCCACTTCCTTGGAATGGTACAGCACGTTCTGACCGTAACTAGTGCGGAAATACAGCCGCCCCAAGGTGCGTATAGCATCCTGCTTAATATTGTGAATACCAAGGTCGAAAAGGACTTTTTCGCCCTCCTCGAAAATCTTTTGGGAAATATCCTTGGTTACCTTGGTAACAATCTCTTCGATCCGGGCCGGGTGTATGCGCCCGTCAACAATGAGCCGCTCCATGCTAACTTTGGCGATTTCACGCCGTATCGGGTCAAAGCAGGAGATAACCACCGCCTCGGGAGTATCGTCAATGATGATGTCCACCCCCGTAAGGGTTTCCAGCGTGCGGATATTCCGGCCTTCCCGCCCGATAATCCGCCCCTTCATCTCGTCGTTGGGCAGGGTAACGGAGGTAACGGTTACCTCCCCGGTTACCTCGGTAACCAGCCGCTGGATGGTTCCAAGCAGAATATCCCGCGCCTTTTTCTCCCCCGCAAGATTCGCCTCTTGCTCGATCTTGTTGATCAGAGCATGAGCGTCGTGCTTGGCCTCGTTTTCCAAATCCCGGATGATAAGGGATTTAGCCTCTTCGATACTGAGCCCGGAAATTCGCTCCAGTTCCGCCCGGTAGCGTTCTTCCTCCTTGCCCAGAGCCTCTTCCTTCGCCTGAAACGACCTTTCCTTTTCCGCCAAGGTGCGCTCAGTCCGCTCGATTTGGGAAATTTTCTTGTCTATACTCTCTTCTTTTTGAAAAACCCGGCGTTCATACCGTTGCAATTCAGCCTTGCGCTCCCGAGTCTCCCTTTCCTGCTGGCTCCGCTCCCGTATAACTTGTTCTTTTGCTTCGAGAAGTAATTCCTTCTTTTTGGCCTCAGCTTCTTTTATCGCATCATGTCTTACAACTTTAGCGCGCTGCTCCGATGCCGTAAGTTGAAATCTGGCATACAGCCATCTTATAATCCAGCCCAAGGTTAACCCGGCAAGAGGAAGGATTATCCAAATTATCCTATCCATTATCTACCCCTTACCGTTATCTAAAATTCTACTCTAGGATAATGTATATCACAACTTGATAAGTGTCAATGGCCCCCCGCCGGACATTAGGCCAGAAGCTCACGCGCGGCGGGGGCATTGCTGGGGGGCTGTCCTAATGGATGTAAAAAAACGCTTGACATCCAGAACAATCAGGTTTACTGTGTATATAGTGCAGTGGCAATGGCCTTGGGGCTAGGAGGATGGGGTTGAGTGTTTTTGACCGGATTGTAAAGATTTACAAAAAACTCGTCAACGCGATTTGCCTTGCCTTTGAGTCCATCGCTATTCTTTCTTTGGCCCTCATGTTCTGCGCCGTTATGATTCAAATAGTCGGGCGCTACTTTTTCCGGGTTACGCCCGGATGGACGGAAGAGATTGCCCGCCAGCTTATGATTCTGTTCAGTTTTATCGGGATGGCTATTGGGGTAAAAAACAAGGGCCACATCGCGTTAAGTGTTTTTGTGGACAGCATTGGCAGAAGGCCCCGGCTGGTTATAGAAACCTGCGGCAAAACGCTAATAGTAATAATGGGAATTATGATGAGTATCAACATGGGCCCCTTTTTTACCATACTAAGGTACAACCGCCTTCCCGGAACCGGTATGCCCGTGGGCTGGAGGTTTGTCTTTCCAACCGCAGTGGGCATACTCATTGCCCTTATCGCGGCGTATCAGATTTACGACCATTTCAAGTACGGCACTGATGAAGAACAGAAGCGAAAGCAGCTAGAAGACGCCGCGACGCAGGGGGTTTAGGTTTGAGCGTTGACACTGTCGGCATTACCATATTGCTGGGATCGTTTATCATTTTGGTGCTGTTAAAATTCCCTGTCGCTTTCTGCCTTGCGTTTGCGTCCTTCGCCGCCGCCGCCTATGCGGGCATTTCGTTGGGGGTTATAACGCAAAGAATGATAGCCAGCGTTGATTCTTTCGCTCTATTAGCCATTCCGTTCTTCATACTCGCAGGGGAAATTATGGGCTCAGGCGGCATTTCCGACCGGCTCTTTAACCTTGCCAGAGTGTTTGTCGGGCGTGTTAAAGGCGGAATCGCAATGGTAAACGCCTTGGACAGCGTTTTCTTCGGCATGATTTCAGGTTCCGCGGTCGCCGCCGTTTCGTCTATGGGCCCCATAGAAATCAGGATGATGAAAAAACAGGGCTACCCGACCCCGTTCGCAGTTGCCCTAAGCTGCACCAGCGCCACCATAGCAATCATTACCCCGCCAAGCCACAACATGATTATATACGCCTCGGCAATAGGCGGCGCTTCGGTCGGAAGATTATTCATGGCGGGCATTCTTCCCGGTTACCTTTTGTGCGCCCTTCTCTTGATTTACTGCTATGTCATGGCAAGGATAAAGAATTTCCCCTACGGCGGAAGTTTTACCTTTAAGGAATCGGCAAAAATCATATTGGACAGCCTTTTGGGGTTGGCAACGGTGTTTATCATTATTGGCGGCGTTTTCGCCGGCATTGTTACCGCCAACGAATCCGCCGTTATTGCCTGTCTGTGGGCGATACTTGTGGCGCTCTTTTTTTACAAAGGCATAAAGCCGCTGGATATTATCCCCATACTAAGAAGGGCGCTGAAAACAATAGCGCTGGTAATGTCTTTGATAGCCGCCGCCGGAGCATTCGGCTTTATGATGACCATATTCCGGATTCCTGAGCTTGTTACCAATGGCCTTTTGGCCCTGACAGAAAACAGAATCCTTCTGCTCCTTCTGATAAACCTTTCCCTCCTGTTGATCGGCAGCATCATGGACATGGCTCCCCTGCTTTTAATTACCGCGCCAATTTTGATAGGGGTAGTAACATCTCCGGTTATAGGCATGGATCCCATACACTTTGGCATTATGTTAATTTACAACCTGAGCATGGGGCTTCTAACCCCGCCGGTGGGAACGGTGCTTTTCGTAGGCAGCGCCATAGGAGGCATTAGAATTGAAGAGACGATTAAGGCACTATTGCCGTTCTATCTTGTCATGATAGTTGGGCTGTTGCTAATAACTTTTGTTCCCGCCATTACCTTAACAATCCCGAATTTGATGTTCGGCGGGGGGTAAGGCCGCAAGACGTAATCCAGCCTGCCTTAAGGCAGGTTAAAATATTTTTAGTGTTTCAGGGGGATAAAAATGAAAAGATTTTCTGTTGTGTTGCTGTCGCTTCTGGTGTTGGCGGCGGCAATAACCATGCTGCCGGGCTGCCAAAGACAGCAAGGCAGGACGTTTCGTATGGCGGACAACCATTCGGTAGATTATCCAACGAATGTTGGCAACAGGGCCTTTATCGAGTACATCTACAGGGAGACTAACGGAGAAATCAGAATCGAATTGTTTCACAGCGCGCAACTGGGACAAGAAACGGAAACAGTCCAGTTGACCCAGCTTGGGGAAATTGCTTTTAACCGGCTTGGAGTAACCTTCCTTGCTTCGGTTAATCCGCAGATAGGCGCGTTTGGTATGCCCTTCCTCTACCGGGATCGTGAGCATATGTTCAGGGTTTTGGACGGCCCAATCGGGGACGAAGCGCTCAGAATGCTGGAAGCGCAGAGCCTTCTTGGTCTTTCATGGTATGACGCGGGCTCCCGTAATTTTTACACCACCGGCCGCCCCATAAGAACGCTGGATGACATGACCGGGATGAGACTCCGTGTTCAGGAAGTTCCCCTTATGATGGAAATGGTGCGGCTGCTCGGCGCTTCCCCCACTCCAATGGCTATGGGCGAAGTCTACTCTGGTATACAAAACAACATAGTTGACGGCGCGGAAAACAACTGGCCCTCGTATACTTCATGGTCACATAACGAAGTCGCCCGGTACTTCACTTTAAGCGAACACGTGGCCTCGCCTGAAATGATTCTGGTAAACACTCGCATTTGGGAAGGCTTCTCCGCCGGGGAGCAGGCGATCATCAGGCGGGCGGCTCAGTACGCGGCCGGGGTGCAGCGTCAGGCGTGGCTTGACTATGAAAGGGAAGCGGAAGCGCTGGCTCGCGCCACGGGCACTGAAGTTATTGTTCTAAGCCCTGCCGAAAGACAGCGCTTTGTAACAGCGATGGATCCCCTGTTTACGCAGCCTGCCTATGCCGGTTTCGCCCCTCTTATCGCCCGCATACGGGCTGTCGAGTAATAGGGGCTGTCCGGGAAGTCGGTTACTTCCCGGACAGCCTATTGCATTTTCTCCTGTTTCCTTGAAACAGTACGAAAATGCCGCAATAAGGAAAATGTCCGAACAAGTTTTCCGAACTTTTCGGACATTCCCCGCAGGCGTGTCCCTGTTGCGGGGCACGCTTGTTTTTTGATATTTGAAAAAGACCCAAGGGGGGAAGTTTTATGGGCAAACAGCATAAAGACGTCGTGTGGGTATTCGCCAAAGATATAGAAGGGGAAAACCCTTCGCCCGGAGTGGTGCGCAAAGTGTTAGCCTACAGCGATACCGCGATGTGCGTTACACACGAGTTTGAAAAAGGGGCGATTGGCGCGCTTCACACCCATCCCCATACGCAAATTACCTATGTCGCCGAAGGCCGCTTTCGCTTTACCGCCGCGGACGAAGTCAGGGAAATAGCCAAAGGGGATTCGCTTTGCAAGCAGGGCGGCATAAAGCACGGCTGTGAATGTCTGGAAAAAGGCGTTCTTGTAGATTTCTTTACCCCCATGCGGGAAGATTTTGTGTAGGAGTTTTTCATGCCGCACGCCTTCATGGACGAGAATTTTTTGCTAAAGACCGAAACAGCCCGCAGCCTGTATAACGCGGCGAAAGACGAGCCAATTTACGATTACCATTGCCACCTTGACCCCGCGCGCATTGCGGAAAACAGGCAGTTTACCGACCTTGCCGAAATATGGCTGGGCGGGGATCACTACAAATGGCGCATGATGCGCGCCCTTGGCTGTGATGAATATTACATTACCGGCAGCGCCCCGCCCTACGAGAAATTTCTTGCGTGGGCAAGAACCGTAGAAAACCTGATCGGCAACCCCCTTTACCATTGGACGCATTTGGAACTACAGCGTTATTTCGGCATTTTCCAGCCCCTTACCGAAGAAAGCGCCCCTTCGATATGGGAAAAGGCAAACGCCCTTCTTCAGAAACCGGAATTATCGGTTAAGGGCATTTTTGAAACATTCAAGGTTCACACCGTGGGCACTACCGATGATCCGGCGGATTCCCTTGAACATCATCTGGCTATTGCCGAAGGGAAGGCCGCTATCGGCAACATCGCCACTAGGGTTATCCCCTCGTTCCGCCCGGACAAGGCGGTGAATATCAACCAGCAGGGCTTTGCCGCTTACATCAAAACGCTGTCGCAGGCAAGCGGCGTACCGGTGGCGTCTGTGGGCGATGTGCTTACCGCTCTGGAAAAACGCCTTGATCACTTTGCCGCCCTTGGCTGCCGCGCTTCGGATCACGCCCTTGAATACGTGCCGTTTGTTGTTGCGCCTGACAGCCATATTGAAAAAACATTTCTGGACGCAATGGCCGGAAAAGAAGTATCGCGGGAAGCGGCAGACGCGTACAAAACGAAAATCCTCTGCGGGCTTGCAAAATGTTACGCAGACCGGAATATCGCAATGCAGATTCATTTGCAGGCGATCCGCAACATAAACAGCCGGATGTTCGGCGCGATAGGCCCCGATACGGGCTACGACGCCATTCATGACTGGAATCAAAGCGCAAACCTGGCGGCCCTTCTTAACCACATGGAATCGTCCGGCCCCAAACCCGCGCTGCCCAAGACAATACTTTATACGCTAAACCCCAAGGACTATTATCCTTTGGCAACAATAATGGGAGCATTTCAGGACAATTACGGGAGGGCGGAAAACCGCAGCGGCATTGAAGGAAAAATACAGCTTGGTACCGCGTGGTGGTTCTGCGATCACAGGGATGGCATGGAAGAACAAATGCGTGTGCTGGCAAATGTTGGAGCGCTTCCGGTTTTTCTGGGAATGCTTACCGACAGCCGCAGTTTTCTTTCGTATCCCCGGCACGAGTATTTCAGGCGCATTCTTTGCGACATGATCGGAACATGGGTAGAAAACGGAGAGTATCCGGACAACAAAAAACGGCTTGAAAAAATGGTAAAAGATATTTCGTTTGGAAACGCGAAGCGGTACTTCGCATAACATTTATAACATGGAGGAGCGCTATGAAACTTGAAAAAAGGTATGCCGGACATCCACAAGACATGAAACTCTACAACACGGAGAAACTGCGGGATCATTTTCTTTTTGACAAAATTTTTGTCAAAGATGAAATCAGCCTTTGTTATACCC
The DNA here is from genome assembly GCA_009781915.1 of Treponema sp. Lineage (GTDB taxonomy): Bacteria > Spirochaetota > Spirochaetia > Treponematales > Breznakiellaceae > WRKT01. The sequence goes on along the minus strand of WQUW01000019.1, from coordinate 8,108 downwards.
ATTCGGACAGAGTGGTGTTTGGCGGGGCTTACCCGGCTGCGAAAGACTTACAGCTTACAGGCGGCAAGGATTTCGGAAGCGATGTGTTTCTTGATCGCAGGGAGCTGGGAATTATCTGCGTTGGCGGCAATGGTAAAGTAACCGCCGGTGAAAAGGTTTACCAAATGAAGAAAGGCGACGGCCTTTATATAGGCAAGGGAACTGCTCAGGTTGTTTTTGCCTCTGATGACAAGGACAATGCCGCAAAGTTTTACATGGCCAGTACCCTGGCCCATACGACATACCCTGCCGTACACATCCCCATAGAAAAGGCCAATCCCCGCAAGGTGGGGGATCCGGCTACGTGTAACGCCCGGACTATTTATCAATATGTTCATCCTGCGGTTCTGACAAGTTGTCAGCTTAGTATGGGCATGACCGTTCTTGAAGAAGGTTCGGTTTGGAATACCATGCCTGCCCATACCCACGTGCGGCGCATGGAGGTGTATTTTTATTTTGATATGAAACCGGGGCACGTTGTTTTTCACCTTCACGGACAGCCGGACGAAACCCGGCACATCGTAATGAAAAACGAGGAAGCTGTAATTTCCCCATCATGGTCAATTCACAGTGGGGCGGGAACCGCGGCGTATACTTTTATTTGGGCGATGGCTGGTGAAAACCAAACCTTTGATGATATGGACACGGTTCCTTCCGTGGAACTAAAATAGACAAAATAGAAAGGAGCGAATTATGAATATGGCTGACGCATTTTCACTAAAAGGAAAAATCGCATGGGTAACTGGCGGGTCTTACGGCATTGGGTTTGCCATTGCACAGGCGTATCACGAGGCGGGGGCTACCGTTGTCTACAACTGCCGCAGCGCCCTTGACAAAAGCCTTGAAGCCTACAAAGCGGCGGGAATTCCCGCCCGCGGCTATGTTTGTGATGTTACCGATGAAAACGCGGTAAACGCTACGCTGGCCAAAATAGAAAAAGAAGTAGGCACGGTAGACATTCTGGTAAACAACGCCGGAATTATCAAAAGAATTCCCATGATCGAGATGAGCGCCGCCGATTTCCGGCAGGTGGTTGATATTGACCTTACCGGCGCCTTCATTGTTGCCAAAGCTGTCATTCCCGCGATGCTTAAAAAAGGCGGCGGGAAAATCATTAACATCTGCTCCATGATGAGCGAACTTGGCAGGGAGACCATTAGCGCCTATACCGCCGCCAAGGGGGGGCTTAAAATGCTCACCAAAAACATTGCCAGCGAATACGGGGAATTCAACATTCAGTGCAACGGCATAGGCCCCGGCTATATCGAAACGCCCCAGAACGCCGTTCTACGGGAACGGCAGCCGGACGGCAGCCGCCACCCCTTTGACCAGTTTATCGTCGCAAAAACCCCGATGGCGCGCTGGGGCGTTACCGGTGACATAAAAGGCCCTGCGGTATTTCTGGCTTCAAAGGCGTCTGACTTTGTGAATGGTCACATCCTGTACGTGGACGGCGGCATTCTGGCCTATATCGGCAAGCAACCCAAGTAAGCGCTTGAATAAATCTGCCCTTCTCATTGCTTCCCCTACTTTAGCTTGTTCCGCATTTTCCGGCGGCGGTTGCGGTTTGGCTTTTCGCCCCCCTGCTTTTCTTTCATGGCGGGGCGGGGCGCTGGAAGGCCGCCGTCAGGGTACACCAGCACAGGCTCGCGGTCGCTCATGCGGCTGGCAAAAAACGCCCAGACAAGGCCCGCAAGGATCATCAAGAAGCAAAGCACTTGCCCGGTAGAAAAAGCCAGAAGGGGGTGCGCAATGGCGGGGGGAAGCGTGGGCTCGACAAACTGGATACGGTATCCAATTGCCGCGTCCGGCTGGCGGAAGTATTCGATAACAAAGCGGATAAGGCCGTACCCGGTAAGGTACATGGTAATAAGGAAACCCTTAAAGGGCTTGCGGTTGCGGAAAAACCAGATAACGGCCCAAAGGAAAATGCCCTCAAAAAACATCTGGTAAAGCTGGGAAGGGTGGCGGGGAAAGTTAAGGATTCCGGCGGGGCCGGCAATGGGGGTTAGGCCCATCTCCTCGGCGGCCTGCACGATGCGGTGGAAATCGCTGTGCCACGGGGCGATACCCCCGTGGGGAAAGATTACCCCCAAGGGGCTTGTGGTAATGCGCCCGTAGAGTTCGCCGTTAATAAAATTGCCCAGCCTTCCAAACGTGAAGCCCAAGGGGATGCTTGCGGCGAACATATCCCCAATTTCCCGGTAATCAAAATTTTTCGCTTTCGAGTATATTAGGATAGCCAGAATGCCCCCGATAACCCCGCCGTGGTAGCTCATGCCTTGCAGCCCCGTAAACTCGCCATCCCTGAAAGGCCAAAAAATCAGCCACGGGCTGCGGCGGAAAAAGCCGTCAACATCGTACACAAGGGCGTAAAAAATCCGCGCGCCGAAAATCAGGGCCAGAATGCCCCAAAGGAAAAGCCCGGAAAGATCGTCGTCGGTCATGGGGAATTTGCGCTCTTTTATCTGGCGGCGGTACAACAAATAGGCCACGGTAAAAGCCACAACATACATGAGCCCATACCACCTGATGGGAAGCCCGGGGAATATCTCTGGCCTAAGCCACGAAGGAAATTGAATGGCAAGAAACATAGTTGCGCTATGGTACACCAAAACCCGCCTCTTTGTCGAGCGGCCCGTGCTGCTTGCCGTGATACGCCGGGCGTGATACTATCATGGCAGACAATCGAAGATCGAAGGAGGCGCGAAATGAGCGGCGAACCGAGGCTTAAACACATCCCCTGGAACGAGACGAAGCGTGAAAAACTCAACGACATGATCGACCGTGAAATGGTGGTAGGCGATAACCTGATGCTGGCAAGGGTCTTTCTGAAGAAGGGGGCGCACGTGCCGCTGCACCACCACCACAACGAGCAGGTAACGTACATTCTGGAAGGCTCGCTGAAGTTCGCCCTTGACGGCCAGGAAATTGTGGTACAGGCCGGGGAAGTCTTGTGCATCCCCTCCGGTATGCCGCACGAGGCATGGGCGCTGGAGGACACCCTAGACCTCGATGTCTTTAACCCGCCGCGCGAGGACTGGCTTAACCAGACCGACGATTACCTGCGCCTCGGCATCCCAATGAAGTAGGTGGCCCCTACCGCTTCCGCTTCCAGCGTATGTAAACTTGGCGGCCCGTGCCGTGTTCCTGCGGGCGCTCCTCGGTTTCGAACTGGGGAATCGCCCGGAACAGGTCTCCCAGCTTTCTAAATCCGTAGGTTCGGGGATCAAAGTCGTTGGAGCGGTTGTTAATCTTCTGGCCCACCCCGCCAAGGTAGGCCCAGCCGGATTCGTCAGCGCTGTCGTCAACCGCGTCCCGCAGCAGTTTCAGGAGCTTACCGTCCACCTTGAATTCCTTCCGGACTCTTACCGGAGGCCGGCCTTCGCCCTCGTCGGGTTCTTCCTGATTGTCCAAAAGGATTTCCGTGTAGATAAATTTGTCGCAGACTTTAACAAACGCTTTCGGCGTTTTCTCCGCGCCAAAACCGTACACCGTGCACCCGCTTTCCCGCAGGCGGGCGGCAAGGCGGGTAAAATCCGAGTCGCTGGAAACAATACAAAAGCCGTCGAGCTTTTCGCTGTAAAGCAAGTCCATAGCGTCAATAATCATGGCGCTGTCGGTGGCGTTTTTCCCCGCAGTGTAGGAAAACTGCTGAATGGGCTGGATCGCGTTCGCCAAAAGCCGTTCCTTCCACGAACGCAAGTTGGTGCTTGTCCAGTCGCCGTAAATCCGCTTAACGCTGGCTATTCCGTATTTGGCAACCTCGTCAAGAAGCCCCTCGATAATGGCAGGCTGGGTATTGTCTGCGTCAATAAGAACCGCAAGCTTGGCTTGGCTGTTTTCAGCCCGGTTTGAAAAAGGCAATAGTGGCATAAAAAATACTCCTTTGGTGGCGGCTTATTCGCCGAAAATTGATTGCTTGATGCGCCGTAAAAGGCTAATCTTCCCAAGGGGGATACGTATCGTTCTTTCCAGCTCCGTTCCCCCAGCCGCCGCATCCCCGGCAGGCGGGATTCTAATAACAAGTATACTCTCTCCGCCCTTTTTTTCCAGTGCCGAAGCCCTGCCCAAAATCTGCTTGGTCTCTCCGCCGGGGCCGGGCCAGCAGACATCAAGAAGAGCGCCGGAATCCGCGGCCTGTTTCGCTATCGCCTGTTTGCCCGCGTAATCCAGCCCCCGCGCCTCCAGTTTTTCGTAGCGCAGGGAAGCCTCTTCCAGTTGCGCCTCGTTAAGTATAAGCCGCCGCTCTATCCTTGCCTCAAGCTCGTCCTGTTCGGCCTTGGTAAGCCGCATTTTTTCCAGAACCCGGTGGAATTTCTGCTTGATGGCGGCGGCTTCCTGCTGTGGCGGGGGCTCCCCTGCGGCGCTTGCCGGCTCCGGCATTTTTTCCGCCGCCGCAAGCGGGCCAAAGCGGGAAAAAGAATTCCTAAACTGCCCTGCGGCGGCAAACCACCCGCCAGATGCCTTGGGTTTGGGGCCAAGCGACTCTACCGGAGGCTGGGCGATAATGTCCACTCCGGCCTTCCGCAAGGCCCTTGTAACCTCGGCCCTGTCTGCGGCGGAAAAGAGGTACACACCGGGCGCTAAATTCCGGCGTACAAGGGAAGCGACCTGTTTCGTCTCGGCAAGGTAGCGGCGGTCTTCGGCCAAGGTAAGAACGATGCCGTGGTGAAGGGAAACCCCGGCGTAGCGGCTTTCCCAGTCTTTAAGCGTCCAGCCAAGGGTTTCGTCCAGCCGGTTAAGCGAAAGGCGGTTCAGCAGTTCCGTCATGCCGGCGGCGGCCATGCCCTGATCAAAGCCCCGGACTACCGAATCGCAGGTAAGCTCAAAGCACACGGCAGCGCCCTCCGGATGCGTACCGGCGGCGGCGGCCTTTACCGAGCAGAATGCCGCAAGCGTCATGGCATCGACAAAGGCAATCTCCGGATACAGGATAAAAGAAAATGCCGTGTCCATAACGATAACGGCCCCTTCCCCGTCCTTCTCTTTGGGCGCGGGTGTTGAACCGGAAACAGCGCCGGAAGCGACTTTCCAGTAGTGTTCCTCTCTTTCCAAAAGGCCCGCTTTTTCCATTGCCGCAAGAAAGGGATCAAAGGGTATCTGTATCCTGTCGTCAAAAAGACGCACCCCCCAGACATTTCCCGCCCCTCCATCCTCTTTCCCAAGGAATTCCATGAACCGCCTAAGGGTGATTTCGGGGTATTTCTTTTCGCTGTCAAGAAGGCCCATGAAACGATGCACGGCAGAGGCTATCTTTCGCAGGCTGTGCCGTGGCAGGGCGAATGCGGCCTCGCTTCCCGCCGCCCCGTTACAGTAGGCGTATACCCCCGCCGCCCAGTAATCCTGCCGTTCAGCGGCGGAAAGATGGCTGTAACTGGCAATCCTTTCCCCGCAGGGCACAAGGCTGGAACCTTCGCCACGGAAAAGTTCTAGGTGAATAAGAGCCCTTACAACAAGCTCCATATCCAGAGCCGGAAAAATCTTTTTCCCGTCATCCAGAAATCTTTTCCGCAGACCGTGGAACGCTGCCCCGGCGGACTGCAATTCCGGCTCGGCCCGCAGTAGTTCCCCTTCGCTATAGCCGTAAAGAAAGGCGAACACCGCCGCCTGAAGCCCGCTTCCGGCAAATCCGGCGGCGCAGGAAGCGGAAGGGGACGGAGGATCGCCGCCTTCCACAGGGAAGCTGGGAAACAGAGGGCCGGTGTTTGCGGCAAAGGGCGAAAGCACGCTTTCCAGAACGGGGTTAAGGGCCAAGCGCAACGCCCCCTCGTGGCGGAAGCGGTAGAGAATAAGCCGCTCTTCAAGGTTAAGGAGCAGGGCATGGATTTCCGATGGGGCAAGTTCCCCGGTAAAGAAGCGCTCCAGTTCTTCCGGCACGGGCTCGCCAAGGAATGCTATTGCCGCTATTACCTTGTGATCCTGCCCGTCAATATACGCGGCAACGGTTTTGCGTATATCATCCCTGGAAAGGAGCTTAAAGAGGTCGTCCATAAGCCGCTGTTTGCTGAACGGCGTTTTGATATTTCCAAAGACGCTCCGTAAAAGTTCAAAAAAGCCGTTGTCCGGCAGCGTCATAAGGGCGGATTTCCAGTCTTCGACAGACCTGAACGAAGAAGAACGGGGTTTCATGGTTGCGTCTCTCCCCTTTCGCCGGGCTTGGGGGTATCCAGCGCGGCCCAGTGTTGTATGGAATATTTGTAGCCATGTTCGGCCAGAAACTTTTGGCGGTTCGCGGCGAATCCTTCTTCTACAGTATAGCGGGAAACCAGCGTATAAAACCGGGAGTTCCGCTTTTTGGGGCGAAGTATGCGGCCCAGGCGCTGGGCTTCTTCCTGACGGGAGCCGAAGGAGCCGGATACCTGAATTGCCATAGAAGCGTCCGGCAGATCAATGGCGAAATTGGCGACCTTGCTTACCACGATAATCCTAAGTTCCCCTTTTTTGAAGGCCCTGTAGATGCGCTCCCGCTCGCCGTTGGCGGTCTTTCCGGTTATGATGGGAACGTCAAGAAGCCGGGCCAGATTTTCCAACTGCTTGATGTACTGCCCGATGACAAGAATCTGATCTTCCCGGTGATTCGCCGTTAATTGAAGAACGGCCTCGTCTTTAAGCGGGTTTTCGCTGGCAAGGCGGTATTTCTCCCGCGGGGTGGCGACGGCGTAGGGTATTTTGAGCTTTTCCGGCAGGTCGATGCGGATTTCCGAGCAGAACGCTTCGGCTATCCAGCCTTTGCCTTCAAGGTCTTTCCACGGCACATCGTAGCGCTTGGGGCCGACAAGGCTGAATACGGCGTCTTCCGCGCCGTCTTCCCTGACAAGGGTGGCGGTAAGCCCGAGCCGCCGCACTGCCTGAAGTTCCGCCGTTACCCGGAACACGGGCGCGGGCAGAAGGTGTACTTCGTCATAGATGATAAGCCCCCATTGCCGTTCCCGAAACAGCTTGAAGTGGGGAAAATCGGCATCCCTGCCGGGCCGCCACGTAATGACTTGATAGGTGGCTACGGTAACCGGGGCTACGGACTTGGAGTTTCCGGTATACTCGGCAACCTGATCTTGTCCTAGTCCGGTTTTGTCCAGAATCTCCTCCATCCACTGGTGAACGGCTGCCACGTTGGTGGTTAGAATCAGGGTATTGCATTGCAACAGGGACATAATCAGCATACCTACGATGGTTTTGCCAGAACCACAGGGCATTACGACTACTCCGTACCCTGTGCCCGGCCCGCCTGCGCCCAGAACCGACCGGGCGGCCTCCTGCTGGTAATCCCTAAGGGCAAAGGGCCGCCCGGAAGCGCTGGTTTCCCGAAGCGGAACGTCCAAAGGCTGGCCCCGGACAAAGGGGGCTTCGTCCTGCACAGGCCAGCCCAGGCGTATCAGTTCCCGCTTTACGCTTCCCCGGTCTGTAAGGCGGACGGCAAAGCCCGATGCGTTTTTTGTAAGGTATTTTTCAAGGTTTTTGGCGGCCTCAATCTCGGCCAGCACTGCTTCGTCACAGGCGGTAAGCAAAAGCTCGTCCGGCATTTCGTCCGGCGTCTGGCTGTCATTCCCGGCCCCGCCGGCGACAAGGCGAATCTTGCCGTAGCGGGACATGGTGTCCATAAAGCTTTCGGTAATGCCTGCCGGGATGGGGTAGCGGGTATAGTGGTTCAGCGTTTGCGTAACGTCCGCCGGGGTAAGCCCTGCGCTGGCGGCATTCCAGAGCGAAAGCGGCGTGATGCGGTAGGTGTGGATATGCTCCGGGGACTTTTCCAGCTCCGCAAACGGCAGGATTGCCGCGCGGGCGTCCTCGGCCTGTTCCGCATGAACGTCCAAGAGAAGGGTGCGGTCGCTCTGCACGATAAGGGGCTTTTCCGGGTTTACAGCCATGATCTTGGTATTGTACAGAAAAAGCGGGAAAAAATCAATTTGCGTTCGCCCCCCCGCCGCGCATGAACATTTCCGCCAAAAGCTCCGGCAGGGGAGGATATACGGTTTAAGAAGCCGCCCAGGGAACCCGCTACGGAGCCACGGTCTCCTACGCTAAAGAGCCTGGGCAAATGGCTTCTTAAACCGTATATCCTCCCCTGC
>WQUW01000018.1 GCA_009781915.1 Treponema sp. | reverse complement strand
GAATTTTTGGAAGAATTTTACGAATTTTGTTGACAATTGCCGTAAAACATGGTAGTTTTTCATTATTGAATGGTGCAATTGCGTGAGGCTTTGCAACTGTCAAAAAGTATAGGTTTTGACAGTAAGTGTAAATCCAAAAAAACAAGCCAAATAATAAGTAAAATTATCACGCTTTGCAGACTACGCAAAAACTTAGATTTTCAATCATTTTTGATAAAATCGTTAGCAATGTGTTGAAAACAATCGAAAATGATGCAGTTTATTGCATCAAATTTGAAGTGATAAGTATATTTTACGCAGTCTGCGATGAGACAAAAAGAATCGTTAAGAGGCAAGGCGTTGGAAATGCTCAGACAGGGAACAGTGACATTGAAGAAGGCGGCAACAACGGACTAAAGTCCGTCACAAGTGGTTTGAAGGCAGAGGGCCGCCCCGTTGCCTTATGACAATGATAGGCGACGTCGCAAACACCCGCGTCTTGCGCTTCTTCAAGTAGGAGACGATAGAAGGGGCCATGCCAGAGATCAGGGCATCCCTCCCATTTCCTTTGCGGGGCTTGGACAGCGACAACGGCGGCGAGTTTATCAATTCCGCCCTCCACAAGTGGCGCGAGGACGGGGGCATAATGTTTACCCGTTCAAGGCCTTACCGTAAAAACGACAACTGCTATGTCGAACAGAAAAACAACCCACGCGTTAGAAACTTCACAGGCTACGCCCGCTTCTCTTTGGACTGGACTTTGGGCTGTCCTATAAGTAAGGGCGGCCCTTTTTTATTCTAGTTTTTAAAACTAAGCCATGATAATAAGATTTTATCAAGAGCAAAGGCAAAAGCGACAAGATCACGTATAAACCCTACGAGCAAAACCAACCCTATCTGATACCGCCAAGCGCCGATGAATTAATACCCCCGAACCATCTAGTAAGGGTGGTAAAAGAAACAATCGATGAGATGGGTATAGAGGGGTTGCTGAGGAAATATCAGGCAGGCGGCGGCGCAAGCCGTTATCATCCTGTAATGATGATAAAGCTGTTTGTGTACGGATATATGACGAAAGTATGTTCGAGCCGGATGCTTGCGAAAGCGGCAAGAGAAAACGTGATGTTCATGTGGCTTTAAGGAAGATATAATCTTTTTTGTGTAAACGGTTCATCATAGAGGAACTTGCTCTTCCCCATAAATGACAGCAAATTGATTGAGGGCAGTACCCCAATCCCGTATCGGCATTGTCCATTTTCTGGATATGTTTTTCAAGCCCATGAAAATCAACTTCATAGCGGCATCGTCATTGGGAAATGACTGGCGGTGTTTTATGATTTTTTCAATCGTGTAGTTCACTGATTCAATCGCGTTGGTTGTATAAACTGCCTTCCTGATGTCTGGGGAACACCGCAGCAATGGCGTCGGGAAAACCAGTCAGCCCGTCAACAGCGGCAGGGAGAGTATCCTGAAGGCCGCGGGTTTTAAGCTCATTGATGATGTCAAGCCAAAACTTTGCCCCTTCGTTTCGCTCTATCCACAGCCCCAACGGCTCTTTGCGGCCGTCTATACGTATTGCCAGGGCCAAGTAAACCGGTTTTTTGACAACCGTGGCTCGGTCACGGATATTTACCCGTAAAGCGTCAAGAAACAGCGCCGGGTAAAATGCTTCAAGGGCCCGGCCCCTCCATTCGCTGACCAGTTCTTTCACTTCGCCCGTTACCCGGCTGAGTAATTCAGGCGATACTTCTACGGCGTAGATGTCTTTAAGGTGATCCTGTATCTGACCGGTGGTAAGCCCAAGCGCGTACATCGACAGGATTTTATCATCGAAACTGCGGAACTCTTTTTGGTGTTTGGGTACTATCTGCGGCTCAAAATTGCCTTCGCGGTCTCGGGGGACTTCTACTGTCATTGGTCCCTGGCTGGTTCTCAGCGCTTTAGTTTTTTCCGTTACGGCGGCTTTCAATCAGTTTTTTACCCTGGTCATTTTTCTTATACCCCAGATGTTCGGTCAGTTCTGCTTGCATTGCGCGCTCGACAAGCGCCTTTGTGAGCTGTTTCATGATCCCGTCTGGGCCGTAGAAATCATCAGGTCCGTGATAGTCTTTCAGAATTTCATCAAGAACTTCATTTGAAAAGGCCATACTTACTCCTTATTGTAGTATAGCCGTTTGCACAATTTATGTTACATGTTCCTATTATAACCGGGTACGTATGCATTCGGCGCTTGACTATGTTGCGCCTAATGATTACTATTCAAGCAACATAGTTGCTTAATTTTGTGTACCAGATGGGGGCAAGTCCAGCAAGTCCAGTTATGCTTTGTTGGGCAGCCCATGTCAAGGGCTAAACTGTCTTATAAAAAATGTTACCGCCGTATCAAAAGAAGATGGCGTTCTTCTTCCAGAAAAGGAACTTCCAACGGCAGAGTCTCCCATCCGCTGATGCAAGGAAGGGCAGTTTTTTCCATAGCGCCAAACAGGCTGGCCATTTCCTCCTCGATTGCCTGGCGGCGGCCTTTATAGGCGGCAAGAACTCCGCCGGGCGCGAGAAGCCGTGAAAGCCCTTTGAAGATGGCCGGCTCAAGGGGCCTGAAAGCCCGGAACACGGCAATATCGAAACAGGATGCCGGGCTAATCTTTTCCATCTCCGCTTCCTCTACCCTGACATTGGCAAGGGCTAATACCGCGGCAACATTCCGCAGAAAGCCCGCCCGCCTTCCCATGCGCTCGATAAGGACGAACTCCACTTCCGGCATACAAATCGCAAGAGGTATGCCCGGCAGCCCAGCCCCGGAGCCTACGTCCGCAATCCGTGTTTCCTGTGGGGTGTCGGCGGTGAGCGAGCGTATTGCGTTTAATGGGGCTAGGGAATCAAGGATATGCTTTGCGATCAATTCCCGGCGATCCCGTACTTTTACAAGGCCGTAGGCGGGGTTAAAGAGTTCTATTTCTTCGATGTACCTGAAAAGCGCCGCGCTGTTTATCCGCGTCCCGTCAAGGCCGAGTTTCGCCAGCCCTTCCTCAAGTATAGTGTCTGCGTTATTGACATTGGGCATATCAACCTATAACAATACAGAATATGATTTATTTTGACAATGCCAGCACTTCCTATCCCAAGGCTCCCGGTGTACCGCAGGCGGTGAAAGATATTCTGGAGCGTGGGTGCTTCAATATTAACCGGGGGGGGTACGCGAGGGCGTATGAAATGTCCGCCCTTGTGTTTGAAACAAGGGAAAAAATCGCCTCGCTGTTCGATTGCCCCAGCGGCAGGCAGGTGGTTTTTACCGGCGGCATTACCCACTCTTTGAATGCGGCGCTGAAGGGACTATTGGGCTGCGGGGATCACGCCGTTATTACGCAGATGGAGCATAACGCGGTTGTCCGCCCGCTCGCACAGTTACAGGCGCAGGGCGTTGTGGTGGATACTGCCCGTTGCGGGCCGGATGGCAGGCTCGATCTTTCTGACATGGAATCCAAAATTACCGGACAGACAAAACTTGTTGTTATGTCTCACGCATCTAATGTTAGCGGTGTTATACTGCCTGTGCGTGAGGTTGGCGAAATCTGCCGCAGGCAGGGGGCGCTATTGCTGGTGGACAGCGCGCAGACTGCCGGCGTACTGCCCATATCTATGCGAGACGACAACATTGACATTTTGGCTTTCACCGGGCACAAGGGGCTGTTGTCCGCTCAGGGTCTCGGCGGCCTTGTATTGTCCCAGCGCATCGCCGACGGCATGATCCCGCTGCTTGCGGGCGGAACCGGTAGCCACTCACACATGGCGGATATGCCGGACGAACTGCCCGACAGGCTGGAGCCGGGAACGCTGAACCTTCCCGGCATTGCGGCGCTTTCTGCCGCGCTGGACTACATTGATTCTGCCGGCATCAAGTCTATTTACGCAAGGGAAATGGAACTTACGGCCCGCCTGACAGACGGACTGCGCAACATTCCGGGGGTACGCGTAATTGGGCCGGAACGCCTGACGGATAAATGCGCTATTGCGGCGATGGACTTCCCGGCGATGGATAACGCGGCTGTCTCCGCCCGGCTGGACGAGGAGTACGGCATCATGACACGGTGTGGCCTGCACTGCGCGCCAGCCGCTCACAAGGCGATGGGCACATTCCCGCGCGGCGCGGTGCGGTGTTCGCTGGGGCATCTGAATACGGAAGGGGAAGTTGACGAATTACTGAATGCGCTGCGTCAAATAACATTCCGGTTGTAACTGACGTTACCAGCCCCTATATCTCAACGTATAAAGTTTGTCATTACAAAAGGGTGCGGTTCAGGTATCTCTACATTACTTCCATGTTTGCATTTTATCAAATAAGCCATATTATCAGCTAATGTTTGTAAAATACGCACTCCTTCTTTATCTGCATATACATCCTCTGGCGTGTAACCATGAATTCCATTCCAATAGTGCGATGACACAATAGGCATTTGAGAAATGGAAAAATATTTATTCAATTGATCAAAAGTAGCGCTATTTCCACCACGTCTACAGCTTACGATTGCTGCTCCAAATTTGAACCTGAGCGTACCAAAAAAACCAGATGTACAATAAAATAATCTATCAAAAAAGGAAGTAGCTGCTCCAGTTGCGCTTGCAAAGTGAACAGCAGAACCAAGAATAATACCGTCAGCTTCTAATAGTGCTTTAGCGACTATATTTACCATATCTTGATCATAAACGCAGTTTCCAGATTTATCTGGTTGCCTACAAACATTACATCCGGTACAACCAATAACCGGTTTATTACCAACTTGATATATTTCTGAATTAACATTATTTTTTTCTAATTGCTCTTTAATGATACTAAGCCCGGTAAATGTACAGCCATTTCTGTTAGGACTACCATTAACTAAAACCACCTTCATAATTTTTCTCCCTCCGGCAAAAGTGTGTTTATCTTTACAGAATTATACACATTTGGTATAAATATACAAGTATTTCACTTTTTCTATTGGCTATTGGGGGGTATTTCATCTAACCGGCGCATAAGCGCCATCGGCGGTAATGGCGTAGCAGCGTTCCATGTCCTCATGTTCTGCCGTGTCCGGAGCGTGTGCGGCTCCAAAACGGACGCACACTCCGCACGAAGAGCTTAACTCCCGTGGAACGGGCATCATCTTTGCGGGTGTGCCTTCCGTTTTGCACTGTTTGTGAAACCGCATCGCGCCGTAGTGCGTGTAAAACGTTGCCAGATATTCCATTGTCGCTATGTTTTCGTAAGCGTCAGTGTATACAGGCCGTTATTGTCATGCACCGCAACGCTGAACCCTTTTGACACCGCAAAACGGCTGCACATTTCCACGCACACTTGGGCATCTACCAGCAATTCAATTTCATCCGTGCTGTCAATCACGCCCTTCAACATCAACACTGGCTCCGGGCAGGCCAGGCCGCAGGCGTCTACTACTTTCTTCATGCTTATACCCTCCGTGTTTGTAACGCTTTTCTTGAATTCAAGACCGCAATGGCAAACATGACTATCGCGCATATCGCAACAGCAATGCGTCCATTCGGCGTAGTGCCCGCGCCCGATGACGCAAGCGCGAAATTGTGGCTAATCGCCGCACCGGTAATAAATCCCAGCATGGTTACCCCGGCATCGCTGTTGCCGCCGCCAGCCATAACCAACTGCCGCATGGGGCATCCGCCAAGCAGAACCGAGCCAAAGCCCACCAGGTACAGTCCCAAAATATTCCAAACCCATTCGGCATGGGCAATGGGCTGGTTATAAAACCCGATGTTGAAAGCTCCGGTTATTACATTACCCGCGAAAACCACCGCCAGAATAATGCCAAAACACATCAGCATATTAAACTCTTTGAACAAGACCGCGTCACGAATGCCGCCGATAAAACACAGGCGGGAACGCTGTGCCGCAGCGCCTACGGCCAAGCCCCCCGCAAGCGACAGCAGTAACGGCGCGTGGGCCGACCCCGGCCCGCTTTCGCTGAAAAACAAAAACGCCGGGGCGGTAATTAGCAGGGCCAATAACAGTATGCTTACCGCGGGTACTGCCAGTCCCTCTGCCGCTGGCTGGTCGTAACTGCGTTTTAGCGAAAACCCCCGGTTAAGAAAGGCAATGCCGGTAAAAATTCCCCCGGCGAAACCCGCAAGGCCGACAACAGCATTCAAATCGCCGCCGGCTATGCGCAGCACCACACGCAGGGGGCAGCCCAAAAAAACAAGTGCCCCAATCATAACGCATATTCCAAGAACAAACCGTGTAAACGGCGACGAACCGCCTTTGGGGGCATACTCTTTTTTTACCAGGGCGGCAATGAAAGCGCCGATAACAATGCCGATAACCTCCGGCCGTATATACCGCACCGGCTCTGCGCTGTGCAGCCCAAGTGCCCCGGCGATGTCGCGGATAAAACAGGCGACGCAAAACTGCATATTGGCGGGGTTTCCGAATATGCCCAAAACAACTGCCGTTAGTCCAACAATTACGCTGGCAGCAATAATGCCCAGTTTTTGCCTCATGTAATTCTCCTCCTTGCGTTAACTGTAGCGTAAATAGTACCACGGCACATACGTGAAAGGGAAGGGTGTTGTTTTGTTAAAAAAAGCGCTTGACAAAGAATATAAGCGTGGTATACTTGGTACATCAAGAAAACGTTTTCTTGAAAAATAAAGCATAGGAGCGGAAAAGAACATGAAAAAGATTTTGATGGTATTTGTTATGTCGTGTACTTTGGTGGGTGTCGCGTTTGCCGGGGGGCGTTCTGACAGCCAAGTAATCAACCTGAGATACGCCCATGTGGGAATTCCCGGGGAAATTCAAACTCGCTTCGCTTATGAATTTGCCGTAATGGTAAGGGAACGGACAAATGGCGCGGTAAACATTCAAGTTTTCCCCAATTCCCAGCTTGGCGGCGCAAATGAAATGGTGGATGCGGTAAGATCCGGGGCCATTTCCATGGGACATCATGATTTTGCTACTTTGGGAAGGTTTTTAACCGACATTTCCGTATTCAACGCCCCCTATATATACCGGGACGGCGCTCATGCCCTTGCTGCGACCAATCCCAGAACTTCCCCGGCCTTACAGCAGATCAATGAAGAACTGGTCAGGGCAGCGGGTATGCGGGTAATTGGCAGCCATTACCGTGGAGCCCGGCATCTTTCCGCCAACTTCCCGGTTTTTAGCCCGGACGATCTTCGGGGAGTAAGAATCCGGGCTGTCCCTGTGGCGCTTTGGACATCCATGGTAAGCGGTATGGGCGCGATCCCGACACCGGTAGAAATTACAGAATTGCACACCGCCCTCTTTACCGGGATGGTGGCAGGGCAGGAAAATCCCATAACCAATATATACGTCCAGCGGTTCCATGAAGTTCAAAGCCACATCATGATGACCGGACATATGCACTCGGTACTTAGCACCTTTATAAATGAAAGTGTCTGGCAGTCTTTGGGAACGGAAAACCAGCGAATAATACAAGACGTTTTGGGAGAATTGGCATTGATGACCTACCAGTGGACTAACGAAGAAGAAGCCCCGGTAATACAGGCAATGAAGGATCATGGAGTAGTCTTTATTGACGAGGCCAGCGGTTTGAGAAACGACCTTTTCAGGCAGGCGGTAAATGCCCAAATAGCAATTGACTACCCCGGATGGGTCCCTCTCATACAGCAAATCGAAAATGTCCGGTAGTTGGTGGCAGATGATTTTAACAAGGTATGTCCAAATCGTCTTAGGCATACCTTGCCGCGTTTAAGGGGCTGTAAATATGCGGATACGAAAACTTCTGTCCGGCTTTGATTTGATACTCGCGAGCGCCGCTCTGGCGGTGCTTTGGGGAACCATTATGCTTCAAGTCATTCTGCGTCAGGTTTTTAACGCGCCACTTATGGGGGCGGATGAATTGACGCCGTTCATGCTTGTCTGGGTTATAATATCTCCCTTGGGTTCTGTAGAAAGACTAAACGGACATATCGTTATGGAAGAATTGCAGGTGTTGTTTCCCGCAGTTGTAAGAAAAATAATCCGTTTTGTTATCAGCGTAAGCGTTATCGCCATATACGTTGTGGTATCGCTTTCCGTTATCGTAGTTTTCCGCAACAGCATGAATGTTGTAACACCATTGCTTAGAATGCCTTTCTGGCTTTTCTTTCTGCCCAGCGCGATTGGCTTTTTCTTGATTACCATCGTATGCATTACTCGTAATGTGTGTTCAATGCTTAAAAAGGAGCTGGCATGGTAGTAATAGGCGCATTCTTTATACTCTTTATGCTGGGATTTCCTGTAACCGCGTCAATTCTGATCCCAAGCGCGGCGTATCTTCTTTTGAACGGCTTTCCTCTGGAAATGATAGCGCAACGGATTCAGCATACCTTGAATTCCTATACCCTTACGGCGGTTCCGCTTTTTATACTGGTAGGGAATTTAATGAACAGGGCCGGTATAACTTCAAGGATGTACCATTTTGCCGATACAGCGGTTGGCCGGGTTCCGGGCGGCTTGGCTCAAGTTAATATTTTCTACAGCCTTATCTTTGCCGCCAAGTCCGGGGCCGCCCTTGCGGACATCGGGGCAATGGGGCAGATACATATCAAGGCCATGAAGGACAAGGGGTTTTCTGTCCCCTACTCGGCGGCTGTAAGCGTGGCTTCGGCAATAATAGGGCCGATTACCCCGCCGAGTATCCCGATTATTTTATACGCTTCCATAGCGGGAGTGTCCGTAATACGCCTGCTTCTTTCGGGGATAGTGCCGGGTTTACTATTATGCGCCGCATTAATGGCGGTTACTGTGGTCCTGGCGTACCGGAGAAAGTACCCCAGAGCTGAACGCTGGTCTACTGGCAGGGAATTATGGGCCGCTTTTTACCCGGCCCTGCCTTCGATTCTAACCCCGGCGCTTCTTGTTTTTGGTATGCTCTCCGGGATGTTTACCCCCACCGAAGCTGCCGCCATCACTGTTTCTTATCTCTTGCTTATAAGCCTTTTTTACCGGGAACTGACGTTAAGAGGCATAGGCGAAGCTCTGTTGGAGACGGTAAAATCAAGTTGTTCGGTACTGATTATTGTGGGAGCGGCTTCTCTATTTGGCTGGATACTTGCCATCGAGCAAGTCCCCCAAACATTTTCCGTGTTTCTGCTTTCTATATCCAGTAACCCCCTGGTTTTGCTTGCAATTCTGAACTTGATTCTCCTTGTTGTCGGTTTGGTTCTGGACAGCACTACCGCTACTTTGCTTCTGGTTCCCATTGTTATCCCGCCTCTGGTCAGCGTGGGCATTGATCCGGTTCATCTGGGTATTGTATTTGTTTTTAATATTATGATGGGGCTGGTTACGCCGCCAATGGGTTTAGCCCTGTTCATGATAAGCAAGGTTGGAAATGTCGCTATCAAGGACGTAATTAAAGAATTGTTGCCCTACTATATTCCTTTGATTGTGGTCTTGCTTATTTGCACCTATTTTCCAGCCATAGTTCTTTGGATTCCGAACATGATTCAATGAAATTTGTATCTCAAACTATCTCAAGGAGTAACACATGTTAGTCGAAAAAGCAGTATTGAAAAACGTATGGTGTATCAGGCTTAATTCAGGTGATGATGTGCTTTCAAGCCTTTCCGAAGCGGTGAAAAAGCACGGAATAAATAACGCCTTCATCATTGCCGGCACAGGTTCGACCGTGAATCATCATTTTCACGTAGTAGCATCGCCGAATCTTCCGCCGGGGAATGTATTTACCAAAGAGGATAAAGCTTCCGATGTCCTTAATCTAAACGGCTTTGTAATTAACGGCCGGGTTCATGCTCATATTACCCATTCCGACAAGGATATCGCTTACGGCGGGCATCTGGAGGACGGCGTCAAGGTCTTGACCTTTTTAAGCATCACCCTGGCTGAGGTTGACATAAGTCTCGATCATTGGGACACTATGGGCAGCATTGAAGAACACAGAAAACATTGATGCCGCTATAGGGGATACAAAAACTGAAGATTACGATTAAGGAAGTAGCGCAAGCCGCAGGTGTGTCAATTGCCACTGTCTCCCGGGTAATGCATGGGAATTATTATGTGAGCCCGCAGATATGCGACCGGGTCAGGAAGGTGGTTAATGATTTAGGCTACCTTCCCGATTCGGGGGCGGCGGCGCTTAAATCAAAAACCCGGTATATGATTGGTTATTTGGTAAGCGATATTTCCAACCACCAGTTCACCATCATTAGCCGGACAATTGAAAACGCCATCGAAGGCGAAGGGTACAGCCTTGTTGTCTGTTCCAACAATTCCCAAAAACAGCGCGAATTGGATTGTCTGAAAGCCCTGCTTTCACAGCGTATTGATGGATTGATCATTAACACATCGGGCCAAAACGATGAGTACATCACAGAGATCAGCGAATACCTGCCGATGGTACTATTGTACCGGAGGATCAATACCGAACGGTTTAAGGGGGATTTTGTCGGAAGCGATAACCATGCAGGAGGGGCAATGCTTGCGGAAACCCTTGTTGCGAAAGGGCATCATTCCATAGGAGTTATTAGCGGCGATACGGGCATAAATACATTTGCCGAAAGAATGCAAGGTTTTATTCAACGCCTGTCTCAATCAAATGTCAAAATTCTCAAAAAACACATTAAATACGGCGATTATACCGAAGATGGAGGTTATGCCATGGCGGAAGAACTTCTAGATGGCAAGCATAGCATAACCGCATTGTGTGTGTTGAATAATGCTATGGCGGCGGGTGCATACGAGTATATCCGCGCAAAAAACATCGGCATTCCCAATGATATTTCGGTAGTATCGTTTGGTGATATACGAAACGAAAAACTATTTTTTGTAAGACCCACTTTTGTTTCCCAGTACCCCCATGTGGTGGGAAACCGGGCCGCAGAGCTGCTGTTGTCGCGGATAAAATCACCCGCTCTTGCGCCCAGAGAAGAAATAGTCCCGGTGTGTCTGATTCCCGGCGCGTCCGAAAGCTTTGCCTCACGCGCGGAATGTGTTGACGATGGCAGTCCGGCACACTTAACTTTTTCCCAAGCTGCGGATAACAATAATTGAAGACCAGAGGTTATGGAGGATTGTATGACTGTGGACAAAAATTTACGTATCGGAATTGTTGGCACAGGAGCTATAGCGGCAAGCTTTGCGGCGCTTTTTACCGGCAACGGATACAAAACAACGGTTATAGGCAGAAGCGAGATATCGGTAAATAAAGCGCGCGATGCATATACACGCATCTTCGATGTTCTTGAGGAGCGCAAGCTTGTTACCCACGAGCAGCGAAAAAGCTGCGCCGCTTTTTTTTCATACAGCACGGACTACGAAGATTTGCGTGATGCTGAATTGGTATTTGAAGCGGTGTATGAAGATTTAAATATAAAATACGAAGTATACAAAAAGATAGAATTGCATTGCCAAAAAATCGAGGCAATAGCGTCCGCAACGTCGGTACTGGCTCCTGATGATTTGAAAAAGCCTTTTGAAAAGTACCGCCCGCAATTTTTGGTTGCGCATCCGTATAATCCAGCTCACCTTGTCCCTTTTGTCGAGCTTGTGGGCAGCGATGAAACAAGCGCCAAAGCAATGCAGTTTGCAAAGGAGTTTCTTGAAAGCTGCGGGCGAAAAGTCTGCCTTATGAAAAAAAGCGTTCCCGGTTTTTTGGCAAATCGTTTACAGCATGCGATGGTACGCGAGGCGCTTTACCTTGTCCGGGAAGGTGTTGCCACACCTGCGGACATTGATATGGCGCTTACATGGAGCTTTGGGCCGCGGTATACAAAAGTGGGCCTTTTACAGCATCAGGATGGGTATGGTCTGGATATGCTTGAGGGTCTACAAAATTACCTGTACCCTCACCTCTGTAACGACAGCGGGGCAAGCCCGGTTGTCAGCGAGGCCGTAAGGCAAGGCAACTTGGGGCAAAAAACCGGCAAAGGCCTTCATGACTGGAACGAAGAAAAAATCGCCGAGTTCAGAAGGGGCGCAGCCGAGCCGTACTGGCGCTTTTTCAACTGGAACTTGCCTTAGGGCACACTCCCAGCCCCCTACCGCCCCGCCTGCCAAGCCGGAGGGGTATAGCCTGTCTCCTCGACAAACTCCCTCATCACTTCGTTTTGGATTTTTTTAAGCAGTTCCGGCGCTTTTCCCCCTGCGCTTTTTCCGTCGATTGCATCCGCCGCGCGTCCGAACGTGGTGGTGCTGGAAATCAACGCCTCGTCCGCGTCAAACAGTTCCGCAAGGGTAAAGGGGCGCTCTTCCGCCGGAATGCCCAGCTTTTTACACGCCCCTAAAAGATGGTTGCGGGCCACGCCCCGGAGTATCAGATTGTTGGCGGGGTGGGTAATAAACGTTCCGTTTTTAATGATGTGAACATTGCTCCGGGTACATTCGGTTACCGTTTCGCCCCGGTAAAACACCGCCTCGTGGCAACCCGCCTCCGCAGCCCGCTGTATAGCCATAACGTTGGGAATCAGGTTCAGGGTTTTAATGTTGCAGTGAAGGAAGCGGGTGTCTTCTGTGGTGATAAGCTTTACTTTCTCGCAAAGATCGGGAATAACAATGGATTTTATCATTATCCACAGATTGGAAGGCCCCGACGAAAACGTATGGTTGCGCCGTTCCGTTCCCCGTGTCGCCTGCCAGTACACAAGATATTCCCCCCTGTCAACCTTCTGGAACATCTCGTTAAGGGTCTTTTTCAGCTCCTCTTTTGGAAGGGTCAGTTCAATCCTAAGAAGCCGCGCGCTGTCAAAGAACCGGTCTACGTGCTCGTCCAGGGTAAAAATCACCCCATTTGCCGCCGAAGCGGCATCGTACACGCCATCGCCAAAGTAACCGCCCCGATCGTTCATCGGCACGGTCATCTCGTCCAAAGGGCCCCATGTTCCGTTATAATATCCCAACGCATCCATGCCCTGATCATACCACAGGCCGCGAAAATGGGGAAGCAGGCCGAGGCTGTTCCACAAGGAAGGCAAAATAGCAGGCGCACTGCACTATACGATGATTTTTTTACAATTCAGTGCTGAAAATATGTCTTATACTTTCATTTATTTTTGCAATATAATTTTTCGGCAGCATTGAAACCTGTTCGATAAACCTTGTTTTGTCAACAGTGAAAATTTGAGAAAAGTTAACCACAGACGTTTTGTTTAGCCCGGTAATTGATTTTTCCAATAAGATATTTCCCGGAACCTGAGCTTGTTTAATATTCGAGGTAATAACAGCGCAGATTACGGTTCTTATATTGCTGCGGTTAATAACATCATTTTGGATTATTAAAACAGGGCGGCGCTTGCCGGGTTCTGAGCCGTAAGGGTCTGGGGGCAACGCGGCCCACCAAATTTCTCCTTTAATCATTACCAATCTTCGTTTTCAAGCACTTCGGCCTGCGCCATCATATAGCACGGCTCCAGCGAGGAATCTACTTCACTGTAGATTTCATTGAGACGAGCGGTGATACGATCATCCTGTGAAGGTACTTCAGGTGTGAACCGTACCAGGCTCATCGAAGCCAAGCTCCGCAGCAATTGCAAGACTGCACCATCGGCAACTTCAATAGTTACTGTTTGTTTCATAGCTCCAGTGTAATCAAGGTTGAGGAAAAATATCAAGAACCCGCATTGCCCAAGGCTAAATGTCAGACCAGCCCCGACCTACTTCCGCAACGCCAACTGAGCCGCCTCGTTCAGCCTGCCGTTGATATGCCCAAGAAGAAACCGGGCCCCCTGACCGTTGGCAATCGCATCACCGTAGTTGCTGACGGCGAGGTTTTGCCGGGCATTGTCGTAGTTCAGGCGGGCGGAGTACAGGTCTCTTGAAAGGGCGTCAAAATCAACGTTCAGGACACCCGCCTGCCCGGCCGCGTTAAGGGCGTTTGTCGTCTCCGCGAGCTGAGCGCCAAGGCTGTCAAGAAGGTTTACCGCGTCATCCCTTGCCCACGCCGCGCCGGATCGCCCCTCCGCAATCGCCAATTCGGCAAGGCGGATCGCCTCGGCGGCGAAATTTCTTGCTTCGTCAAAACGTCTGGCATCAGCCTCGCTTTGCATACGGGTCAGGATATCCCTCGCGCGGATAAGGGTGTTGCCCGCGTAGTTAACCGCGTTGACATCGTTTTCCGCGCGGATAACAGCATCGTGGGCCATGTTCATCTCTTCCACAGGCGGTCTGGCGCAGGCCGTCATAACCGCCATCAACACAAAAACCGCCGCTACTATACCACAGTGCTTTTTCATACTCTCTCCTTACCGGCTCGCCGGGGCCATTCCAAGGTGTCAAGCCCCGGAACAGGCCAATTACCTAAATTATATCCCAGAATTGCCGAGAAATAAAGATAGTATGGCAGCGTATATGTCAAAGAAAAACTCATGGCTGCGGTGCTTGGTCTCGTTCCTGCCCAGCGCCGGTGTGGCGGCGCTATTGAGCGTTCTCCTTGCCGGGCCTAGGCTAGGGCCCCTGTACGACTTTCTTCTTAGGTTGCGGCCCCCCCCCGTTTCGGCAGAGATTCTTCTTATAGACAGCACCATGCCCACGGGCGGACTGGGCAATGGCATACTTGAGCCCGGCGCAGCCTCTTCCCTCCTTTATACGCTGGCGGAGATGGGCGCTCAAACCCTGATTATACAAGTTCCCATTTTGGGACTCCCCGCCGGAGGGAGCGTTGGAGAGGCGGAAATACTCCACCGCTTTGACGAGGAATTCTCGCTTTTAAGCAGAAATATCAGTAATCTTTTTGATGCCATACGAACAGGCTCCATAGCCCCCGCCGAAGCCGCTAGGTATGTAGGGATGCTCGTGGAACTTTCGGAAATGGGCAAAGAACGGCTTATTTCCGACCTTGTGCGCCGGGACGAAGAAAGCATCGACCGCATGGAGCGGGCTGCCGCCTTTTTCGGCAACGCCCGGCGGCCCGGAGACATCAGGGTGCAGCTTATCACCACCGGAGGCGGCGGACGGCCCGGTGTGCTTGCCCAGCAGCACGAGTTTTCCCGGCCTCAGCCCGACCGGGACGGGGTTTTGCGGCGCATAGCTCCGGTGCTGACCGTTCCGTATTTCTCGCCAGAGGAGGCCGGAGAGCGGGCGCTGGAACATATCATTTACGGGGCCCTGAGATACCGGCTTGAGCCTGACGGGATAGCCGCCATTCTTCCCCTTGACCGCTCCGGCGCGGTTCTTTTTGAAGTACCCCGTGCCCGCCAAGGGTTCAGGCGAATCTGCATCTCGGAATTTCTTGCCTATGACGAAGCCAGCCGGGAACTCAGGCGGCTGGTTGCCGAAGGGGACGCCTTGGGTATTTTTCAGACTGTTGAAGGGGAAAACCGTCCGGGCTTTCTTTACGATTTTGCCCTTTCCCTGCGCGGCGAAGGTCAGGAACACAGGCACGCATGGCTCGCGTTCCGCAACAGGTACTTCGAAAGCCTTGAACAATTTCTTAACAGCCCGGTGGAAATGAACATGGTACGGGGCTACGAGGAAATAATCGCCGCCTTGGGTACGGGAGCGGGGATCGCCAGCCTTGTGGAAATGAGGGACACCCTGATTCAAACCTTCGCCGATTTAAGGGAGAGCCACAGCGAAGTTCTGGAACTCAGGCAAAGGCTGGAATCCGCCCTGTCGGGGTCTTTTTCCATCCTTGGCGACCCTGCCGACACGGAAGCTTCCGCCCTATTGGCTAACAGCATCCTTACCCGCCGGGCAGTCAGCCCCGGAGAAGACACGCGCCTTTTTTGGGGAGCGCTGATCGCGGCCCTTTTAACCTGCCTTGCCATTAAATCGCTGGGGCCGGCCCTTACCTTGGGGGTTGGCGTGTTGTTAAGCCTGTTCGCGGGGATAGCTTTTTCCGCCGTCTTTATTATTTTTGGATACTGGTTTGATCCCCAAGTTCCCACCGCGGCAAGCGGCACGGGCGTTATCGCTTCCTTTGTCTGGGCGCTGGCCGCCAAGAGCCGCTACGACAAACTGTTCCGCACGGCCTACGGCCCCTTCGTTTCCCGCTCCTGCCTTGCCAGTGTAATTCAGGCGGGAAGGCCCCTGCCCTCACAGACCACGACCGTCAAGGCCGCCGTGGCGGTGATACGGAATTCCAAGCCCATCGCGTGGGACTATTTTCCCGACCGCCACGCCTCAACCCAAGAGGTAATTTCTTTTCAGAAAAAAGCGTCACGGCTTATCAGAAAAGCCGGGGGAGCGATCATAGGGGCCGAAGAAGATAGTGTCATTGCCTGTTTCGGCTCTCCTCTTGAAAGGGTATTTCTGGAAAACAAAAAAATCCCTTCCCCCTACGAGGGCAACATTTTCGCCGCGACAACTATGGCGCTGCAAGCGGTGAGTTTCGTTTCCGACATTGCCCGGAAGCCTGAGTACGAATCATGGCATTTCGGCGTACACATGGGAAACTGCACCTTCGCGTGGACGGCCCTTTCAGGCTATTTCGCCTTGGGCATCCCCGTCCAGCGCGCCAAAGTCCTTTCCCGGCTGTCTAGCCGCTACAAGTCCCGGATCATCATCTCCGCATCGGTCAACGAAGTCCTGCCCGATATGCTGGGGAAAAAGCTCGGCGTCCTGAAAGAGAGTGACGGCACTGACCCGGAAGCTTTCTACAGGCTGGCGGACAACGGGTGATCTGCCCCCGCCGGAGCTTTTGGCGGGGATGTTGGCTCACGCGCGGTGGGGGCTCACGCGCGGCGGGGGAGCTAAGCGTGCTGCAGCTTAAAAAGCCCCGCGTACAGGCCGCCGGAAGCGACAAGATCGTCATGGCTTCCTTCTTCGACAAGGCGGCCCCCGGATAAAACCAGAATGCGGTCGGCGTGGCGTATCGTGGAAAGCCGGTGGGCGATAACAATGGAGGTGCGGCCCGACAGCACCCTCTTCATGCCAAGCTGTAAAAGCCGCTCCGTCTCGGTGTCAACAGAGCCGGTGGCCTCGTCCAGAATCACGACAGCTGGGTTATGCGCTATGACGCGGGCAAAACTGATAAGCTGCCGCTGCCCGGAAGAAATGTTCGCCGCGCCCTCGGAAAGAACCGTGTCGTAGCCGCCGGGAAGCCGGGAAATAAACTCGTGGGCGTGTACCGCTTTGGCGGCGGCCTGCACCTCCGTGTCCGTAAGGGCAAGCCCAAGGCGTATGTTGTCCGCCACGGTTCCGGAAAAAAGGAACACGTCCTGCAGCACCGGTAGGCAGCCGCGCCTGAGTTCGCCAAGCGGGATATCCTTGACCGGGATGCCGTCCAAAAAAATCCCGCCACGGTCAATGTCCCACAGCCGGGTAAGGACATTTGTGATCGTGGTTTTCCCCGCCCCGGTGTAGCCGACAATGGCGGCGGTCTCCCCCGGCTTTACCGAAAATGACAGACCCTTTAGCACCGGTTCGCCGGGAATGTAGGAAAAATGAACGTCCCTGAACTGGATGTGCCCCCGTATCCTGCCTTCTACGCCGCGCGCGCCCCGGTCGTCTATGCCGGCGTCAGTATCAAGCAGCTTGAACACCCGCTCTCCCCCGGCCATAGCGCTCTGTAAAAGGGTGTACTTTTCGGCGATGTCCATTACCGGGGAATAAAACATCCCTATAAGGTTAATAAAGGCGATAATCACCCCCAAAGACAGCGACAGGTTAAGCGCCATGACAGCCGCCGCGACAAGGATTACCGCCGTGGTAAATGTGGCGAACCATTCCACAAGGGGGCGGAAAATGGCGAACACGTACATTTCCCCCAGCTTGGCCCTTAGTAGTTCGCCGTTCCGCTGGGAAAACTCCTTGCGGCTTTTCTTTTCGCCCCGGAAAAGCTGCACCACCTGTATTCCCGAAAGCCGCTCGGAAAGATAGGAGTTGACCTTTGACGAAGCCGTCCGCTGTTTCCTGAAAGCGTCACGCGCCTTGACCCGGCTAACCGCCGTAATCACCAGAACCGGCGGCATGGTAATAAGGGCCGCCAGGGCAAGCTGGGGCGAAAGGATAAAAAGGGTAATAAGCACCCCCGCCATGAGCGTGATATTTTTCAGGAAGTCCGCCAGCACCGAGGAAAAAAACTCGTCAATCGTTTCCACGTCTCCGGTAAGGCGCGTTACGATGCGCCCGACAGGATGGCGGGACAGAAACGCCGTTGACTGGGAACAGGTTTTTTTGAAAAGTTCAAGGCGTATATCTTTCATGACCTTCTGGGCGATAAGGGTGGTTCCCCATATCTGGATAAAGGTAAAGACGAACACAAGGCTTAGTACAGCCAGAAGCACTAGCGCCTGCCGCCTGACAAACGCGATGTCCCCCGCCCTGATCGCGGCGATGTCCCGTACAGGCAGGGCATTCAGGGCTTCCCTTGGAATCGCGGCGGCCCCCTGCCCCGCCTTAAACATATCCTCCCGGCTTGCCACAAGGAGGGCGGCGGGGGAATCCGGCAGAAAGCGGAAGGCGTACCAGTCGCCCCCGTCAAGCGCGCCCCCTTCCCGCAATTCCCTTTCGACACTGGCGGAAACACGGGTATGCCTGTCCAGAGGGACGAATAACAGGCCGCCCGCCCGGATGCCGCGGGGATGATCGCCAAAGAGTTCCAGCGCCCGGCGGGCCTCGGCTGACAGTAAGCGCCCGTACCCCTGATCTTCCGCTCCGGCTACGGCCTCGATATTGACGGCGTGGAAACGAACCACAATCGCCTCGTCAATGATTCTTTGTTGAAGCAGTGGAACCAGAAGCTCGGCGAAGGTCGAAAGCAGAAGGGCGGCGGCGGTAACGGCGATAAGGGCTTTGTGGGGCGCGAGGTAGGAAAGGATTCTAAACGCGAGCTTGCGGTCGTAGCCCCGCACCACTTCTTCGGTTTCAAAAAAATCAGCCACCGGAATCCTCCACTCCCAGCCTTTGAAGGGCGGCGGTACGGGCGTAAAACCCGCCCAGCTCTTGGAGGCGCGCCGGGGAGCCCTGCTCAACGATCCTGCCCTTGTCCAAAACGATCACATGATCCGCCCGGCTCAGGGCCGAAACCCGGTGGGACACGATGATCGCGGTCAGGGCGGGGCCGGATTGCCCGATTTCCCGCCCCAGTTCAAAAAGGCCGTCAAGGATTGCCCGCTCGGTTTCAGCGTCCACCGCCGAAAGGGAATCGTCCAGTATCAGGATTTCCCTGCCGCCTGCCATCACCGCCGCGAGGGCGCGGGCAATGGCGGCCCGCTGTTTCTGCCCGCCAGAAAGGGTAAGCCCCCGCTCGCCGATAAGCGTGTCCCAGCCGGACGCGAAGGCCCGCATATCCCTGTCCAGCCCCGCTACGGCGGCGGCCCGCTGTAGCGCCGCTTCGCCTGTAAGGGCGGCTTCCTCCTCGCTTTGGCTGTAGCCGATGTTGTTCTTTATGGAATCGGAAAAAAGGTAGCTGTCCTGCGGCGTTACGGCAAAGAGCCCCCGCAGCGCGGCTACATCCCAGTCCGCCGCCTGCTTCCCCTGTATAAACACCGTTCCCGCAGGAGGCTCGACCATCCGTGTTATCGCCTTAATAAGCGTGGACTTCCCCGACCCCGTGCGGCCCAGTATGCCAAGCCACTGCCCCTTCTCTACCGAAAGGCGTATGTTTTCAAGCGCCATACGATCCCCATCATACGAAAAACTCAAATCCCGCGCCTCGATTTCCGGGAAGCCTGAGGCCGGGGGCGGCTGGCGGCTGGCGGCGGACGGGGGGCGGTCGCGTATGGAAGGCTCGGTGTTCAGTATCTCGTTTATCCTGCCAAGGCTTACGGCCCCCCGCTGAAGCACGTTCACGACCCAGCCCGCGCCCACAAGGGGCCAGATAAGCATTTGCAGATAGCGGAACATTGCGACAAGGCTGCCGGGGCTCATGCGCCCTTCGATAACCTGTATGCCGCCCGCCAACAGCGCGATAAGAACGGTAAGACCGGAAAGAAAGCCGACAAAGGGGAAAAAAGCGCCGTAAAGCCGTACAAGGCCCATGTTCGCGTCCCGGTAATTGTCGTTGGCGCGGGCGAATTGTTTTGTGAACCACCATTCCTTGACAAAAGATTGTATGACCCTGATTCCGGCGAATGTTTCCTGAACCCCGTCGCTTAAAGACGAATAGGCTTCGTGGGCGCGGCGGAAGCGCCTGCCGATAGCCTTGGCGAAAAGCAAGATCAGGATGGTTATAAGCGGCAAAGGAAGAACCGCCCATGCCGCCACGCTCGCGTCCTGAACAAAAATGATTACCAGAATGGCCGCCGCCATTACCGTGCCGTCTACCAGCGCCACAAAGCCCATGCCTATGGATTCCCGCACGGCGTTCAGGTCGTTTGTGGCGCGGGCCATAAGGTCTCCGATTTTGTGCTTCTGGTAAAAGTCGGAAGAAAGCGACAAAAGATGGCCAAAGAGCTTTTCCCGCAGTTCGGCCTCGATCTGCCGGGACGCCCCGTGGATAAAGTACCGCCAAAAAAAGCGCCCGGCGGCGATGATCCCCATAAGCGCCACCATCGACGCCGCCGGAATAATGACCTCCCGTAGTTCAAAATCGCCACCCGCGATAGTGTCCACGGCCCGGCGCATAAACTGCGGGATTATCACTTGGGAAGCGTCCACGATAAGGAGAAAAAGGAAGCCCAAGGCGTACCTGTACTTAAAGCGGCGGAAATACGGGGCAAGCGTGCGGTATTCTTTTAAGGGGGACGCGCCGCGGGCCATGCTAGATTCTCTTCAGCGCTTCTTCTTCCTGCTTCTTCGTGTCAACTTCCAGCTTCGATGTCCAAATGTCCGCCTTCTTTTTAAGCGTTTCGGCCTCTGTCCGCTCGCCAAGAAGGATGTGGATACGTTTAAGTGAGTTCAGAAAGTGTATGCCCATCTTGAAATCGTCAATCCGGTTGGTCGAAAGCTCGTACTTTTCCCGGTAGCGGTCGGCGGCTTTAAGTAAAAGCCGTTTCATCAGCCGCAAATGGTACACGGTCGGCTCGTAATCCGGCGAGAGGGGGTCTGTGTTGACCACCGCCGTTTTAAGATCGATGATATTCTTCGCCACGGCTGTGTAGCGGCCTTCAAGCTCCACAAACGCCCACCTCCACTTGGTATTGTCGCTGTAGGCGTTTTCAAGGAGCCGCAAGGCAAGGCCCATTTTCCTAATGATGCCGTAGCGCCGCTTGGCGTCTACCGTGGCGATTTCGGCAAGGCGATCCTCGTACTCAGAAAAGGGAGCGTCCACCAGCGGGCTTACCACTTCTTCAAGGTAAATAACAGCCTTGTACAGCGATTTTCTGCCGTCATTCAGGGCTTCTTCGTTGCGCAGCTTTATCATGGCCTGCGAAACGCCGCCCAAAACGATGTAATTGGAGGCGAGAAAGATCATCTCCTCGGCAAGCAACAGGCGCTTAAAGGCGGCCCCTTCCTTGTCCTTTTTGATGGCATGAAGCAGGGTTTGCTCGTGTTTAAGCAGGGTTTGAATGGTGGCCTTGTAGGGCCGTATTTTGTCCAGATACTGATGCCGGTCTTCGATGGAAATTTTCGCCATTGCCTGTCTCCGCTAGCCGTTCTTGCCGTATTTCGCCAGCAATTCGTCCGAGTGCGCGAGGGCCGCCGCCCCGGACTCCCCGGCAAGCATCCGGGCGATTTCCTGCCGCCTGTGTTCCTTGCCCAAAAGGCTGACGCCTGTAACTGTCCGTTCTTTGCCGCTGTCGCGCACTACTTTTTTTTCCACCTTTAGGTGATTATCGGCTCTGACAGCGATGCTGGCAAGATGGGTAACGCAGAAAATCTGCTTTTCTTTCCCTATCCGCGCAAGGTATTCCCCGACAGAAAGGGCCACTTCCCCGCCTATGCCGGTGTCAATCTCGTCAAACACCAGTGTTTGGGCATCGGCGCTGGCGGCGTCCCGGCCCGGCCTGTCCGGCGCGCACAGTATGGTCTTAATCGCCAGCATCACGCGGGAAAGTTCCCCGCCGGACGCGATGCGGGCCAGTTCTTTCAGGGGCTCTCCCTTGTTGGCGGAAATCATAAACTCAACATCGTCCGCCCCCCACGGGCCGCAGACCATGTTCGGCTTATCGTCCTTGCCTGCCGCGGTTTTGGGCCGCACCTGCGAAGAAAAAACGGCGTTGGGCATACCAAGGCTGGAAAGAATCCCCGTGATGCCCGATCCAAGGCGCTTTGCCCCCTCGGCCCGCTTGGCGCTCAAAACTTGAGCCTTTGCCCCGACGCTTTTTTCAAGGGCGCTTATTTCGGCTTTAAGCTTGTCCCGGTTTTCCTCCGCCCCGGAAAGGGCTTCGATCTCGGCCTCGGCTTCGGCTTTGTAGGCGAGAATCCCGTCCTCGTCAGCGCCCCCGGAGCTGTACTTCTTTTTTAGCTTGTACAGGAGCGACAGCCGTTCTTCCGCTTCCTCTAGCCGCTGGGGGTCGTAGCTAAGGGCGCTTGAATAGCCGCGAAGCTCGGACGACAAATCTTCGGCCTCGTAGTACAGGTCTTCCACGCGCTTTAACACTGGCGAAAGGGAAGCGTCTATGGCACAGGCGCTTTCAAGGGCCGTCCGGGATCGCCGGGCAAGGCTTAAAAGGGAGGGTTCGTCGTCGTAAAGGGCTTGGCAGGCGGCGTTGGCTTGGGAGCTTAGCTTTTCAAAATCGCCAAGGCGGCTCGACTCGGCTTCCAGCTCTTTTATTTCCCCCTTTTTGACGGAGGCTTTCGCTATTTCCTGCACGGCGTAGTTGAGTACTTCAAGGCGGGCGTCTCTGTCCCGCTCTGAAGTAAGGGAAGCCTCGAAAGCCTTGCGCTTTTCGGCGAGCTCTGTGAATACCCGGTTAAAGGCCGCCGCCTCGTCTTCAAGAGCGGCGAAGCGGTCAAGGTACATGCGGTGGGTTTCCTTTCGAAGCAGGGATTCGTGGTTGTGCTGTCCGTGAAGGTCGAAAAGCATTCCCATAAACTCGCCAAGGTCGCTTCGGGTTACGGGCACGTTCTGGATAAAGATGGAGCTTCGCCCGGATGATTTGACGGTGCGCCGGATGACAAGCCGGGAATCGTCGGCTTCTATCTCTCTTGAAGCGAGCCATTCAAGGGCGTCCCGGTTCCTGCCGCTGACCGACACCAGCGCGGACACGGCGGCCTCGTCGCAGCCGGACCGGATTACCTCGGTATCGGCCTTCGCCCCCAGAAGAAAGCTTAAACAGCCCACGATAATGGACTTGCCCGCCCCGGTTTCCCCGGTAAGAACGGAAAAGCCGTCTTCAAGGGTAAGGGTAAGGCTGTCTATAAGGGCGAAATTCCTGACATCCAGTTCTTCAAGCATGGCGTTCTCCTTTGTCGCCGCCGGCCCATGAAAGCTTTGTTTTCAGGGCCTCGTAAAAAACCGCCCGGCCCGACGCTACAAGCAGGCTCTGATAGGGGGCCTTGCGTATGTATATAGTATCACCGCTTTTCAGTTTTTCCGTAACCTGTCCGTCCACGGTAAGAAGCACTCCGCTGCGCTGGTCTTCTTCCACTTCTATTAAAAGGGTCTGTCCGGCTGAAAGCAGCATGGGGCGGTGGGAAAGGGTAAAGGGGCAAATAGGGTTAAGTATCAGGGCTTCCAGTTCCGGGTCAACGATGGGGCCGCCGGCCGCGAGGGAATGGGCGGTGGAACCGGTGGGAGTGGCAGCGATTAGGCCGTCGCAGCGGTACGACCCCAGCCTCGCGAAGCCCGGCCCGCCGCCAGTAGTGCCACCGCCAGCCTCGCCGCCAGCAACGCCACTGGAAACACCCAGCGATATGATTTTCGCTATGCCCGACGCCGACACAACCACGTCGTTAAGGCAGCGTCCGTTAAGGATTTCAGCGCCCGCCCGCTGTACGGTTATTTCCAGCATGAGCCTTTGGGACACAGGCGCGTGTCCGTCAAGCCAAAGGCCGAAAACCTCCCGCCACTTTAGCGGGCTTATTCCGGCTATAAAGCCGAAGGTTCCAAGGTTTACCGGAAAAATGGGAATGTTCCCCGGCGAAACGGTTCTGGCGGCGTACAGGACGGTTCCGTCCCCGCCCAGAGTCATGGCGGCGTCGTAGCCTTCCAGAGTATCAAAGCCGGGGCGGGCGGGAAAAGAAAACGTGTCCGCCCGGATTCCCATCCCTTCAAGTTCCCGCCGGATTTCATCGCCCAACGCCCGCGCCCGCTTTTTTCTGGGATTGATAAACAGAATCACGTTCCGGATATGCGGCTTTTGCTGGCGTACCCCCTTCATCAAAAAGCTCCTCTACGGCAGGGTCAGGATGAGCCGGGCGATCCTTTCCGCGTCGGAGATTTTTAGCCGTGGATACAGGGGGAAAAGGACGGTTCTAAGGGAAAGGGAATACGCCTCCGGGCATTGATCCGGGGGGACTATGCCGCTTCCGGCAAGGGTATTGTCAAAGGCGTTTTCCACGGCGATGTCCTTTTTGCGGGCATAGGCTTTTACGTCCTTTACGCCCGTTTCAAGGATCAGGGGAAAGGCATAGCTGTTGTGATCTATGTCGGACTGGATAAAGCGCTTGTGCCGGTTCCGTAAGGCGGACTGGGTATACAGGCGGGCGATTTCCCGGCGCTTGGAAATGTTTTTCGCGGCCTCCCTGAACTGAACCACGGCTAGGGCGGCGTTCATGTCCGGAAGCCCGTACTCAGGCGGCAGGGTTTCAAGGTTCCGCAGCACAGCGGCGTCCCGGCGGTTACAGGCGTACAGCAGGGCTCCCCCGCCGCAGGTCAGCATATCCCGCTCTTCAAGGCCAAGGATGGTAAACACCCCGGCGCTCCCCGTGGGGACACCTGCGGGAGGACTTTCGTCGGGACTCTCCGCCGGATTCTCCAAGGCGCTCTTTGCGGCACTCCCTGCGGCGATGCCGGCTGAAACACCGGCGGCCAGCTCTCGCGGCGGCTCCTCCCCGCCGGGCGGCTGGATATACGTGCCGTAGCTGTGGGAGCAGTCCTCGATTACCGGGAGTCCCAAGGCGGCGATGCCGGCGGCGTCTCCGGCGTAGCCAAGGGTATGGTGCAGAACCACGCAACGGGGGTCTACGCCTTCCGGCCGCGATGCAAGAGCCTTTTCCACGGCCTCCCGTGTCAGGCAGGCTGTGGAGGAAGGCACATCGCAGTACAGCGGCTGTAGGCCCAAGTCCCTGATAACCCGCTCGTAGTAGAACGGCGACAGGGCGGAGACCACGACCCCCTGCCCTCTTTCAAGGCCCAGCGACTGGAGCGCCAGATGAAGGGCGATAACCGGGCTTCGCAGGGCAAGGCAGTAGTCGAACCTGATTTTCTCACGGGCGGTCTGGACAAGGAATTTGGCCTGTTCGCCGGGGCCTATTTTATCCTCTACCATCGCGGTTAATACCGCGTCCATTTCCTTGCGTCTGATGGTAGGAGAGTAGACTTCGATCTTCAAGGCGCGCGGCTACCTTCGCAGCTCGGCGATTTTCTGCAGTTCTTTGGGGTTAAACAGGTCGCGGATGTTCAGGATGATAAGGTATCCCATTTCCTGACGAACCACGCCCTGAATATATTCGGCCCCAATACCGCTTACCATCTGGGGGGGAGGCTGGATGCTCTCCCGCTCGATGCTTACGACCCGCGAAACCTTGTCGATAATGATCCCCAGCTTCATCCCGTCAACATTCAGAATGATAAAGGCCGACAAAAGTTCATCATCCTCCGAGGCGGCCGTTTTTTTCAGGTGAAACCTCTTGTGAAGGTTGATAATTGGAATTATCTCGCTGCGGAGGTGGAAAATGCCTTCTACATACACGGGCGCGTTGGGAATGGCCCGGACATCCTGAACCCGGACAATCTCCTTTACGTCCATTATGTTAACACCGTACAGCTCGTCCCCAAGCTGAAAGGTTACCAATTGGTTAGACTCAGACATACTTTTTAACTCCCTTTCCAGACCCATCCATAACCGGAGTGTATTATTTACGCGCTGCGCAGGGCGCACTGTTTAATTATACTACGATTCGGGGCTTTCTTCAAGGGGGAGTGCTGGCTAATCAAAGTATTGAAGATTAATTTCTGTGGGCCATAATGACACGCAAAAACCCCTCAAAAAACGCCGCCGGGTCATTTTGACCCATACAGAGGATTATCGCTTGGGGAAGCTCCCGCGAAACCGCCATTTGACCCTTGAAAACGGCCCCAAGGGTGGTAATTATGACCAGCAAACCAGTCCCATTCCCGGTAAATCGGCCCCATTTCCCCCTTTCCACATCCCACGCGGAAGAAAAACGCTGGTTTTTTTGCTTTTTTTAACTTTTTTGGCCCGTTTTTCAAAACTTGGCACGGTTCTTGCTATTATATATGTAGACGTTGGCGAGGATACACAGAACACGGATACCGATATGGGCTGTCAGCCCAGGGAATGTGCCCGGCAAGGGCATACAAATCCCGGATCCCTGTCTGGAACACAAACCGCCGAACATTGTCAAAGGAGACACTCATGAAAGCAGTTACTCTTTATCGTCCCGGATTTCTGGAAAGCGCTTTAAGCGGTTTCGACCGCTATCTGGATTCGTTTTTCACGGAGAACGTTCTTAGCCCCGCGCGGCGGGTTTCCAGCCGCCTTCCTCCAGTGGATGTCCGGGAGGCCGATAGCGCGTACACCCTTGAAGCCGAGATTCCCGGCTTTGACGAAACGGGCATCGAAATCCGTCTGGATGGCAGCACCCTGACCATCGAATCGAAGCAGGGGCCGGGCGGGGAAACCGCCGCCGAAGCGAGCGCTGAAGCGAATGCCGAAACCGCCGCTGACCCGCGCTACCTTATCCGGGAACGGCAGGAATCTTCCTTTAGCCGCTCGTTTAAGCTGCCCCAGAACGCCGACCCCGAGGCGATTTCCGCTTCTTTCAAGAACGGGATTCTCTCACTGGAGATTGGCAAGAAGCCTGAGGCCCAAGCGCGGGTTATTCAGGTCGCGAAAGGCTAAAGGCCCCGCAACACCGCTATTCTTTGCGCTCTTCGCGCTATGAGCCTTTTTTTCGAGGGGGAACTATTCCCCCTCGTTTTTTTTAACTATTGCTTCTTATTTTCGATTCAGTTTTAACACCACATTTTTCTCTTGCGCTATTGCTTGGAATAACGCAACCGCACGTACCGATTTTTCTTTTACCATTAAACCACTTAATTCCGTTTCCCTTCCAAGTTGTTCCAACACACATTTTACTTCATTTAGTTCCAGTAGATTAACGGCAATGCAGAAAAAACTTTTCCGTCTTCCGTCATTGTAGTTCGCTAATAAATCCTCCAGCATTTTAACTTTTTCATTAAGCTCTTCTTTGTACGCTTCTATGCCGATCCTTTTGGCTTTTTCAAAATCCTTCATCATGTTTTGATGCGTTATAAATGAGTCCCTTTCCCAGTTATCATATTTTTTACAGGGGTATTCATCGCAAAGATAGCAATACTCTACGCCCTTACGCTGGATACACGGCAAAATTGAGCACGAACAATGCTTCTCTGAAAAATTTTCCCCGCCGCAGCCGGGACATTTAGAATCTCCGTCTGTATAATAGCGGGGACAGAGCCCGCAATTTAACCCGCAAGCGGAAAATAACGGGTACTCCCTTCTGTAATCCATAGGAACCCTACAGCCCCAGCTCCTTCCCGATAAGGATCACCTTGATCCGGCCCGCGGGCCTGCAAAGCCTTGTGTGCACTATGAACGAGCAAATCGACTCAGGCGAGCGGCACGATTCGCAGGCCCCTGTTTCGCTACAGGGCGGTTTGTAGTTCGGAAAGCGCTGCGTGTTGGCGGGCGCGGCAATTGTTCTGGCGCGGGCGTGGGCGTCTTCCAGCGTTTTAACCACCTTGTTCATGCCCGCGACAACTATCACCTGCTTGGGGCCAAAGGTCATAGCCGCCACACGGTTGCCAAAGCCGTCAATGTTGACCAACTGCCCGTCCTCGGTCATGGCGTTGGTGCTGGTAAGGTATGTGTCGCACAGTAGGCCCTGCCGGGACAGCTCGGCGCGCTCTTCCGGGGTGGCGGCCTTGTCCCTGTTGATAACCGTGTAGCCCTTCTCTATAACCATCTCGGTCAGGTTAAGACCCTTCGCGGTAAGCGAGCCGCCCCAAGAAACCGTGTCCGTCTTGGGAATAAGGGAAAACACCTTTTCCACGGCGCTAGAGGTGTCCGAAAAATACCACGCCTGAAAAAAGCGCCCCTCCAGGGCCTTTACCACCCGCGGCCCAAGTTTGTCGTACCGCAATCCCATTGGAATTTCCATATTTGCCTCCTTCGCATAATAAAATACTTCTACCCTAGTTGTACCTGAACGAAGGCTTGTTGTAAAGTAAGCTATGAGCCAATATCTTATTGAAGGCGGGTATCCCATTAGCGGAACCATACGAGCCAGCGGCAACAAGAACGCCGCCCTCCCATGCATAGCCGCCGCCCTTTTAACCGATGAACCTGTGATACTCAGGAACATTCCCGACATCGAGGATGTTCATGTAATGCTTGCCGTGTACCGGGCGCTGGGGGGCGAGGCAGCTCCCCTTGGCCCGAATGTTTGGCGGCTTCGCACGGCGAATATCGCTTCATCCGAAATTCCCCCGGAACTCGCCCGCAAAATCCGGGCCTCCATCCTTTTCGCCGGGCCCCTGCTGGCAAGAACCGGCAAGGCCGCCCTGCCCCCGCCCGGAGGTGATGTCATAGGCCGCCGCCGTCTGGATACCCATTTCCTCGCCCTTACCGAACTGGGCGCGCAGGTTCATGTTGCCGGGGGCGAAACTACAGGCTCCACCGACGCCTTCATTTTCAGCGCGCCGTGCCTTAAAGGGCAGGACATCTTTCTGGATGAAGCGTCCGTAACGGCGACAGAAAATGCCGTCATGGCCGCGGTTCTGGCTTCCGGCGAAACCACCCTGACTAACGCCGCCAGCGAGCCCCACGTGCAGGACTTGTGCCGGATGCTACGCGCGATGGGGGCCCGTATCGAGGGCATTGGCTCCAATGTCCTTAAGATTGAAGGGGTGAAAAAACTTTCCTCGTGCGATTTTGAAATTGGCGCTGACTTTATGGAAGTAGGCTCGTTTATCGGACTTGCCGCCGTTACCGGGGGGGAGATTTTTATTGAAGGCACGAGGCCGGCGGATGTCCGGCCCGCGAAAATCGCCTTCGGCAAACTGGGGATAACGTGGAACCACGAAGGCTGCACCCTTCACGTGCCGGCGGCGCAGGAACTGGAAGTAAACTGCGACCTTGGGGGAATGATTCCCAAGATCGACGACGCTCCCTGGCCGGGTTTCCCGCCTGATTTAACCAGCATCATTACCGTAGTGGCGACACAGGTAAAGGGGACGGTTTTGATTCACGAAAAAATGTTCGAGTCCCGGATGTTCTTTGTGGATAAGCTTATCGGCATGGGCGCGCGGATTGTGCTGTGCGATCCCCACCGGGCGGTAGTGTCCGGCCCCGCCCGGCTGACGGGATCGGAACTTCAAAGCCCGGACGTGCGGGCGGGGATGGCTATGGTAATAGCCGCCATGTGCGCCGAAGGCAAAAGCACGATTAACAACGTCTACCAGATAGAGCGGGGCTACGAGAATATCGCGGCCCGGCTGTCAAGTCTGGGCGGAAGGATCACTGCGGCGGCGTAAGGGCCGGAGCGAGCGCCGCTTCGATCTTGTCCCGTATCTGGTCGGTCAGTTTCTGCTTGCGGTCGTCCGGGCTCATGTCGGCGGTGTGTACCGGCGGGCAAAACACCACCCGCACCGCCGCCGGGTGAACCCGGTATGTTTTCTCGAACACGTCGTAACTGCCGGAGATCGCTATGGGAACTATCGGCGCGCAGGAGTTGGTCGCCAGCTTAATCGAGCCTGAGCGGAACGGCAGCAGGCCCCGGCCCTTGCTCCGGGTTCCTTCGGGAAATATCAGCATCGCCTCGCCCTTCTGGATTTTCTGGATTCCGCTGTTGATTGTTTTAATGGCCTTGCGTATATTTTTGCGGTCGATAAAAAGCCCGCCCAAAATGTAAATCCACAGGTTGAACATGGGCAGAAACAACAGTTCCTTCTTGGCGATAAACCCGAAGGGCCGCCCGATATACGCCATCGCCAAAACAATGTCGAACACGCCGACATGATTGCTTACAAAACAAACGCCCCCCCTAAGCGGGATATGCGCCCTTCCTTCTACCTCTATAACGCACCCGGTAATGGCGATGATGCCCTTGGCCCACAATTGAGCGGCCCGGTACGCAACCCACGACATGGATTTTTTCAGGCCAAGAAAGCCAAAAACAGCCGCGGGAAACCCGGCGATGAGAAGGAACACTGCCGCAAGTACCGTATAGGCAAATGCCACTATCGTTCTAGCAAGTATCAAAGCTCTACCTCCACTATAAAACTCAACTGTGGTACACTGAGCCAGTTCCGGGCCTCGGTTAGCCCCGGAACTGGCTTTGGGAAAAAGCGCCTGTAAGCCGCTTTTTCCGTTATCGCTAAGGAAGCTGTTCCAAAATCTGACATTTTGGAACAGCTACTACCATCATAACAGGGGGCGCGCAACTTGGCAATATTCACATACGGCGATGTTGAAATACAGTACCTTAAAGGGCGGGACAAGGCCCTTGGCAGGGCGATAGACGCGATTGGCCCGATACGGCGCGAGGTTACCCCGGATTTGTTCAGCGCCCTTGTCAACTCGATTGTGGGCCAGCAAATATCGGCGAAAGCGCACGCGACAGTCTGGGAGCGGATGCGAAGCGGGCTTGGCAACATAACGCCGCGCGCGATACTGGCCTGCACGGAGGCTGAACTGCAAAAGTACGGCATCTCGTTCAGGAAGGCGTCGTACATCCGCGCCGCCGCCGAAAGGGTTGCGGACGGCAGGCTGGACATCGAGGCGCTGCGGTTGAAGCCCGACGAGGATGTCTGTAAGGAACTTGTCCAGCTTAGCGGCGTCGGGGTATGGACGGCGGAAATGCTTATGCTGTTTTCCATGCAAAGGCCGGACATTGTAAGTTACGGAGATTTCGCCATTCAGCGCGGTATGCGGATGCTGTACCGCCGCGCGGAAATTACCCGGAAGCAGTTTGAAACATACAGGCGGCGCTATTCCCCCCACGGCTCTGTCGCCAGCCTGTACCTGTGGGCAATCGCGGGCGCCCCCCGCCGCGCGTGAGCATTTCCGTATAAAGCTCCGGCAGGGGAGGATATACGGTTTAAGAATCCCCTGCGTCTTGGACGGCGTTGCGAGGGAATCCGAAGATTCCCCCGCAAAGGCCGCCCGCGCATCGCCTGTTAGCGGCGAGTCCTTAGCCAGCGGCTGGCTCCGCTAGGCAGTTCCAGCCCGGCGTCAGCTCCGATGGGTGCGGAATAGTCGTCCATCAAACCAATGATTTCCAAAGCCCGTTCTACTGTGGCAGCTTGGTATCTGTGTACCAGCACATTGTTGCTGTCAAAAAGATACACCACGGCGTAGGCTGTTTCGGAATCAATATCCCAATCGCCATCAACGGTTTCTCTATCTATGATCACAAACCCAAAATTAATAACAGCCCTTCCGTACATATCAGGGGTCTGAAAGGCCGCCGCGAAAGAGGCGGACATAGCCTCCTCAAAATAAAGAAATGAACCTGACTCCCACCCACGTACAGTATATGACCATCTTGCGCTCGCAACTACCGTTCTTCCATGAGGGGCTAAAAACCACTGGTGAGTAGCTTGGTAGGATCGG
>WQUW01000017.1 GCA_009781915.1 Treponema sp. | reverse complement strand
TGCCCGGCAGGGGAGGATATACGGTTTAAGAAGCCATTTGCATGGCATCTCCGCGTAGGAGACCGTGGCTCCGGAGCGGGTTCCCCATGCGGGATTCTTAAACCGTATATCCTCCCCTGCCGGGGCTTTATGCGGGAATGCTCACGCGCGGCGGGGGACGGCTATTTCTGCCAGCTCATCTTGGCCCGCAATTCAGCGCCGACCTTTTCCACAAGGTGTTCCGATTCCAGCCGCCGCTTCGCAAGGAACGAGGGCCGGTCGGCCTTGTTTTCCAGTATCCAGTTTTTGGCGAACTCGCCGCTTTGTATCTCGGATAGCACCTTTTTCATCTCTTTCTTGGTTTCTTCGGTGATGATGCGGGGGCCGGTGGAGTAGTCGCCGTACTCGGCGGTGTCGCTGATCGAGTACCGCATGAAGGACAGCCCGCCTTTCGCCACAAGGTCGATAATAAGCTTCATTTCGTGGACACATTCAAAATAGGCGCTTTCCGGCTGGTAGCCTGCCTCGACAAGCGTCTCGAACCCGGCCTTCATGAGCGCTGTTACGCCCCCGCACAGAACGGCCTGCTCCCCGAACAGGTCTGTTTCGGTTTCCTCTTTGAACGTTGTTTCCAGAACGCCGGCCCTCGCGCCGCCAACCCCGGCGGCATACGCCAGCGCAATTTCTTTCGCGTCCCCGGTCGCGTTGTTATGCACGGCGATAAGGCAGGGTACGCCCCGCCCCTCGGTGAACTGGCTGCGAACCGTGTGGCCGGGGCCCTTGGGCGCAATCATCACTACATTGACTTCGGGCGGCGGGATAATCTGGTTGTAATGGATGTTAAAGCCGTGGGCAAAGCAGAGCGTCATGCCCTTTCGCAGATTTCCGGCGATATTTGCATTGTAAAGCCCGGCCTGCTTTTCGTCGTTTACCAGCAGCATGACCACGTCGGCGGCTTTTACGGCCTCGGCGCTGGTCAGCACCTCGAAGCCGTCGCTCTTCGCGGTTTCCGCGCTCTTTGAGCCCTCGTACAGCCCGACAATGACGGAAACGCCGTTATCACGCAGGTTTTGGGCGTGAGCGTGTCCTTGGCTGCCGTAACCGATAACGGCTACCTTTTTGCTTTTGATCAGGGCAAGGTTACAGTCTTTTTCGTAGTAGATTTGCGGCATACTTCGTCTCCTTCAATTCTAGTCAAGATTGCCGATGCCCAGCGCCTTCTCCATACCATGAACCATGGAAATTAGTCCTGAGCGGCACAATTCAAGTATACCAATATTTCTGGCCTCGTCAATAAGACGCTCTATTTTTTCCGGGCTGCCCGTTAGCTCCGCGGTTATAAATTCGCCGGAAAAATCCACGACCTTTCCGCCGTAGTTGTTTATCATCTCGCTGATTTTGGCTTTGCTGGTTCCGCTGGCCCTGATCTTTATAAGCATATGCTCGTTGGACACGGCGCTGCCTTTTTCAAACACGGTAACCATTTTTACATCGTGCAGTTTTTCCAGTTGGCGCACCACCTGAGCTTTCATGTACTCATCGCCTGTGGATACTATTGTCATCCGTGAATAGGCGGGGTTTTCCGTTACGCCCACGGCAAGGCTATCGATGTTGTACCCGCGCTTCGCGTACAGGCCCGCGACACGGCTTAACACGCCAAAGTGGTTCGAGACGATTATGCCGACCGTGAATTTTTCGCTCATGTTCGCAGCACCTCATCCTGATTAATTATGATGTCTCTGGCTGAACCTCCGGCGGGAATCATTGGGAACACCATTTCGTCCTTGTCGATTACGCAGTTTATCAGGCATGGCCCGCCGTCCGGCAGGTTTTTCAGGGCGGCGTTAAGTTCGTCAAGGCTGTCCGCCGAAAAGCCGTGCGCCCCGAACGCCCGCGCAAGGGCGGGAAAATCGGTCTTGCGCTCCAGCGTAGTTTGCGAGTGGCGCTTGTCGAAAAACAGCGTCTGCCACTGCCGCACCATTCCAAGCACACCGTTGTTAAGGATTACCACGACAATGGGCAGCTTGTAGGTAACTGCCGTGGCGAACTCGGTCAGGTTCATCCCGAAGCTGCCTTCGCTGGTGAAAAGGACGGCTCTTTTCCGCCCCTGCGCCACGCACGCCCCTATGACCGCGCCCAAGCCAAAGCCCATTGCCCCAAGGCCGCCTGAGGTAAGAAGCCTGCGGGGTTTTTCGAACTTGTAATACTGCGTAACCCACATCTGATGCTGACCGACTTCGGTAGCGATTACCGTGTCGCTGTCGAAATACGAATTCACGCAGTTTATGATTGAAAGCGGCGTAAGGCGGCAGTTTGTCTGGGGGATTTCCGTGGCTTTTAGCTCTCGCACCCTTGCCTGCCATTCGCCCTGTGGCTTGGCGGCGGTTTTGTCCACCAGCATTGGCAGTATTTCCCGCAAATCCCCGCAAAGGCTGATCTGGGGCGATATGTTTTTCCCGATTTCGGCGGCGTCTATGTCGATATGTATGACGGCGCAGTTTTTGGAGTATTCTTTTGTGTTTCCTGTCGCGCGGTCAGAAAAACGCACGCCCAGCGCGATTTCAAGGTCGGCTTCCGACTGAGCAACGGTCGAGGCATACCTGCCGTGCATTCCGCACATACCTAGGTTTAGTTCGTAACTGTCCGGTATCGAGCCAATTCCCATCATGCTTAAGGCTACCGGAGCGCCGAGTTTTTTGGAAAGCTCGATAACCGCCGCCCTGGTGTCCGAGGCGCTGACGCCGCCGCCGCAATAAATGAAGGGGCGCTTGCTTTTTTCGATTGCGGCAAGGGCCTTGTCCAGCGCGTCAATGTTTCTGGTGTTTTTCAGCGCGCCGGGAATGGACACGTTAAGGCCGGGGTCGTAATCGAAAAAATCCACTTGAACGTTTTTGGGTATGTCCACAAGAACCGGGCCCTTTCTGCCGGACTTGGCTATCAGAAACGCCTCGCGCAAGGTGTACTGGAGGTGCTTTATTTCCCTTACGACATAGTTGTGCTTCACTATCGGCTGTGTAACGCTTGCGATGTCAATTTCCTGAAAGGCGTCCTTGCCCAGCAGGTTCGCGGGGACATTTCCGGTAATAAACACCACGGGCACGGAATCGAGGTAGGCGTTTGCGATGCCTGTTACAAGGTTTGTCGCGCCGGGGCCGCTTGTGGCAATGGCAACGCCGGTGCGCCCGGAAACTCTGGCGTAGCCGTCTGCGGCGTGGGCCGCGCCCTGCTCGTGGGCCGAAAGGACATGGGTTATCCGGTGCGAGTTTTTGTACAACGCATCGTATATATGTATAACCATGCCGCCGGGATACCCGAACACGGTATCAACGCCCTGCGCGACAAGTTCTTCAATAACTATTTCCGCTCCGCTTAATGTCATAAGACTTGAGCGTATCGCATATGGCTGTTTTGTGTCAATTGCGCGGCGGGCATTGCTGGAGGGGGGAGAACACCAGTCCCCGGCGTTCCCCCAAAAAGGCATTACCGCACGGCATTGCCCCCGTAACACACCCTCCGCAAACGCAAAGGGGCCGCCCGCAGTAGCGGACAGCCCCCACTGCCGCGTTGCCCGTTAGCGGCGGCCCCCTAACCAGCGGTTGGCTCTGCCGGGCCGTTCCTGTATGGCAGGTTCGAGCGAGAGGTCAAGGCTGTCAGCAAAAAAACCGCCGCCGTCCCATACGCTATGCACCCAGCGCACGGGGGGGCCGGGATTCCGGTGGTATAGAGACATGGTCATAGCGCCTGTTATTGCGTTGCCGGCCTCCACCCCAAGTATTGCGTTCCAGCCCTGCCTAAGAGTGATGCTAAAAGTGGTAGTTGTAAGGGTTCCTGCGCAATAGCACGCGCCGATGTCCTCCTCGCAATAACATGCACCATCCCAGTATACACAATCACATGCGAATACATTGGGTCTACCCGTCCCGCCTATGGTTACGTCTGCGCTCACAAACATGAAGCGCACATATTCATCCCTAAAATTCGTGATGGCTCCACTAGAAAATCCTCTGCCAAGATTGCCACCAGGATCGGATGTACCAAGAGACAATTCGGCTATTTGTACAGCATTGTCTGAGACGGTAACATTATTAAATACATCCTCCAAAAATTCAATGAGCCATGAATCTTGTATGTTCTGGAAAGAAAAAGAGGATGGTGTGCCTAATGTTACGTCAAGAATACCGTTTGCAATTGTCCCTATGGTAGAGGGGTAAAACTCCGAAGAGGTAACTGTAGCATTAACGTTGGACAGCGTGTATATCGGCGGCGCAAAATCATCAGGCCGCGTAACAGTGTACACTTGTCCGCTTAGATGTACGGGGGGCAGTCCAAGGAATCCGCCGTGCGGGTCTAGCGTGCCGGGGCTTCGCGCGGTGTTGAACACGCCATGCGCGACAATAAGCGTGTCGCGCGCTGTGTCTACCTGCGCTTGTGTGCTGTCAGCGTTGTCGCGCACGGTGGTAGCCGCAGTGATAGCCGCCTGAAAGGTATTATGCGCGGCTTGTGTTGCCCAGAACACAGTTGGCGGAAAACTGGCGCCAGTTTGCGCTTCCTCAGTGCTGTTACGCAACGCAATGGCATCGGAGATGGCCGTATTAAGGCCAGCCAGGCTAACCTGATCCGTCGGTAACGTGCCGGGCGCTCTCGCATCGTCAAAATCATCGGTTGCGTCACGCATGATTGTAGCAGCGGCGTTAATCGCTGCCTGTGTTGCCGCAGGGTTGTTATAGACACTCCGTGCGCTGTCAATTGCGCTCTGGAGTATCCCGCGATCCGTGCCGCTAGTCCAGTACCTGTTGTCATGCACGTCAGCGCCGTTTGCCGACACATCTGTACCGGCAAGCATTGCTTGCGCCGTAGCTATTGCCGCCCCCAAGCCGCTCCGGTCTATTCCGGGAGGCGG
Source organism: Treponema sp. (assembly GCA_009781915.1). Classification (GTDB taxonomy): domain Bacteria; phylum Spirochaetota; class Spirochaetia; order Treponematales; family Breznakiellaceae; genus WRKT01. The sequence continues at coordinate 27,045 of WQUW01000017.1, read as the reverse complement.
GTCGCCATCGCCGCCGCAACTGACAGCCAAAAATGCCAGAATTGTAATAACCCCGGCCCATTTCAATGTGTGGTGTTTCATAGAACACTCCCATTTTGCGACCCCCAGCTTTCTTTAAGCGGGTAATCGCGTGGACATTCGTCCAAAAGATTACCCGCTTATACGAGCAGGCAAAATAAAAGGCGTACCGAACTGAAGGTTCGCCGAACCTCTTGCTCGTGTACGCCTGTTATTCCAGAGAAAAATCTAAGGCTGTTCCAAAATGTCAGATTTTGGAGCAGGTTCGGCTTCCCTTCTGCGATGCGAGGCTGGGATGCTTGTGGGGGATTATATGCTATTAAAAAACGTGCTATTAGCGGGGGTAGACACAGCCCAAATGAGCTAGTGTATAATTGCCTGTTGCCTGTTGCCTGTTGCCTGTTGCCTGTTGCCTGTTGCCTGTTGCCTGTTGCCTATCTATGAGCATACCGTGAGCCAGCGTGGGCGAGCTATGCCCACAGGTTTGCGGGAAGTGAGTTTTATCGCCGTTTTTCGTCATCGTTCTCTCCATGACCATTTCCACAACAGACGGTGTATCCACAAATCCGTTTTTTTTCAACATTTTTTCAAAAAAAATCAATTTTTTTCGAATCGTCAATCGTTGGATTATGCTGACCGCTAGCAGAACTGTCAATAGGGCTTCTGCGGAGCCCCCCAGCAATGCCCGCCGTGCGGTAATGCCGGGAGCAAGCAATTTCCCAGAAGATGCTCCACCGTTTTCGTGTTTTCTCCAAAATGTCTATTGAAACAAGCCGGGCAATACATACACATTTAATAGACAGCACGTAGAAGGTGTTTTTTCTTGCGTTGCTGTTGTTTCAACCCTACGTGATATTGAAGGAGAGCGCAGTATGGTTTCATTGAAAAAGCGTGCGGGCAGGCTTCTTGTCTTGCCTTGTGCCGACCCACTCAGAACGGTAGACATCCACCTGACAAAACTCAAGTTAAACTTTTCCGCGTCCACGCATCGCAGTATGTTGTAAAACTGTGCTCTGCACGGCGTCCTTGTTATCCCGAACTGCGCCTCAAGGAACGCCCGCGGGGGCGCTGCATGCGCCCAGTCGTGAATGTCGTCTATCCGTTGAAGCCCGCAGAGCATCCCGCACACAAGTATCGTCAGAACATCGCCTATGCTGTACCAATACCCCTCATGTTCTGCCTCTTCCTCAAAGAACTTCATTTCATTGCGTAATTCGCATAATATCCCCATGTTTTCCCCTCGGGGACATTTTACACTTTTTTTGTAAATAATGACTTCTCTAGCCTAAATTAGATTCACGTGTCCCCCCGCCGTGCATGAACGTGAGCATTTCCGCAAAAAGCCCCGGCAGGGGAGGATATACGGTTTAAGAATCCCGCATGGGGAACCCGCTACGGAGCCACGGTCTCCTTCGCGGAGAGTCCATGCAAAATGGCTTCTTAAGCCGTATATCCTCCCCTGCCGGGCATTGTTCTAGAGGCTCACGCGCGGCGGGGCATTGCTGGGGGCCTTCCCGGCGGAGCCGGGAAGGCTGCGCGAAGCGGGTGGGGGGCGAACCCTACCACGCCCAGCCAGCGCCAATGCCAAATCTAGGTATGGCAAGATCTGGGATTCCTTCTTCAAATGGCAGAAACGGAGTGCTTACAAACACGTTCATAAAGAACCCCATCCTGCGCCAAGTTCAAGGTAAAACCGGGAATCTCTTAGCGGAAAATACCGTGCGGTAGCCAAAACCCCAAAAGAATCATAATTAAAATCCAGAGTGTTTAAAAAAGCGTTTACGCCGATGGCAAGCATATCGTGCATATTCCACTCTTTGCGAAGGCCGCCGCCAAGCATTGTAATTTCAACAGAAAGCCAGTTCGCGCGAAGCGGGGCAAGTCCAGTCACTTCGTCCCCTTCCCCGCCAAAGCCGAACCTAAAGGCAAAAGGAATTTCGGAGCCTCCGGCGAAGGGCAAAAACGGTACGCTAATAAACGGGTTAAAGGGAAAGAATGCCGCGGGGCGGTTGGCAAGGCGCAACCCCATAGCCGGGGCAATCATAAATCCAGAGGCGCGTGAACCCCCGTTACCGAAGTCCTCCATAAGAGCCCACCCCACACCATGTTCAAGACTGAAGTCTTCCATAAGACCCCATCCCACGCCAAGTTCAAGATAAAACAGGCCGCCGCCCGGAAAATACCGTGCGGTAACCAACGCTCCAAAGGTAAGGGTATCATCAAGATAATTTGCGAAGATATTCCCGCCTACGGCAAACATTGGGTGTACGTCCCACTCTTGGCGAAGCCCAAGGCCTGTGAGTTCCAGCGAAGTCCAGCTTACACGGCGGGCGAAGGGAGCCGGTGCGCCAATTGGTGTGGGAGCCGTGGCGCTGGCGACGGCAAGTTCCTGTAACTCAGCCAGCAACACGGGTGTCCCGTCCGGCCTTAGCAGTGTGGCCCCGCCGAACGCCTCGTCGCCAATGGAGGCAATGCCGTCAGGAACAATAACCACGCTTAACTGGTTGCCGTGGAACGCCCGGTAGCCAATGCTCGCCACGCCCGGCGGAATGGCGACGCTGGTAAGCCTGCTGCTGGCGAACGCCATCGATCCAATACTGGTAACGCCAGCCGGGATGGTAATGACGGTAAGCTGGTTACTGGCAAAGGCCATCGCCCCAATGCTGGTAACGCTCGCGGGAAGGACAACAACGCTCAGACGGCTTTGCAGAAACGCCGCCGTTCCGATTGCGGTAACGGGCCTGCCCTGAATCTGCGGGGGAATCACCAGCGTTTCGCCTGCGCCAGCGCGCCCGGTAACCATTACGCCCGTGGCGTTTGCCTCCCACGTGAATTCCGCCGGGCTCTGGGCCGTGACGGATGCCGTCGCGAGGGCAAGCATGGAAAGCAATGCCGCCCCCTTCAGTTTTGTCATGGGTTTCATGATGTGAACACTCCTTGATTTGAACAATGCCTACATATGGGGGGGTAACTTGCCTGCGTTCTGCCGCTTTAAGCGGCAGTTTCACAGGCGGGGAAATAATGCTGTTTTCGACAACATGTGTCATCAAAAGAGAGTATATCTAGCTATCAGCGAAACGTCAACGTTTTTGCGATTTTTTTTAAAAATTTTTATGCGTTTCCAGAAATGCCTTCATAAACGCGTTTTCCCCAACAATGCCCCCGCCGCGCATGAGCCAGCGGCCTAATGCCCGGCAGGGGAGGATATACGGTTTAAGAAGCCATTTTGCCCAGATTCTTAGGCGAAGGAGACCGAGGCTCCGTAGCCGTGTTCCCTGGGCGGGATTCTTAAACCGTATATCCTCCCCTGCCGGGGCGTAGCGGGAACATTGGCTCATGCGCGGCGAGGGGCTCTAATGCTCCACAATCCTTAAAACAGACGACATTGCCGCGTCAAACCCTAGCTGGCCGTAGCGGTTGGAACCTGCGGCCCACAGGCGGCCATTGGAGTCAATCACGTAGATGCTGTTGTTGCCCAGAATAACCCTTTCGACCTCGCCGAAACTCCGGGCCGCCCGCCGGGGAGGAGCCAGCGGGGCGAAGGTTGGCCTAATAGGAGAACCCGCCACGCCAAGGGCTATATCGCTCATGGTTTGCGGGTCGGCGTAGTTTCCCGTTAAAAAAAGCGATCCGTCAGCCATAAGGAGCAGTGTCATATCGCCCCGCGCGGCAATTTCCCGGACATTTGTCAGGGGGCCGCCGTCCGCCCCGGTAAGGCGGGTAAACGCGGGATGGTCGCCGCCACCGGGCAAGCCGAGCTGGCCCCAGAAATTGGAACCGGCGGCCCACACCGAGCCATCGTCCGTAAGGATCACCGTGTGGTGGTTCCCCGCGGCAACGGCAACGATCCCCGAAGGCGCTCCCCGCGCCTCCGTAAAGACCGTCCGGTCTTCCGTATCCCCAAGGCCAAGCTGTCCGTTAACATTGTACCCGGCGACCCAAAGAGCGCCGTCTTCTTTAAGCAGGGCCGTGTGGCGCGTACCCGAAGCCAGCGCTCTGACCGTACCGCTTAGGCCTTCAACCCGTGTAAACGAGAACTGCGTGTCCCGGTTTCCCACGCCAAGTTCCCCGTAAAAGTTAAAGCCCGCGGCCCAAAGGCTGTCTTCGCCGTCTATGAAAAAGGTGCTGTTGCTTCCCGCCGCCACCGCCCGCGCTCCTGAAACCGGAACGCCGCCGGCATTGAGCCGGGTAAACAAAAGGAGCCTTCCGCCCCGCAGCCCCAGTTCCCCAAAAGAAGAATCCCCGGCGCCCCAAAGGGTTCCGTCTTCCCTAAGGATAACCGCGTGGTTTTCCCCAAACGCCGCAAAGCGCGCGCCGAGGAAGGGAGCCCCCTCGTCATCGTACACACGGGAAAGAGCGGGGACATCCCCCCCGGCGATTCCCCTTTGGGCGCTGTGGCCCACGCCGAGCTGGCCCGACTGGTTGTTTCCCGCCGCCCAGAGGGAGCCATCGCCCCGTAAAATAAGCACGTCCGCCACACCTGCAAAAACATCCAAGGCTCTTTCGGACGGAGGCAGGGGAGCGGGCAGGCCCCTGCACCCCGTTCCCAGCGCAAAAACACCAAGCAAGAGCGTCAGCTTCGATATATGTCTCATAATATGTTTCATAATGTACCCCTATTCAAAGCGTGTCTATCACCAGCCTTCCAAGCGATACAGGAATTCGTGGCAGGCGTCAATAATAAGAGCGTCAAAAAGGGCCATAAGGCCGCTGTGGGAGTACATTCCGTTTGAAACGCTGATTGCGCCCCTGCTGCCCAGAGAAAACGTCCTGTTGTACAGCGTTCTTCCCCCGGCGTCCAGAATTAGCACCCCCATGTCAAGGTTTGCCCCGCTGTTCCCGTTTCTTGCAAAACCACTGCGCATGGCCTTGGTAAAGGTGAACTCTACGAACATACTGCGCCGTATGCCTGTTTCAGCGGCTAGGGCTTGGGGAAACTCTCTGTCTCTGGGGTTGATTAAGCGGTATCCGGCAGGCAGTACATAGGGGCGGCTCATCCGGCGTCTGTTCAGGCCCGCTTCCTGATAGGCGCGGGAAAGGAGTACCGTTTCCCTGTCCGCCAGCTCAATGATCCCCGACCAACCCATGATTTCCCGGATATGCCTTTCGGCGGTGTATATAAGTTCTTCCGTGTTCGAGACAATAGTCAAGTCCGGGTCTGCGTGAAGCGCCCTTCTGGTCGAGGCCCCGATAAAATTGGGGTTTACCGGATCTTCGCCGTGCCAGTTGATGTCCCAGTTGGCTACAACCGACACCAAGGCTACCGGTTCCGGCTCGGAAAGAAGGATAGCCCTTCCGGGTGAAGCGCAACCCGCCCCCAAAACCAGCAGGGCCGCGGCGAATAAAACGAAACCAGCTTTCTTCATGCGTTTCTCCTATTTATGAGTATACCCGCAGAGGGGGATTTGGACAACACATTTTTTCGCCAGCCCAAATGCCGCCAGCCTCCCCCAAAAAAAGGCCGCCCCATCGGGACGGCCTCAGTCGCTTCATTCTACGTACACGCTACGTACACGGTATGCGGCAGACTAGTAGTCCATTCCTCCCATACCGCCCATTCCGCCGCCGGGCATTGCCGGGGCTTCTTTCTTTTCAGGAATGTCGGTGATGGCGCATTCGGTAAGCAGCAGAAGACTCGCCACGGAAGCGGCGTTCTGCAAAGCGGAGCGGGTTACCTTGGCAGGATCGATGATGCCGGCCTTTATCATATCCACCCATTCCATCTTGGCGGCGTCAAAACCAACGCCTTTCTTTTCGTGCTTGGCTTTTTCGGCGACAACAGCGCCGTCAAGGCCGGCGTTCTCGGCAATTTGGCGAATGGGCTCTTCCAGCGCGCGCTTGACAATCTTAAAGCCCACCTTCTCGTCGTCGGTAAGACCGGCGGTGTCCGCTTTGTCAAGGGCAATCGCGGCCTGAATCATGGCGATAGCGCCGCCTGAAACAATGCCTTCGTCAATCGCCGCGCGGGTGGCGGACAGAGCATCCTCGACCCGGTGTTTCTTTTCTTTAAGTTCCACCTCGGTAGCCGCGCCCACGTTGATAACCGCCACGCCGCCCGCGAGCTTGGCAAGCCGCTCCTGCAGTTTTTCCCTGTCGTAGTCGCTGGTGGTCTCTTCGATCTGGGCCTTTATCTGGGCAATCCTGTCCTGAATGTCCTTGTTCTTGCCCGCGCCGTTGATGATAGTGGTGTTATCCTTATCGATCTTTATGGTTTTGGCCTTGCCGAGCTGGGAAATGTCGGTGTTGTCGAGTTTAAGACCCAGTTCCTCGGAAATGACCTCGCCGCCTGTAAGAATGGCAATGTCTTCCAGCATGGCCTTACGGCGGTCGCCGAAACCGGGAGCCTTGACAGCGCAGGTCTTGAGGGTTCCGCGCAGGCTGTTCACGACCAAGGTGGAAAGGGCCTCGCCGTCCACGTCCTCGGCAATGATAAGCAGGGGCTTACCGCTTTGGGCGACTTTTTCCAGCAGGGGAAGCATATCCTTCATGCTGGAAACCTTCTTGTCGTGGATAAGGATGTACACATCCTCGTACACGCTGGTCATGGTGTCCCGGTCGGTAACAAAGTAGGCGGAGATATACCCCCGGTCAAATTGCATACCTTCCACGAACTCGATAGAGGTATCCATTGTTTTGGATTCTTCGACCGTGATAACCCCGTCTTTCCCGACTTTTTCCATAGCGTCAGCGATGGTTTTGCCAATTTCGATGTCGTTATTGGCGGAAACCGAGGCCACGTGGGAAATCTCTTCTTTGTCGTTGATTTTTTTGGAGTTCTTCTTGATTTCATCCACGGCGATTACCACCGCCTTATCAATGCCCCGCTTCAGTTCCAAGGGGGTCATTCCGGCGGCCACGGATTTAAGGCCTTCCCGCACCATCGCGTAGGCCAGAACCGTGGCGGTTGTCGTGCCGTCCCCGGCAACGTCGTTGGTTTTGGTGGCAACCTCTTTAAGAAGCTGGGCGCCCATGTTTTCGTACGGGTCTACCAGCTCAATTTCCTTAGCCACAGAAACCCCGTCCTTGGTTACGGTTGGAGCGCCGAATTTCTTGTCCAAAAGGACATTCCTTCCCTTGGGGCCCAACGTAACCTTGACAGCTTGAGAGATCTGCTCAACCCCCGCCAGCAGTTTGCGGCGGGCATCTTCATTGAACAACAATTGTTTAGCCATAATACTCTTTCCTCCATTACATTTACCGGGGTGCTAAAAACATTGACACCCCGAAATTTAAGGTGTGGTGATGAATCAACCCGCTATAGGGGCCGACCATTGTTACGACTAGGATAGCAAAAATACGCCCGTATAGTCAATAGTTTTTTTTGATGATACTATCATTCCATGATTCATATCTATACCGATGGCGGCTGCTCGGGAAATCCCGGCCCGGGCGGATGGGCCTATGTGATGGTTCAAAAGACTTTTCAGGGCAGCGTAGTTGTGGCGGAGGAGCTAGGCGGGGAAAAAAGCACCACCAATAACCGGATGGAACTGCTGGCGGTTATCTGCGCCCTTAAAGCCCTGAAGGTAAACCTTGATCTTTCCAGAAACCTTACGCTTTACACCGATTCCCAGTATGTCCAAAAGGGCATAACCGAGTGGATACATAACTGGAAGCGGAATTCGTGGCGCACCAGCGACAAAAAGCCCGTAAAAAACCAAGACCTTTGGGTTGAACTGGACACGCTGGCTTCAGGCTTCTCCGTAACGTGGCGCTGGGTAAAGGGCCACGCGGGCAACGAGTACAACGAGCGCTGTGATGCCCTTACTCAACAGGCTATTGCTTCCATAAGATGAATACTGTATACTGTTATTTCGTGAAATTGGGGTATACTTTAGGTGTCGAGTATGACACAAGCAATGGTTGATAGAAGGAGTAGCCAATGAAAGGTAAGTATGTATGCTGGATCGTAACAGGTCTGTTGATTCTGTTTACGACAGTCTCGTGCAGGACAAGGCCGGATTATAACGCCGCCCTAGAGACACTGGAAGAGGCCGCCGCCCGGGCCGCCGCCGCTAGGCAACTGGCGCTGGATTTTGACGGGCCTGTCCTTTTTCCTTCGGAGTGGGATGCCGCCGATTCTTTGTATGCCTACGCGGAAGAACAAAGAACAACCGAACCCTACGTGGAAATCCGTCAATCCGCGGAGCGCTATACCATAGCCGCCGAGGCTCTTGAAGCGCTGGCCGCCAGAGCCATTGCCCAAAGCTTTGAAAACATGGAAAGGGACTTGGTAAGCGCCCGCGCCGCGGCGGTCAATGCCGGAGCCCCGGCGCGGAGTCCCGATTTTCTTTTGCAGGCGGACAACGCGGTTTACAGCGCCCGTGAACTGTACGAGGCGGGTGATTTCCATGCCGCCCGGGATGCCTCCGTCAACGCTCTGGCGATGTACGGCGCTATCGAAACCGGGCTTAGGGCGCTTAGCGTAAGGGAACAGGTACAGGAGATCGCCGAAGCGGTGGTTCCCGGCCTCTTTTCGCAGGCCGATACCGTAGCTAGGGACGCTCTTGCCAGATGGGACGCAGGGGATTTCCCCGGAGCAAGGGCCGGGGCCGCAATGGCTCTGGTTTTATATTCACGCACCGGGGCCACCGCCGAGCGGCAAAGAGCCTTGGACATTAGGGCCAATGTAGCGGCCCGGCAGGAGTTCGACTCCGCCCAAAGCCTGTACACCCGCGCCGACACGGCGTACCGGGCGCAGAGCATGGACGAAGCGGGCGCGCTTTTCGTTCAAAGCGCCCCCCTGTTTGGGGCCGCCGCCCGGCTTGCCTATGAAAGACAGTTGATAGCCGAGGAAGCGTTACGGCTGGCTAACGAAAGAATGGCGGAAAGCGATGAAATCGCCAGAGAAGCCGAAAGAATTCTTGAAGGAGGGGGCATCTAATGAACCGCAGTTTAATTATCATACCGGTACTCATGGCAGTATTCGGGGCGCAGGCGATTTTCGCTCAGGCTGTTCCCGCAGACGCGGATATTCCCGCGAGCATCAGGAACAATAGATACTTTGTCGAAAGCGTGCGGCTTACCATTCTTGCCCAGCAGACGTTTGACGAGGGCGATTACCTTGCGTCTATCCAGTTTTCTGAAGAGGCGATGCGCTTTGCCGCCCTCTCCGATGAATTTGTGTACCTGCAGCTCAGGATGTGGGAGACGGACAACGCCATTGCCGCCGCCCGCCAGCGGCTGACGTATGCCACTGCCGCAGACGCGGCTTCGCGGTATCCCCAGGAGTTTGGCGTGGCCCAAACCGCCTACGGACAGGCCCTTACGTACCGGGCGGCGGCGGAATGGGACGACGCCATTGATTCCGCGCTTCAGGTACTTGCGGCGTTAGCCAATATTTCCGGCCTTCCGCCCCATCCCGCCATGGTTTTTCTTCCGTCTCAGCATACGGTGCGGTTGTGGATTGACACGGGGGATTCCCTGTGGAACATCGCCGGCCAGCCTTGGGCGTTTAACGACCCGTGGCAGTGGAGACGCCTTTACGAAGCTAACCTGGACAGGATGCCCGATCCCGGCAATCCTGACCTTATTCACCCCGGCATGATTCTGAACATTCCAAGCATTCGGGGAGAAACCCGGCAAGGCATGTGGGATGCCGCTGTAGTGTACCCGGCTCTTCCATAGGGGGCTGTGGTTCACTGGATTTAAGGGGCTGTTCCAAGACATCAGGTTTTGGAACGGCCTTTTTTGTGTGTGGGCCGCAGTTAGCCCGCCGGGATTGCGGCGGGGGCGCTGTACTTAATTTCCGTCTATGGCGTTATGCTTTTGGCTTCTTCGGATTTGGGGAATTGTAACGAACCGTTTTTTATTCCCCCCATTATATATTCGCCAAGGATCGTGCTGTACCCTTCCACTTCACGAATCGAAACTACGGTTTCCTCCGGCAGACGGATAGAAATCCTTGTCTTGCGGCTCTCGGCTTTTGGGCGGCCTTTGCGATTAATGTATTCACGAAATTGAGCGAAACCACGGGCAACAACCAATCCCGGCGTTGAATCTTTCAATTCCGGTATGCCTTGCATATCGGACTCCGGCGCAGCCTGTGCCATAGCCATAATTCCAGCCTCGTCCTTGCCATGCACTCTGCGGATTTCTTCCAGCGTCATGCTAACCAATTTTTCCGGCATAATATTTCTCCCAGTCTTTTTTATTGACTTTGAAAATTGTGATGAGGTGTACAACCTCCCCTCGCAACGTGAAACAAATGCAAATACGAAGGCCGCTAGCCATGCCGTAGGCAAGATACCTGTCCTCGCCGTAATCTTTGCGAATATCCTGCCTAAAAATAACGTTTGGGTCGGCGAATACCTTACTTGCCAACACCGCAATATCAAGCCCCCGTTTTTTGATGTTTTCCTGACGCTTGGCTTCGTTCCAAGAAAACATGATTTCACTTGTCATATTGTTATTGTCCGACATTATCAATGAAAATTCAAGGCTTACTCCGGGGGAGCTTTAAGCTCTTCCAGCTTACTGGCTATCAGTTTTTCGATGTCCGCAAGAATGGCCTGCTTCCACTCGGTGCGGGCAGGCGTTACCGCAAACAGGTCAACCGTGTCCTTTCCTAACGCTCCGGCGATTCGCTCTATCATTTCCGGGGACGGAAAATTCTTGCATACCTCAATCATGGCAATGTGGCGGGTACTCGTGTTTGCCCTCTCGGCGAGCTTGGACTGGGTTAGCCCCATTTCACTTCTGAAAGACTTTATGTTAGCGGCTAAAACTTTTCGTATGTCAGTCATATGTATTCACAGGTCATTTTAAGTCATTTTAGGCACCTAATAGGTATTGACAACGATGCAATATATCATTATAATTGCGTTTACGATGTTTAATATCATTTTTGTGGAATTTTATGAAATTTTGAAGAAATCGGCGATAATCCCAAGTGATAACGGGTGAGGTAGGCAGTCGTAAAGGAGGAATTGGTGAAGGCGATTGTAAAGACAGGGGAGAACAAGGGTTTTTCCTTCATGGATGTAGAAAGGCCCCGCCCCAAGCCAAACGAAGTGCTGTTTGAAGTTGAAGCTGCGGCTATTTGCGGCACAGACATTCACTATTATCACTGGAACCAATCCGCGAAAGATTTCGCTTCCAAGTTTAACGTGAAATTTCCCTTTATCGTAGGACATGAGTGTTCGGGAACTGTTGTGGAAACCGGCAGTAATGTTACATCAGTAAAGGCCGGGGATCGTATTTCGCTGGAAACGCATATTCCGTGCGGGCTGTGCTTCCAATGCCAGAATGGGAATGCCCACAACTGTATGCGTATGGATATTTACGGAACCAGTTGCAACGGCTGTTTTGCCGAATTTGCCCTGGCGCCGGAAAGCGTTGTATTCAAACTCTCTAGCAATGTTTCCTTTGAGGAAGGGGCTCTTTTTGAACCTGCGGGCGTTGCCATGCACTCGGTAGAACGCGCGCAACTGGAGCCCGGCGATACGGCCCTTGTTCTGGGCTGCGGGGCAATTGGCCTTTTATCCATCATGACATTGCTTACCTGCGGCGCGGCGCGGGTTATCGCCGTTGATGTTGACGACTACAGGCTGGAACTTGCGAAAAAACTTGGAGCCGTTACGGTCAATTCCGCAAAGGAAGATTTGGCGTCTGTCGTCAAACAGTATACGTCCCGCCGTGGCGGTGTGGATGTTATTCTGGAAATGACCGGCAACACAAAGGTGTACGAAAACCTGTTCGACTACCTGCGGCTGGAAGGCCGTATCGTAACGGTGGGGCATCCCGGTGGAACTGTGCCGGTCAACATAACACAAAACATCAACCTGAAAGGCGCGAATATTAAAGGAATCTTTGGAAGGCGCATTTGGGAAACATGGTGGAAATTGTCTTCTCTGGTTGACGCGGGCAGAATCAAGATTCTGGATGTTGTTACGCACAGGTTTAAGTTTGAACAAGTGAACGAAGCGTTTGAGCAGGTCAACAAAGGGGCCGGGAAAATCTTGTTTATTAAATAGGTAGGAGGAACGACTATGATTCAGAGAAAACTGCTTAGGCGGTTTAAAGAAGACAAGCCCATACAGGTCGCGTGGGTTGGCGCTGGCCGGATGAACACCGGAGCGATTTGCCAAACCTTTCTCATGAAAGGAATAAGAAACGCTGTAATCTGTGATATTCGAAAAGAAGCCGCCGTGCGTGCTTTTGAAATTAACGGAGTTAAAAGCTCAGATATTTTGTTCTCCAATAAGCCTTCTGAAATCAATGACGCGATTAGGCTAAAGAGATATGTGGTGGTAGAAGATTCCGCGATCCTCGCGGAACTTGAGATTGACTGTGTCGTGGAAGGTACGGGTAACCCTGAAGCTGGATCGCAGGTTGCGTACAGAGCCATTCAAGCGGGCAAGCATATTATTATGCTGAATGTCGAAGCCGATGTCGTGGTGGGGCCGTTGCTTCACCAAATGGCAAAGCGGGCCGGAGTTGTGTACTCTGTTTCCAGCGGTGACGAGCCCGGCCTGATTACTGAACTTGTGGACAGGTGGGGCGGTTTGGGATTTGAAATAGTAGCCGTAGGAAAGACTCCGGCAAGCCTTGGCAAAATGGATAAATACGCTAATCCCGATACGCTTGCGCGAGAGGCAAGCGATTTGAAAATTAACCCCCACTTTCTTGTAACGTTTCGGGACGCCACGAAAACAGCAATTGAGATGGCGTGCATTTCCAACGCGACAGGGCTTGTGCCCGATAAACGCGGGATGCATGGCCCTGTGGCTGGAGTGGAGGAAATGGCAAAGGTATTCCGCCTTAAATCGGAAGGCGGCATTTTAAACCAGCGAGGTGTTATTGATTATGCGATTCCTCTGAAGAACCCCGATGGAAGCATTGATTTTGTAAACAGTGTTACACCGGGCGTATTTGTTGTGGCACGTACTACCCATTCCCAGATTCAGGAAGACTTAAAATATTTTGATGTCGTGCATACGGATGATTATTTCACCTTTTATACTCCGTATCATCTTGTTACAAACGAAATCCCGCTTTCCATCGTCTGGGCAGTCGAGGATAAAGAACCTACAGTTGTTCCCGAGTACGGCTTGTTAACGGAGGTTATTGGCAGGGCCAAAAAAGAAATGAAGGCAGGCGAGACCATTGATGGCGGCGGCGGTTTTACCGTGTACGCTGAAAACGATCTCGCTGTAACCACAAAGAAAGAAAATCTGGTTCCTTTTGGTTTGCTTGACGGAGCAAAGCTTGTGAAAGACGCGAAAAAAGATCAGGAGATTTCGTACGATATGGTGGAACTTAAAACAGACACCATGGTTTATCACCTTCGCAAGATACAGGACAAACTTATGCCGCCTGCGGATGGGAAAAGCCCTGTTTGTTAAACAGGTTTTCATAAAAAGTATTTACAAGGAGAACGTAAACATGAAAAAGATTTTTCGGCGTGTTTTTTTAACGGCACTGGTTATTTGTACGGCAATGCTGGTAATCGGGTGTCAGCGGGAATGGGACGGCACACTGCGGCTTGGTTCATCCATGGCCGATGGTACCGTCGAGGTATTGTCTGCGCGGGAATTTGGCAGGCTGCTTGAGTACTATTCTGGCGGTACAATGAGGGTTGACGTTTTGGCGGGCGGACTTGGCGGTAACGAAAGGGAAATTGTGGAAGGCCAGCAGCTGGGAACGATGGACATGTCTGTTGTTTCCGGTATTTTGCAGAACTTTGATCCCGCAATGATGATAATGGAATACGAACTTCTGTTTATCAATGAAGACCATGTAAGAAAAGTCTGGGAAGGCCCTATCGGACGGGATATTTACGACCGCTTGGTTGACACAACAGGTATCAGAGTTCTTAGTATGTTAATGCGTACCCCGCGTATCATGACAACCGTAAGACCTATAAACAGCATTGAGGATTTACACGGATTGCGGCTGCGAGTCCCCGAAATGCCTGCCCGCCTTGCTCTGTGGGCGGCGCTTGGAGCAAGCCCCACTCCAATGGCCTTCCCCGAAGTGTATACGGCGCTGCAAACAAGAACTATTGACGGCCAGGAAAACCCTATTTCCGTTATCGTAAATGCCAGATTCTATGAGGTGGCGGAATATCTGGCTGTTACAAACCACGTATATGGATTCATGTTCATTACTATCGCTGAATCGACATACAGAAGGCTTACCGATCAGCAAAGAGAATGGGTGAATCGAGCTGCCGCTGGAGCCGCTGTATTTAACGACGCGGCAGTCAGGGAAGTGGAAGCGGCAGAGTTTGCGCAGGCAATACAGCACATGACGGTAACCCACCCTGACACTTCCGGCTGGCGCGCCTTGACTGCGAATGTGTACCAGCAATTTCTGCATGTAGACGGCTTTGTTGATTTTTACAGGGCAATCAGAGAAGCAGGCAGAGAATTCGAATAAATGTTTCACATTGCCCATAGCTTTTTGGCTGTGGGCATTTTTATGTCCAGAGGGAAATTAGATGAATACAGTTGTGTTGAAAGCATATAAAGTTCTAGACGGGGTGGATACTGCTGTTAGATGCCTTATATTTCTTTTGTTGGCGGGAATGGTTTTTTCTACCGGCTTGCAAGTGCTTGGGCGTTATGTTTTAGTGATCCCTTTTCCCTGGACGGAAGAATTATCCAGACGAATGATGACATGGCTTTTATTTTCCGCTTCAGCCATTGGATATCGCAGGGGAGGAATGGTGGGCGTTGATATTGTTACCAGAAAGCTTTCACAAGCTGTCAAGAAAAAATTGGATATAATCATTTTTTGTTTGATTGCCCTTTTTGGCATTTTTATGATGTGGCATGGATATGATATAGCAATACGTATGTACAGGCAAATGTCGGCCGGCATTGGAATATCCATGTTTTACGTGTATATCATAATACCCTTTTCGGGATTGCTTTTTTTGCTATTTTCAATTGAACTGATTACTAAACGAATCAGCGGATACAAAAAGGAAGACACAAAAGAAAAAGAGGGGGAAGCGGCATGTTAATTTTTCTGCCCATCTTTTTTCTGATGCTTGCTCTGGGAATGCCCATAGCTTTTGCGCTTGGCATTGGCTCAATAGCTTTTATTGTGATTGATAGCCCTCTTCCCGCTATTTTCGCAATACAAAGAATGTTTGGCGGGACGGATTCCTTCCCTCTGTTGGCAATTCCTTTTTTTATATTGGCCGGCCACCTTATGAGCGAGGGAGGAGTCGTGCGGCGGCTGCTTGATTTGGCGAACGTTATCGTTGGGCATCGCAGGGGCGGTTTGGGTGGAGCGTCAATTGTCGGGAGCATGGCTTTTGCGGCTGTGTCCGGTTCCGCCGTTGCCGACGCAGCCGCGATGGGGCCGATTTTAATACCAGCCATGAAAAAGGCTGGTTACGATCCGGAATATGCTGTTGCAATCAATTCAACTTCGCCGTCTCTGGGGCTGATACTACCTCCCAGCATAGCGATGGTTCTTATGGCGACAGTCGCCAATGCGTCCGTGCGGGATTTGTTTTTCGCCAATCTTGTCCCCGGACTCCTTACCGGCTTTGGAATGTTATTTGTCAACTGGGTTATTTCGGTAAGAAGAAATTACCCCAAAGGGCCGGCGACACCTTTAAAGCAAATACCTTTAATTGTTTTAAGGTGTGTGCCCGCTTTGTTTATGCCATTCTTTATAGTCGGCGGTATATTGTTTGGGGTAGTTACCGCTACCGAGGCGGCAGTAATAGCCGTTGTGTACTCACTGATCATTGGCGCGTTTTTTTACAGAGAGTTAACGCCAAAAAAAATATACCACGCCTTTATCGAAGCTGGCCTCCAGACGGCAGTCGTGCTTTTTATTATCGCCAACGCTTCCATATTGTCGGGTATACTTTCCTTCCTTATGATGCCGCAAGCATTAGCGTCATGGGCTCTGGCGAATTTGGGGAATCATACCGTAATTCTTATTTTTGTGGTTGTTGTGGCGCTTATTGTAAGCTTAGTTATTGATGTGTCGCCTGCCGTTATATTGATAGGGGCTATTTTCGCGCCTGTTGCTATGGCTGTGGGTATGGATATGCTTCATTTCGGAGCGGTCGTTGTGTACGCGTTGATAATAGGGATTTACACACCTCCTGTCGGCACGACCTTGATTATTTCTACCTATATCGCAAAAACAAGTTTTCTTGCCGGATTCAGGTATTGTATTCCGTTCCTGATTTTGATGCTGACGATTCTGGGAATTATGATCTTTTTTCCGCAAATATCATCCGGAGTATCAACATTTCTATTTCATTAATTTATTGGGAGGTAATTAGTGATAAACTGCGATGAAATAAAAAGCCTGCAAAACAAAGCGCAGGAAATACGCCGCCTGATCGTTAAGACAGCTTACGAATCACAGCGGCTGACGCATCCGGGGCCGGCGCTGTCCATCGCCGACATCTGCACGGCCCTGTACTACAAGTTCATGAACGTAGACCCGCAAAACCCGGCATGGGAAAACAGGGATCGGATGGTGCTTTCAAAAGGTCACGCCTGCCTTGTTCTGTACGCGATTCTGGCTGACAAAGGATTCTTCCCCCATGAACATCTTAAAACACTCAGGCATCCGGGAAGCATTCTGCAAGGCCATCCTGTTTTGGGAAAAACACCGGGAGTAGACATGACAACAGGCTCGCTGGGCAACGGCCTTGGAGCGGGGCTAGGCATGGCGTACTACCTGAAACACACGGGAAAGCCATGCAGCGTATACGTGATTCTGGGAGACGGGGAAATGAACGAAGGAACCGTGTGGGAAGCGGTAACGCAAGCCCCCGTTCTTGGAGTGAACAACCTCATCGCCATTGTTGACATGAACGGTTTTCAAAGCGGCGGCACGACACAGGAAATTTGCCCCATGAACAACATGAGGCAAAGATGGGAGCCGTTCGGCTGGAAAACTCTTGAAGTAAACGGGCACGACATGGCAGCGGTCGTCAGCGCTCTGGACGCGGCGGCGAACTATCGCGGGGGGCCGGTCTGCATAGTGGCGGATACAGTCAAGGGCAAGGGCGTGTCCTTCATGGAACACAACAACGATTACCACCAGAAGCTCATGACGAAAGAATTGTACGACACGGCAATGACCGAACTGGGAGGGAGGTAACATGACGCATTCCATGCAAAGCGCTGAGTATGACAAGGTTTCCACGCGCGCGGCCTTTGGCGAAGCCCTTTTGAAGCAGGCGCAGAAAAACGAAAAAATCATGTACATAGCGGCTGACACGCTTAAATCCGTGGGCGGCGGCCCGATGCGAGAGGAGTACCCCCAAAGGGCGCTGAACATCGGGATAGCTGAGCAGAACATGGCCCTTATGGGGGCGGGAATGGCGGCGTGCGGAGCGAAAGTGTTTATAGCAACATACGCCGTGTTCGCCGCGATGAGGATAGCGGAACAGGTGCGGACATTCATCTGCTATCCCGGTCTTGACGTAAAGATCGTAGCCGGGCTTGGGGGTCTGTCCGGGGGACAGGAGGGGGTTACTCATCAGGGGACGGAGGACATAGGTTCGCTCAGGTC
Organism: Treponema sp.; assembly: GCA_009781915.1. GTDB lineage: Bacteria > Spirochaetota > Spirochaetia > Treponematales > Breznakiellaceae > WRKT01. Next base: position 9,525 of record WQUW01000017.1, on the reverse strand, counting down.
GATACCGGGTCTTGTGATAATCCAAGCCGCCGATGCCGCCTCTGTTGGCCCGATAGTAGAAGCGATAACCGGGTACACCGGGCCTGTGTATCTGCGTCTTGGGCGGGATCCTCTGCCCGCCGTGTTCGACACTGGCTACACGTTCAAGATTGGGAAGGCGAACATCATGAAGGGCGGCGGGAAGGACGCGGCGCTGATAACAAACGGAGCGGCGGTTGCCCGGGCGGTTATGGCGGAAAGGCTTTTGCGGGAGCAGGGGTACGATGTAGGGCTTATCGAAATGCCCTGCGTAAAACCGCTGGACGAAGAAGCGGTTTTGGAGGCCGCCGGGCGAAGCGGGCTTCTTGTAACGGTGGAAGATCACTCTGTTATAGGGGGGCTTGGCTCTGCGGTGTCCGAGGTATTGACTGACAGCTACCCTGCAAGGCTGTTGCGTATAGGCGTGGAAGACTGCTTTGCGGAATCCGGCGACCATGATGAGCTTCTGGACAAGTACGGCTTGTCGGCAGCGGCCATTGCGGAGAAGGCCGCCGGGGCAATAAAGGCGAAATGACAGTAACGATGGCAATAGTTAAAACGATTTAGAACGATCGGCATTAATTGCCCCTCTGTCAACGACAAGTGCCCCGTGTTTAACTGTTGACACCCCCGCCGCACGTTTATTGACAAAGCCCCGTTCCCGTGGTAAAACAGACAGGGTTAACATACAAACATGGTAGTAATAGTACGGCCCGATGTGCCTCAAGAAAAGATTGATCACCTAGTTCGCTGGCTGAAGGACAAGCAGTTGGTTGTCCGCGAGTATCAGGGGCAGCAGCAGACCGTGCTGGGGCTGATTGGCGATACAAAGCCCGTTGACATCGACATGCTAAAGAGCCTTGACATCGTAGAGTCTGTCGCCGACATGACCGACACCTTCAAGGCAAGCAACAGGAAAATCCACCCGGACGACACCGTGATACGCATCGGGCCCGGCAAGGGGCCGGCAATCGGCGGCGGCAATTTCGCCCTTATCGCGGGGCCCTGCTCGGTAGAAAGCCGCGAGCAGATACTCTTTGTCGCAGGTGAGGTAAAGGCGGCGGGGGCCAATTTTTTGCGGGGCGGAGCGTTTAAGCCCCGGACATCGCCTTACGATTTTCAGGGCCTAGGCAGCGAAGGCATAGACCTGTTGGTGCAAGCAAGAGAAGCCACGGGCCTGCCCATCGTTACGGAGTTGATGGATCACAGAAGTCTGGAACTATTTCTGGAAAAAGAAGTGGACATAATACAGGTCGGGGCGCGGAACACGCAAAATTACGACCTTCTAAAAGAGCTTGGCAAGGTAAAAAGCGCCATTCTGCTGAAGCGGGGCCTTGCCGGAACCATAAAAGAACTGCTTATGAGCGCCGAATATATCATGGCCAACGGCAACGAGAACGTAATTCTTTGCGAGCGGGGCATCCGCACCTACGAGTACGCCTACACCCGCAACACGCTGGACTTGTCGGCAGTTCCCGTGCTAAAAGCCCTGACGCACTTACCCGTCGTTGTCGATCCCAGCCACGGCACGGGCCGGGCCGACCTTGTTCCCTCCATGTCGCTGGCGGCGGTGGCGGCGGGGGCGGACGGAATTATCGTAGAGGTACACAACGACCCGCAAAAGGCCCTTTCGGACGGGGCGCAGTCCCTTACCCCCGGCGCTTTCCGGGATTTGGCGCTAAAAATCGGGAAAATCCGGGAGGCGCTACAATGACCCGCGCCGGGCAGAAGGCGCGCGGCCCTTGACAACCATTTCCGTATGCGCCAGACAGGACGCCCGCCGCTACAATATTTACATAGAGCCCGCCTCGCTGTCCAGTATCGGCGGGAAGGCGCGGGAGCTTGCCGCCAGCGCGCAAACCGCGCTCGTGGTAACTGACGACACCGTAAAGACCCTGTACTTACAGCCCGTCATGCAATCCCTTACCGAAGCCGGACTTACCGCCCTTTCCTTTTCCGTTCTCCCCGGCGAAGCCTCCAAAAATGCGGAGCGGTATATTTCGCTTCTAAACCATCTTGCGGAAAGCCGCCTTACACGCGCGGACATGATTATAGCGCTCGGCGGCGGGCTTGTGGGAGATTTAGCCGGGTTCGCCGCGGCAACATACCTTAGGGGAATACCTTTCGTGCAGGTTCCCACCACCCTGCTTGCGATGGTCGATTCCTCCGTGGGGGGCAAGACCGGCATTGACCTGCCCGCCGGAAAAAACCTTGCCGGGGCCTTTTATCAACCCTCGATGGTTCTGTGCGACCCGGACGTCCTTGCCACGCTCGCCTCGCAAGCCTTTGCCGATGGCTGCGCGGAAGTGATAAAATACGGCATGATTCAAAGCGGCGCTTTGTTGAAGAGCCTCGTTGACGTTCCGCTTCACACGCAGCTTGCCGGGGTTATCGAAACGTGCGTTGGCCTAAAGCGTGATATCGTACAGAAAGACGTGCTGGATACCGGCGAGCGCCAACTCTTGAACTTCGGGCATACCGTAGGCCACGCTATCGAAGCGCTAAGCCGCTACGAAGTTTCCCACGGGCGCGCCGTGGCTATCGGCATGAGCGTCATCACCCGCGCCGCCGCGAGGAAAAACCTTTGCCCGCCCGAATGCCGGACGGCGCTGGAACGCCTGCTTGCGCTGTACAACCTGCCGGATCGGACGGACTACACGCCAAAGGCCCTGCACGAAGCCGCCTTGCACGACAAAAAGCGGGCCGGCGGCTTTATTACCGAGCCGGTTCCCTCACGCCCCGGAGAGTGCGTCCTGCGAAAAATGCCAGTGAGCGAACTCCTAGAATGGATTGAAGCGGGATTCGAGCCATGAACGTAACCGTAATGCCCGGAAGCATAGCGGGCAGCGTTTCAGCCATACCTTCCAAGAGCCACTTGCACCGCCTGCTTATGTACGCCGCCTTGTCCGACAAGGAAACCATGCTTGCCTGCGCCGAAACCGGGGCCGATGATATCCGGGCCACGGCGGACTGCCTGAACGCCCTTGGCGCGGCGGTACTGCGGCGCGAAGACGGCTTTGCCGTTACGCCCTCCAGCCGCCAGCCGCAGAAGGCGGGCGAAGCGCTTTTTCTGCCCTGCATGGAAAGCGGTTCAACCCTGCGCTTCCTGCTTCCCGTGGCGTGCGCTCTGGGGCTCCGCTGCGTGTTCCAGATGAAGGGGCGCTTGTCTCAGCGGCCAATGGCCCCCCTGGATGCGCAGTTGGAACGCCACGGCATCCGTCTTTGGCGGGAGGGGCCGGATACGCTGTGCTGCGAAGGACGGCTACAGCCCGGCGAGTACCACCTGCCCGGCGACATCTCCTCGCAGTACATCACCGGCCTATTGATGGCCCTGCCCCTTCTGGACAGCCCAAGCCGCCTTACCGTAACGCAGCCCATCGAGTCCGGGCCGTATATTGATATGACGCTGGAAGCGGCGCGGGCCTTCGGGCACACGCCCGCCGTTACCCGCACTGCGCGCGATTCCCGCTACGATATTCAGGGCACAGGCGTGTTTACAAGCCCGTCCCGGATCGCTGTTGAGGGGGACTGGTCAAACGCCGCTTTTTGGCTGTGCGCGGGGGCGATGCCCGGCGGGGATATACAAGTGCGGGGGCTGGAAAAAGACTCAACCCAAGGCGACAAGGAAGTGTGCGGTATACTCGCGCGCATGGGGGCGGGCGTAGACTGGCAGGCCGGGACGCTTGCCGTAAAAGAAGGCCGGCGGCACGGCACAGAGATTGACCTTGGCTCCGCACCCGACCTTGGGCCGGTACTGGCGGCGGTGGCGGCGGCGGGGACGGGGACAACCGTTGTAAGGAACGCGGCCCGCCTTAGGCTGAAAGAGTCAGACCGCCTTCTTGCGATAGCCCGGACGCTGAACGCCTTGGGAGCCAGCGTTACGGAAACCGGGGACGGCCTTGAAATACACGGGCGGCCCGCTCTAGCCGGGGGCACGGTGGACGCTTGCGGCGACCACCGCATAGCGATGATGGCGGCGGTAGCCTCCGCCGCCTGCGCGGGGCCTGTTACCATTACCGGAGCGCAGGCGGTGAATAAGTCCTACCCTGCCTTCTGGAAGGATTTAGCCGCCTTGGGCAAGACGGTGCGGGTACAGGAGCGGTAACATGGCAAGCGTGTGGAAAAACCGGCTTTCCCTTGCCATATTCGGGCAGTCTCACGGGGCGGCGATTGGCGTTACCCTGGACGGCATTCCGGCGGGGGAACCTGTCGATATGGATGCCCTTGGAGCGTTCCTGAAACGGCGCGCGCCGGGGCGCTTTCCGTGGTCTACCCCTCGGCAAGAGGCGGACGAACCTGAGTTTCTTTCGGGCATTGTAAACGGGAAAACCTGCGGAGCGCCCATTACCGCCATTATCCGCAACACAAATACCCGCTCGCAGGATTACGCCGTCACAAAAGACATCCCCCGCCCCGGCCACGCCGATTATACCGCCAGCGTAAAGCACGGCGGCCACGCGGACATTTCAGGTGGCGGGCATTTTTCCGGCAGGCTTACGGCGGCGTTGTGTATCGCCGGGGGCCTGTGCCTGCAAATGCTCGCCCGGCGGGGCGTTGTTATCGGGGCGCACGTGGCTTCCGTGGCGGGGGCCACAGACAGGCTGTTCGACCCGGAAAACGTCAACGAGGCCGTCCTTAGGGGCCTTTGGGAAATGGAATTCCCGGTCTTAGACCCCGCCGCCGCCGCCCCAATGACGCAGGAGATAGGCCGGGCGAAAGAGGCTCTGGACTCCGTAGGCGGCACGATTGAATGCGCCGCCGTAGGCCTGCCCGCCGGCTTGGGAGACCCCCTGTTCGGCGGCATGGAAAACCGCATCGCCTCCCTTGCCTTTGCCGTCCCCGCCGTGAAAGGCATCGAGTTCGGCGCGGGCTTTAGCGCCGCCTTAATGCGGGGCAGCGAACACAACGACCCTTTCTACGTATGCGGGGGGGCGGTTAAAACCCGTGGCAACAATCACGGCGGCATACTTGGGGGAATCAGCACCGGAATGCCGGTAATTTTCCGGACGGTAATCAAGCCCACCCCCTCCATAGGCAGGGCGCAGGAAAGCGTCCGTCTTGACACGCTGGAAGCGGCATCCCTGTCCGTACAGGGCCGCCACGACCCCTGCATCGTGCCCAGAGCCGTGCCCTGCATGGAGGCGGTCATGGCTATTGCCGTGTGCGATAGCTGTGTGTAAGCCCCGCCCGGCGCGCTCGCCTGCACCTTCAACATCGCGGCCATTGGGTGTATACTGATCCACAACTCATAAGGAGCGACAATGAGCCAGACTATGAACTTGAATGAATTGCGGGAAAGAATCGACGGCATTGACGAAAAACTGCTGCGCCTGTTTGAAGAGCGCATGGAGGCGGTGTCGCAGGTCGCCGCCTGTAAGAAAGCCGGCGGCATCCCCGTGCTGGATCAGAAGCGGGAGGCGGAAAAACTTAAAGCCATTTCGCAAAAGGCAAGCCCTCAAACCGAATACTATGCCCGCATCCTCTACAACACGCTGTTTGACATAAGCCGGAGCTATCAGCGCTCTACACTGCGGGGCGAAACATCCGCTTTATGCGGGGAGATTAAGGAAGCGGTACGCGGTACGCCCCAGCTCTTCCCCCAGAAAGCGACAGTGGCGTGTCAGGGCGTAGAGGGGGCCTACTCCGAATTGGCCGCCACGCGGCTTTTCAGCCAGCCTGACATACAGTACTTCAAGACATTCGAAAGCGTGTTTTCCGCCGTCGAAAACGGCTTTTGCCAGTACGGCGTACTGCCGCTGGAAAACAGCACCGCAGGCTCGGTGAACAAAGTACACAACCTGATGCAAAGCCGCGACTTTTACATTGTGCGGAGCATCCGTCTGAAAATCGACCACAACCTGCTGGCTCCCAAGGGCGTTAAGCGGGAAGACATCCGGGAAATTGTTTCCCACGAGCAGGCCCTGACGCAGTGCGCCAGATTTTTGGAGAAGATGGGCCCTAAGGTAAAGGCCACCCAGTGCGAAAACACCGCCGCCGCCGCCGAGATGGTTGCCAAAACCGAAAGGCGGGATATAGCGGCTATTTGCTCGCACAGATGCGTTAAGCTCTACGATCTGAACTGCCTTGAAAAGGATATTCAGGACACAAGCAGTAACCACACCCGTTTTATCTGCATCTCGAAAAAGCTGGAAATTTACCCCGGCGCGGATCGCACCAGTATTATCATGACAGTGCCGCACGAGCCCGGCTCCCTGTACAGGGCCCTTGGCAGGTTTTACGCTCTGGGGATTAACTTAGGCAAGCTGGAAAGCCGCCCCATTCCCGACCGTGATTTTGACTTCCTGTTTTATTTGACGCTGGAAACGTCCGTGTATTCGGACGCCCTGGCCGAAATTCTGGAGGATATGCAGGAATCTTCCGAGGGCTTTAAGTATTTGGGCAGCTATTCCGAGGTGATGTAATGCCGCGCTGCGGCTTACTGGGCCGGAAACTGGCGCACAGTTATTCCCCCGCCATTCACGAGGCCTTTGGGGGCTATAGTTACGCTCTTTTTGAGGTAGAACCGCCGGAACTCGCCGCCTTTATGGAGCGGAAGGACATTGACGGCCTTAACGTAACCGTTCCCTACAAACAGCAGGCGTTGCCCTTTTGCCGGGAGCTATCCTCCGCCGCGCTGGAAATCGGCAGCGTGAATACCATGCTGCGGATGCCCGGCGGCGGCTTTTACGGAGACAACACGGACGCGGCAGGCTTTAAGAACATGGCGGCGCAAAGCGAGATTACCGTAGCGGGCAGGAAGGTACTCGTGTTCGGCAAAGGCGGGTCAAGCCTTGCGGTTTGCCATGCGATGAAGGAACTTGGGGCGGGGGAAATTACGGTTGTTTCCAGAGCGGACAATCACCGTGAATTTCTGCTTGCCCACAAGGATTCAGGGCTACTCGTCAACGCCACCCCCGTGGGAATGTACCCGGACACGGAAAATACGCCGGTTTCGCTGGACTACTTTCCCCGGCTGGAAGGCGTGCTTGACCTTATTTACAACCCGGCCCGCACCCGCCTTATGATGGACGCCCAAGAACGCGGCTTGCCCTGCGCGGGCGGGCTTTCCATGCTGGTGGGGCAGGCGGCGGCGGCTTCGGAAATCTTTACCGGGCGGAAAATTGACACGGCGGAAGAACAGGCGGTTATCCGTATGCTGCGCCGCCGCATGGAAAATATCGTCCTTGTCGGAATGCCCGGCTGCGGCAAGACTACCATCGGGCGGCTATTGGCGGAAAAGATGAACCGGCCCCTGATTGACACGGACGCCGAGATAGCGCAAACCGCCGGACGCTCCATCCCTGAAATTTTCGACAGGGAAGGGGAAACGGGCTTTCGGGAACGGGAAACGGCCGCGATTAAAAAATTCGGGAAGGAATCGGGCCTTGTTCTGGCAACCGGAGGGGGATGCGTTACCCGTGAAGAAAACTACCGCCATCTGCGCCAGAACGGGAACATCATATTCGTGGAAAGAAGCCCCGCTAAGCTCGGGCGGGAAGGCCGCCCGCTTTCTCAGGGCGATTTACAGGCCATGTACGCCGAAAGGCTCCCCCTGTACCGCCACTTTGCCGGCTTTACCGTACAAAACGAGGGGGCGCTTGCCACTGTCGCGGAGCGTGTAATGGAGGCGCTGGATGAAATTACTGGTAATTAACGGCCCCAACCTGAATATGCTAGGCATTCGAGAGCCCGCCTTGTACGGCAAAGCGGACTACAAAGCGCTGGAAGCCTTGGTGCGGGAAACGTGCCACGCGCAGGGAATAGACGTGGATATAGTCCAATCCAACCACGAAGGGGCCATTGTAGACGCGATTCAATCAGCGCTAGGGCGGTATGACGGCATAGTCATTAACCCTGCCGCCTACACGCACACCAGCATTGCCATACTCGACGCGCTGAAAGCGGTGGGCCTGCCTGCCGTGGAGGTTCACATTTCCGACATCAGCCGCCGCGAACCGTTCCGGCAATTGTCGTATCCGGCCCTCGCCTGCGTAAAAAGCATCATGGGGCAGGGGCTGGACGGCTACCGTCAGGCGATACTGTTCTTAAGCAGCCTTATTCAAAACACTTCTTCCAGCACGTAAAACACGCTTCTGTCTGTGCCAAAGATAATCCGCCTGCCGGCGATTACCGGGGCGGAAAGGAGCGACCCTTCAGTTTCCATGTACCAAAGAAGCCTTCCGGTGCGGGCGTCAAGGCAAACCAGCCGGGAGGGGCGTTGGTCGTTCCCGTAAAGGCCGAAATACAGGCGGTTTCCGGCGATTGTGGAGGAAGAAGAAACCGGCGTGTCAAAGGCGTGTTCCCAGCGAAGTTCCCCGGTATCGGCGTGAAACGCGCGGGCCACCGCGTCCCCGCCGGTGTAGATAACCAAGTCCCTCCAGATTGTGGGGGCCAAAAAGTCAAGCATCTCCATATTTCTGAAGAAAAAATCCCATTGATCATGAAAAGCCCAGCCCGCGCCGGGAAAAACCCCGTCAAGAGTGCGGGACCAGACTATCCTCCCCGTCCTGCGATCCAGCGCGTAAAAGCCCAGCTCCGTGCCACGGCGAATATCCGCCGTGCCGAAATGCACAAGGTCGCCGCGTATCGAGGCAACGGAATACCAGATGGCGTTAATTTCGTGAAAGGGTATGAACCAGAGGAATTCCCGCCGGTTAATGTCGAAAGGCCCCACATCAAGAACACGGGGACCGGTGGCGAAGTACATTACGCCGTCGGCGATAAGGAAGGTAAAATGATACCAGCCGGGATTGTTGACACGAAACCGCTCTTCCCCTTCCGGCGAAAGAAAGTAAATGGCGTCCGCGTCCCCGACAAAGATAACATAATCCCCGTACCGCCGCACCAGGGAGTTAATCTGACCGTTTGCGGAAAAGCTCCACACTTCCTGCCCATCCAGACGGGACAGGGCGTAGAGTCTGCCGTCTTTGGAGCCGAAGTAGATATGGCGGTCGTCGGCGTACGGAATTGAATTGATTTCCCCACCGCTCCTGAATATCCAGCGCATAAAGCCGCTTTCCACGTCCAGAGCGTAAAAATTGCCGTCTCCGGAGCCAAAGTAAATCGTGTCGCCAATGACTACCGGCGGGTTAAAGGAGTCGATACGCCTGCCGTCTTCCTGTAACCGTATCCTCCACCGCACTCCCAAGGGGGGGGATATGCGGGTAGCGCTTACTCCCCTGCCCCCTTCGCCGCGGAACTCTACCCAGTCCGCCCTACGGGAACAGCCAAAGAGGAGAAGCGGGGACAGCAGTATACATAAGGCCAGAAATGCTCTTGTTCGTTTTCGCGGATGCAATGCCATGCGTTAAGTGTACTGAAAAGCAAGGCGCTCCGCAACAACACCCCCCGCCGCGCGTGATGCGAACATTCCCGCATAAAGCTCCGGCAGGGGAGGATATACGGTTTAAGAATCCCGCATGGGGAACCCGCTCCGGAGCCACGGTCTCCTACGCGGAGATGCCATGCAAATGGCTTCTTAAACCGTATATCCTCCCCTGCCGGGCA
>WQUW01000016.1 GCA_009781915.1 Treponema sp. | reverse complement strand
GCAGAACTCAACCGCAGATTCCTTGAACTCACTCGTGTAACTTTTTCTTCGTTTCCTCATGATCTACTCTCCTTCGGTTATCATGAGCTTAACTTTGTGTCCACTCAATCGGGGGAAGTTCAGCTGGGGAGGGCTGTAGACTAATGTTCTTCCCCCCAGCAATGCCCCGCCGCGCGTGAGCGTCAGTACAATGCCCGTCTGGGAGGATATACGTTTTAAGAAGCCATTTGCATGGTGTTTCCGCGTAGGAGACCGTGGCTCCGGAGCGGGTTCCCCATGCGGGATTCTTAAAACGTATATCCTCTCAGACGGGGTTTTTTGCGGAAATGCTCATCCTCACGCGCGGCGGGGGGCGAACGCCGTTAGGACCTTAGTTTTTCCATCATCTCGTTGACCGCATTATTCCGTACGCCCTGACGCTGGAAATCTTCCAGAACTTCCATAGCTTTGCGCTTGTCATTATTTTTAAGATAGCAGTCCGCGAGTTCAAAGTACAGACGGTGGTTCTTGGGGTCCTGTTGAATAAGGCGCTTCAAAGACTCCACGGCTTCTTTATGCTTGCCTTGAGTTTTGGCCAAAATCGCCAGCCCTAGCACCGCGTAAATGTCAAATTCAATGTTCAGGGCCCTTTGATAGTAGTCCGCCGCCTTTTCCGGCTGGTCAAGCGTCCGGTACGCATCCGCCGCGCGGGTAAGAATCATTCTGTTGCGAGGGTCTTGTTCCAGAATGCGGTTCCAGTATTCCAGGGAGCGCTCCTGCTGGCCCATGCCCCGGTAGCAGTCGGCAAGGCCAAAAAGGGCGTAGAAATTATACGGCTCTTTTTTAAGGGCCTTTTCAAAATACTCTATGCCGCCCTTAAAGGTCTTGAGCTTGCGGTGGCAGTTGCCAATGGAGGTAAGCACACGGATATCCGCGCTTTCCTTGTTGTAGGTCAGCATTTTTTCCCAATAGGTCAGCGCCTCGCGGTATTCCTTAAAGTCGTAATGAAGATGCCCCAGCCCGATAATGGCGTAAGGATTGCGCTCTTCCATTTGCATTACCCGCAGGTACACCTCTTTGGATCGCTTGTAATCCCGCACTTTACGGTAGGCATCGGCCACCCGTGTAAGGACGGTTATGTTCTTGTCATCGTAAAGCAGGTACTGTTCCCAAATCTCGATAGCCGTGTGGAACTTGTTAAGGGCCTTGTAGCAGTCAGCCAGCCCGAAAAGGGCGTAATTGTTTCCCGGATGATGCGTCAGGCAGCGCTGGTAGTATGATACTGCGTTGCGAAAACTGCCCTGCTTGCGGTAAGCGTCCCCCATTCCAACAAGGGCGTAATTGTTGCTCTCGTCAATTTCCAGTATCTGGTTAAAACACGCTATCGCGCCGGTAGTTCTGTTCTCTTTCAAAAACTGGTAGCCTCTTTTTGAAAGGTTGGAAATGTCGGACTGCTGGTGTTCTTCGTTCTCGCCTGTTTTGGTCATACCGTTGTTCAATTGGGCCCACTCCCTTCATCGTGTATCATGCTTTTTATAACCACGGATATTTGCGCGATAATCGGCTCCGCTCTTTTGCGATCGGGCGCGATCCAGTACATTCTAAGAGCGTCCAGGGGCCTGCCCTTTGAATGGTAGTAATCGCCAAGGCGGATAAGGCCGTCGGAATAGCCAGTTGTTATGAATATTCTTCGAGCCCCTTCTATGTCGCCTGAGTTATAAAGAATATTGCCCTTGCGGTTAAGGGCAGCCTTTTGAGTCCCGTCCATGGCAGACTTCTGGACAGTTTTTATAAAGGTGTTTTGTCCCTGTACTTTCTCAAAAACGCTTTTATAATCCATGTTTTGTTCCTCAATCTTGCCTTGACGACAGTAACAATATATAAAAAATCTCCATTTTTGTCAAATTTTAATACAAAAAAATCTAAAAAAATTCACAACTGAGCGTCCATACACACGGGTATCCTCCAATAAAAGGCTCTCGTGGCGGCCTTCCCCGGCATCTTCCCGCGGGCGGTGCAGCAAAAGGCGGGAACCGTCCCTGACAAGCGCGGACGCGGCGATGGACTGGAGCAGTTCCCACTTGTACTTGTACGGGAAAGGGGGATCGCAAAAAATAATGTCAAAGGGACGCTTTGCCCTTTTGACATAAAGTTCCGCAGGCATAAACCGGCAATTAATCCGCGCCGGGGACATTTTTACGTTCGACAAAAGCGTTTCCCGCTTTAGGGTATCTATTTCCACGGCCTCGACAGGGTCTGCCCCGCGGGAGGCGGCTTCCAAGGCTATGATACCGCTCCCTGAGAAAATGTCAAGAAAGGAAACGCCCGCAATGTCCCCAAGTATCGAGAAAACAGATTCTCTCATCCTGTCCATAGCCGGACGGATATCCCTGCCATAGACGTTTACCTGTCTGCCTCGCAATGTTCCCCCGGTGATTCTCACGAAACACCTAAAAAGCTTTAAGAAGTTCAGTAAGTTCGTCAGAACCCACTATTGGGCTAGGAGATTGTCTGTTTTTGGCGGGAGTCAGTTTCCCGATGGCGTTTTGCCGTTCGAAGCTGCTATTCCGGCAGGCGGAGATTTTTTTCCTCGTTAAAGGGGTGTCCTGAATCGAGATATTTCCGTTGTGATCAAGCAAATTTTGCAGAAGCCGGGAGAACTGCGATTCCAAATCGGAAAGGTGCTCCAAAACCTCGGCTCTTTCGATGAGAAAGCGGTTTTCTTCAAGACAGCCCAGAAGGATTCCAAGGATGCGATCGGTAAAAAAGATGTCATCCAGCGTTTTTTCAAGAAAAAAATCCGGATCGGCATCAAGGGTGATGATGTCCCGGATCATCCTAAGCCGCATCATCAAAAGAAAAAGGCTGTCTTCGAAATTAATGCGCTTGTTCATGGTTATAACCATTATCGGCAAAAAAACTCCCAATGTATATCGGTGCAAAGGGCGTTTTTATTGAACGCTGGCGTTTGTCATTAGGCAGCGTTGACAAGCCGCCATATTTCCACGAGAATAAAGTAAGCCTTTGTTGCTGGTTAAGCATCTTATTAGAGCTGACAAGGTAAAAAATTACAGGAGTTTTGCATGAAGAAATTAGCGCTTTGTATTGTTCTCGCCACGGTTTTGACGGCGGGTACGGCATTTGCCAGTCCTGTCCACTCCGGCGGGCTGGGAATCGGTGGTCTTTGGGGGGGCGGGGTCAATATGGCAGGTCCCGGCGACAACTTTAATAACTATTGGGCTTTATCCCTAAAGGTTCCCGCTAACCCTCTTTTTTGGGGATTATCCCTTCGTATTACAAGTGATTACATGGTAATAGGCGCTCAGGGCGATTATTATTTTTTGGGCGCGGAAATTGTCCCCACCTTTTACTGGTTTTTAGGCGTTGGCGGATTTGCCAGTGTATGGACTGGAAGCGGGAATAATGGGGGGGTTTCTTTCGGCGCACGGCTTCCCGTTGGCGTAAGCTGGCAGCCAATTGACATTTTTGAGCTTTTCTTTAACATTGCCCCTAGCTTGGGGGTGATGGTTAGGAACAACCGTTTTGAGTTCCCTCATAGCTCTTTCAACTTTGAAGTAGGTTTCCGTTTCTGGCTCGACTAGGCCGCTTTGCCTTCTTGCGACAGGGGTTGCTGTAAAGCGCCCCTGTCTTTCGCTATTCTTCCTTCGTCTTTAGCACCGCAAGGAAGGCGTTCTGCGGGAGTTCCACATCCCCCACCATGCGCATACGCTTTTTCCCTTCTTTCTGCTTTTCAAGCAGTTTGCGCTTGCGGGTAATATCGCCGCCATAGCATTTGGCAAGCACGTCTTTGCGCAGGGCGTTTACCGTTTCCCTTGCGATGATCTGGCTGCCTATCGCGCCCTGAATGGGAATCTTGAACTGCTGGCGGGGGATTTCGTCTACAAGGCGCGAGCAGACAATGCGGGCCCTTTGCTGCGCCCGCTCCTTGAACACAAGCTGGGCAAGGGCGTCCACAGGTTTGCCGTTAAGAAGAATGTCGAGTTTTACAAGTTCCGTTGGCTTGTAGCCTGAAACATCGTAATCGAAGGAAGCGTAGCCCTTGCTTGTGCTTTTTAGGCGGTCGTAAAAATCAAACAGCACTTCCGCAAGGGGCATTTCGTACACCATCTCCACCCGTTTTTCGTCCAGATACGTCATGCTGGTCTGAACGCCCCGCTTCTCCATGCACAGCGACATGATATTCCCAAGAAATGTCGTGGGCGAAATAACCGACGCCCGGATATAAGGCTCTTCGGCGCTTTCGATGCGGCCCTCGTCCGGGTAGTCCACGGGATTGTCCACCATAAGTTCCTCGCCGCTTTTCAGAAACACCTTGTACTTGACCGAAGGGGCCGTAAAAATTACCGACTGGTCAAATTCCCGTTCCAGCCGTTCCTGAATCACTTCAAGGTGAAGAAGGCCAAGGAAGCCGCAGCGAAAGCCGAAGCCAAGCGCCGCCGAAGAATCTTTCTCGTAGACAAGGGAGGCATCGTTCAGTTTAAGTTTGTCGATGCTGGCTTTAAGTTCCTCGTAATCGTTGGTATCCACCGGGTATATCGAGGAAAAAACCACCGGCTTTACCTCACGGAAGCCCGGCAGGGGCGTATCGCAGGGAAAGGCCGCCCCGGTTACCGTGTCCCCCACCCTGACATCGCTTACGGTTTTGATTCCGGCGATAAAATACCCCACGTCCCCGGCTTCAAGACCGCCTGTTTCCACCAGCGCGAGCTTAAAAATCCCCACCGTCTCAACATCGTACTCGGCGCTGTTGGACATAAAGCGTATCTTCATCCCTTTCTTTATGGCCCCGTCAAAAAGGCGCAGATGAACCACCACCCCCCGGTAAGGATCGTAGTGGCAGTCAAAGATAAGCGCCCGCAGCGGCGAAGAAGCGTCCCCGGACGGGGGCGGTATGCGCTGTATGATGGCCTCGAAAAGCTCATCCACCCCGGCCCCGCTTTTGCCGGACACCAATAGCGCCTCGGAAGAATCCAGCCCCAAATCTTTGTCAATCTGGGCCCTTGTTCCGGGAATGTCCGCGGCGGCCATGTCGATCTTGTTGATCACCGGAATAATCTCCAGGTTATGCTCCAAAGCCAAGTACATATTGGAAAGAGTCTGCGCCTGAACCCCCTGAGCGGCATCCACCAAAAGAAGCGCCCCCTCGCAGGAATTAATGGCACGGGAAACTTCGTAGCTAAAGTCAACGTGTCCGGGCGTATCAACAAGGTTAAGCTTGTACTCCCGGCCCTCCGCGCAGGTGTAGGGAATGGTTACCGCTTGGCTTTTAATGGTAATTCCCCGCTCCCTTTCAATGTCCATATTGTCCAGTATCTGGTTTTGGAAATTCCGGTCGTCCACAATGCGGCCCTTCTGAATCAGCCTGTCCGCAAGGGTAGACTTCCCGTGGTCGATGTGGGCGATGATGCAAAAATTGCGGGTGCGTTGAACGCTGTCACGTCCGGCTGTCTGTGCCATAATTATCCTTTGAGCCGTATTTCTCCCACGGGCTCTACTTTTATGTCGGGCGGTATTTCCATGTAGGACAAAACAGCCAGATTCGGAATTTTCCTGCGGGTAGCCTCTTTTACCTGTAAGCGGGCCTTTGGGGAGCACAGGATAACCGGCACAAGACCCTTTTCTTCCATGCCCCGAACCGCCAGCGAGATTGAATTCTCCCGGCCTTCGTCCACGCTGGCTCCCCGGATGGCGAAATCTTTGTCCATCTTTGGCTCCAGCGTCAGCACCCGCAGCGTCAGTTTGTCGTCAGCGTATTCAAGGCAGATTTGCCGCTTTAAGGACTGGCGTATCTGCTCGATAATTACCTCGCTAGGGGCAGGGCCGAAACTGGCCCAGTCAGCCAGAATTTCAAGGATAATGGCTATGTGGCGGATAGAGACCTGCTCGCTTACTAGGCCCTGAAAAATCTCCCGTATCGAACCTAGGGGAAGGAGGCTTTTTACTTCGCCGGTAACAACGGGGTATTTTTCTTCGGCAGTGTCAAGAATGGCTTGAACCTCGTCCCTGCCCAGCAGTTCCGGCGCGCGCCTTTGTATGATCTCGTTTACATGGCGGACAATAGCCGCCGAAACAGCCCGTGCCGCCGCCCGGATGTTTGCGGGGTTGCTCATCATCTCCGGGTAACTGGCGGTGGGAATCTCGTCGCCTTCGCTTGAATACCAGCCCAGTTCCAGCCTGCCCCGTCCGGCTTCAAGGCCCTTGAACAGTATCCGGTATTCGTCCGCCTTGAGCTTGGGGCTAAGGCAGATACGGAAGGGCGGGATGTCAAGGCCCAAAATCCGCACGAGTTTTTTCCTTGTTGCCGCTAGGGGGCGGGCCATAAGCCGTTCCCGTCCCGGCTCTTCCCCGGTCAGGGCGAAAAGGGATTCGCCCAGTTCCACGGAAACGGGCCGCCTGATTTTTATGGCGGAGCCGCCGCCGCTTTTTGGGGGCTGTTTTGGGGAGGGCTGCCGCCGCTTCTGGGGGCCTAGCCGGGAAAACAATAGGGAAACGTCCCGAAAGGAGGCTTCCGGGATGCTTTCCCCGGCCTTGCCGTAGGACGCAAGGTTTTTCGCCAGCATGATGTTATTGATTACCGGCACGCCCAAGTCCCCGGCGGCCCGGATAACGGCATCCGCGCAAGCGTCCCTTTCGATAATGACGATCATAGGGACGAACATATTTTCTTCTTCGTACTTCAGTCCCACAGCCGTGTCCTTGCCCGCGATAAAAACATCGCAAAAAAGGACACAGGCGTTGAGTACCGGGGCAAGCGCCGCAGGCGGGGAAGCCTCGCTTACTGGCATCCGCTCGGCTGTAGGAGCCGGCTCCTGATCTTCAGGGGGGCAAAAAGGCATCTTCTTCATGGAACCCTAATCTTACAGCGTATCGGGGGTGTCCAGCAAGGCGGGCAGACGCATAGTGGCCTGCATATACCCCATACGGCGTTTTCTTATGTTAATATCCAACAGGGCAAAGCCATCATTTTCAAACACATGGAAACCCCGGATAGACAGGGGATCGTTTTCGGAGATGCCCGCTTCATCGGCGATAGAGCCCCGCACGACCCTTTGCACACGGAAGGTCGGGGAAAAGCCGGTTCCCGCTTGGGGAGCCAGTATGATGCCGAAAAGGGGCGCGACAATGCGCTCCCGGCTGTCCATTTGGGCGGCGGTTATCATGGGGACTTCGGGCCGCATTACAAGCCGTATGGTATGCTCAACCACGGCCCCGCCGGGCTCTTGGAGTTCAAGGGTAACCAGTTCCCCGGGGCGCAGGGAAAACAACTGGTCTTGCAGGGCAGGGATAAGGCTCCCCTGCGATGCCCTGACGGCCTCTCCGTTAATGCTCCTAATGATCGAGCCCTGCCGGATTCTCTGGTCGGCGGCGGGGGTGGCGGGGGCCACGTAGATAATTTCCGCCTCTCCTCTGAATGTTTCGCTCAAGGAAAGGCCGAGCCAAGGCCGCTCCGCCCTTCCGCCTGAGATCATTGCCGGCAACGCGGCGGCTAAACGCTCGGCGGGCACGGCGAAATTAAGGCCCTGAAAGTGCTGAATTCCGGCAAACACAACGCCGACAAGCCGCCCCGACGTATCCAGCACGGGGCCCCCGGAATTTCCCTGATTGACGGCGGCGTCTATCTGAATGACATCCCCGATTTGCAAAAAACGCCGTCCGATTGCGGACACTATTCCCTGAGTAACGGTATTTTCAAGCCCAAGGGGGGAGCCTATGGCGATAATCGTGTCCCCCACCATCGGCACGGCCCAGTCAACTAAGCAATACACATATTCAGGGGTCAGGCTGGTTTGAATCAGCGCCAAATCCAGCGCCTTGTCCCAGCCTACGACTCTGGCGGGTACGCGGGGGCTTGTGGCGTCTCCCATGCGGACAGACATACGGGAACGGCCCCGGAACGCGGGGTCTACCTCGCTGGCAATGACGTGGTAATTGGTGATAAGAAGCCCGGAACGGTCAACAAAAAAGGCCGAACCAAGCGAGCGGTCGGGAATTCCCATGCCTCTTTGGATTCTCATGCCCCGGTCTACCAAGACGGTGGCGACTCCCCTAACCATGTCCGCGGCGGTATCCCTGCCCCACGCGAATTCCATCCAGTCCGCCGGGATGTCCCCCATGCGGTTTCCTTCCATGCTGTCGATGATCTCCAGAAAAAAGGCCGCAGTCCGCCTTTGACGCACTTCTACCGCCCGCTCCAGAAAAAGCAGGGCGTCGTCGAATTCAAGGGGGCTTAGGCTGTGCGCCTGCGCTGCCGCGAGGAACGCGGCAAGGTCAGTGCCGCCGGAAAGCTGTTCCCTAGCGTGTTCCAGGGCAAGGTGGGGTTCTTCCCCAGTGCTTTCCACTTCGATCCCAAGGCGGGCAAGGGAGCGGGCAAGGGAAGCGGCGTCGGCCCACCGGTTTTCTTCCACGGCCTTACTTTGGGCGGCGCTCAGGCCCTCTACCGCTTCTTCCCGCAGGGCATCGAGGCGCTCCCTTGATTGGGCGTCGATCCCGTCGGGAAACACGCCGCGGGGGCCGTAAATTATCTCGTACACTTCCAGAAGATGGACGGCCCTTGCCGGGTCTTCCGGTATCTGCCCGGAAATATAGTTAAGCCGTATCTCTCGTATGGGAAGGGGCGGAGGGGGCGGAGCCAGCCGTCTTTCGGCCATGACTTGAGTGTTGCAGGAAGTAAGAAGCGCCGCAAAGACAAGCGCAAGGACTGCGGCTGTGCGGCGGGAAACGGTACGTTTTTTCGCGTAAGCGGTTACGTAAGCGGTCAATCGGTTATTCATGTAGCACCTCAACCCCGAAAACAGTATATTCTATACCCCTATAATAATCCCAGAGGTCTTCGATTTCCACAGGCCGCTGTGCCTGATTGAAAAAACGCACGGTGTCCATGCGTCCGCTTAGCGTCAAGTCCACACGCTGAAGCCGGGGCCTGCCCTGAAGGAACTCCGTTTCGGCTACCACAAGGCCCCCGACGTACTCCCTGGCCCTAACGGGAATGCCTTGGCTAAGTTCCACGACTTCGATGCCCCCGCTGAACTCAAGGCTGGGCCGCTGTACCCGCAGAGCGCTGAATACCAGAATCCTCCGGGTAAGGGGCGCTGTCAAGGGGTCAGGCACGGGGAACAAAAGGCCGCTGTCCCAAAGGTTGTCGAAAACGAAGGGCGAATAGTGGAATTCGAAGGGCCGTGGTATGTACCGCACCCCGTCAAGTTCCGCTTCCCGCACCGCCGGAAACCGCTCCCACAGGATAGCCGCCGTTCTTCCGGCTTGGTTTGAGCCTTCCGGCGGAAGAAGCGTCCGGGCCAGCCGGGGCTCGCCTGCTTCAAAGTAAACGGTCAGGCCGGGAACGCCGTCCTGAGCGGCGTCGTAGGCAAACCACGTTAACATTCCCCCGGTGTATTCGGCAAACGTTTCGGGAACCCCGTCCCCGTTGGCATCCTGTATAATAACACCGGTAAAGGCCGAGAGGTTTCGCCGCAAAAGAAACAATGCATGGTCGCTTTGCAATAGTTCCCCGACTTCATCAAGAAGGGCCCTGTCCAGCACACTATCGGCGAAAAGCTCTTCGATGGCGGTTTCCTCGTCAATAACCTCCAGCCTGAGGGCGGCGGGGAGGGATTCGGGAACGGGGTTATGTATGGCCCGGTACGCCAGCACGAGCCGCCGGGCCTCGGCTCCGTCCCACATGAACGGGGCGGCCATCCACGCGAGTTCCCCGTCGTAGGGAAGCAGAACGGGAAGGCGGCGGAGCGCGAGTTCCACAATTTCCCGCTCGCCGCCGCCGGGCATACGTCCGGCCCGGTATTCGCCGGACAGGAACGTAAACAGTACCCGCACGGGCTCTGTTTCCCGCGGGTACAGGTCAAGGATATGCGCCATCTGGCTAAAGAATTCCCACGGGCGGAACGCGGCAAGGGCCCGCAGCCGTAGCGTGGCTTCCCGCGGGCCGGGCGCGACTCTGGAAAGCTCGACCAGCGCGTCCTCATACGCCCTGACGGCGATAAGGGTCTCGGCTTTTAGAAAGCGGGCGGCTTCGCTGTTGAACAGGCTCCAGCGGTTTACGTAGAGCGCCTGCGTCAGGGCCTGCAAAACCGACCGCCGGCTCTGGTTCTGGTTGGTTCGGGCCAAGGCAAGCAGGTAGGAAATGTCGGAGGAAACATCGGCGAAACCGGCGGCCCGCTCCAGTCCGGCAAGGGCCTGAGCCCACTGGCCTCTTTCTATCGCCGCCAGAGCCCAGCGCGCGTACTGTTCGGCTACGGCGCTGTCCCGCACGGGGAGGGGCTGTGCCTGCGCTGGCACGAGGGCGCAAAAGGACAACACAAGAAAAAGCAAAGCTGCCAAAGATAAACCTTTAATTACGGAAATCCTTGTCTCCATCATACCCCCATGCTTCCATTATGCATACGAATAAGCGGGTTTACAAGGGGTCTAATATGGGCGACTTTACCAAAAGCACACCAGCCTTAATGTTGTCTAACGTGTGTTATATGCAAGTTTTGCATGATATAGCATGGAAAAATGAATTATACATTTTAGAGATATTTTATTAATGTAATTCCTAATAATATATGCTTTACATTAATGGAACTTATGATATAATTATGTTTATGAATGAGCAAACACTTCCTCCTATATTAGCAAATACAAGGAGTATTGCAAATATTGATGGAACTGAAGTAGCCTTTTTGGAAAGGGCTAGAAAATTATTGGATGTTGGTTTTCCAGATCATGCTCTATTAGATATATGGAATGCCGCTGTCTATAATTTGCGAAAAAGAGTTGAACTTTATAGCATGGAAATTTTTTTATCTGCTGTAAAAGATACAGCTGGTAGAAAAAGATATAATATTAAAGGTGATACGGTAGAAGATAGATGGGAAGGTGTTGATGATGCTGTGTTAATCGAAGGTTCATCAATGATTGGCATTCTGTCCGGTAAAGCAGGCAAAGCATTAGAAATGATAAATTGGATGAGAAACCATGCATCCCCTGCACATTCTTCTCATGAACCTGTAAGTGTTGCTGATGTACTTGGGCTTGTTATTATTTTGCAAGAAAATTTATTTTCAAATAGTCTTCCAGAAGCAGGTCATTCTCCTTCAACTTTATTAGATCCTATCAAAAGTACACCTTTAGATTTCGAGAAATTAAGTATTATTATAGATCAAATAAATTCATTCAATCAAAGAGATATTCGTATTGTTTTTGGATTTCTTTTGGATAATATTTGTAATGGAATAGAGCCAGCGTATAACAATTCATGGCACTTATTTGATACTGTATGGATAAAAGCAACAGAAGATAACAGAACTATGACCGGTGCGAGGTACCAAAAATATTTAATAGATCCAAATTATGATAACAGTTCAGATAAACAAGCAAAAGTAAGACTTTTGGAGCTTTTAATAAAAGTACAAGGAATAAAATATATTCCTGAAGCTGGACGAGCATTAATTTATAGAACTACTGTATCAAAATTAGCAGCTGCGAAAAATAGTAGTTATGGATGGAAGGCGGAAGAATTAGCAGCAAACAGTTTAGCCCAGTTTGGACCAATTGTACCACCGATAGCATTTGAAGAAATTTATCAAGAAATACTTTCGGTTTGGTGTGGTAATTATTGGGGGCGATCTTCTGCATGGCTCAATTTAAAACCATTTATGGACATTTTAAATTCTCAACAGATTGTTAATATTGCGTATATGTTTTTAAATAACGACAGAGTAAAAATGGAACTTGGTTATACAAAACCGAAAAATGAAGCTATTCGTCTTTTGCAAGAACTGCGTACAAAACTTACAATACAGGCACATATAAATGATGTTGATCAAGCAATAAACTATGTACATTACCTATAGCGGTACTTAATATTATTTTTATTATATAAAAAAATGAAAACAAAACCAGCGCTTAACACACGATTAGCGCAAAAATGCCTGCTCGGCATTTTTGGGTTCCGCAAAACACCGTTCGGGCTTACGCCCTCTGCGGTATTTTGCTCCACCACTTTTTTGCCTGCATAGCAAAACGCCTTTGTACATGGACGTACAAAGGCGTGAGATCCATGGCTTTTCTTGGTCTTTGTGCATACGAAATCTTACCAAAACTGTGGTATTAAACATTAGGGAACATTCAAAACCCAAACAATTTTTTGATGCACAGCCCGCGGATCATCTTTTTTCCTTTCGCCCATAACTATCAGACCCCTGCCAAAAAGTGAATGCAAAAGATTTCGGCGCTGATCCTGTTCGGCTTTCGTTTCGTCCTTAAAATATTTGAACACTTCAGCTTCCGAAAGCTCCTTGTGTTTTTGAAATAAATCGAAAACACGTTTTTCTTCATCGGGTAAATCCATATATTGCGGCTCCAAAATATTGCTCCTCCAGAAAAATAACCACCCCGCAAAAGCGGGAAGGTGCGGGTGTTAAGCGCCAATAGCCATCCGCCAATGCCGGCGTTTGTCGTTTCTTAGTTGATCCTGCGAAACACAACCTGAAACATTACTACGGTTTCAGTGAAAGTGTTGCCGACAAATGTACTGGATGAGTACGTGCCGTTGGCGGCTCTTAGCACTAAAGTGTTTCCAGACACACGAAATTCTCCTTGTGATGTAGATCGCATACCAGCGAAAACGCCCGGCCCCTCACGGACAAAAACGCCGTCTCCGAAATCGTACCGGAAAGTGTCCGTCTGGAAAGTACCGACCCATGCGCTTCTAGGCAGATTGCCAAAATTTCCTTGTTGAAACAATCTAGCCAAACGTTCCTGCTCCGCTCTTTGCGCTTGTTGCTGTTGTGCTTGCCTTTGTTCCCTTTCTCGTCGTTGTTGAGCTGTCATCGCCACGGGATTTGGATTCCCTTGAAATACCGATCTGCCGATGTGAGTAACGCTGTCTGGGATGTCTACGTTGGTCAGTTGGTTGTGCTCAAACGCAAAATCACCAATGCTGGTAACACTGTTACCAATAGTTACGCTTGCCAACTGGTTGCTTGAAAATGCTCTTGTGCCGATAATTACGACACTATCAGGAATGGTTACGCTGATCAATCGGTTATGCATGAATGCGAAACTACTGATGTAGGTAACGCTGTTCGGGATGTCTACACTGGTTAACTGATTACCTGCAAACGCTCCACTGCCGATAGTAGTAACACTGTCGGGAATAATTACGTTGGACAGTTGGTTCCCGGAAAACGCTCCCTCCCAGATGTTCGTAACACTGTCAGGAATAATTAAGTTGGACAGTTGGTTCCCGGAAAACGCTCCCCCCCAGATGTTCGTAACAGTGTCGGGGATAGTTACGCTTGTTAGTCCCCGCATGTAAAAGGCCCGCACATCAATCCAAGTAACAGACCTGCCCCGTATTTGCGGAGGGATTCGAACATCAGTGGCTCTCCCACGATAACCTGTTATACTTACCGTGCCATCTGGATTTTGAGAAACTACAAAATCACGCTCTCTGGTATATTGCTGTCCATCTTGTTGCTGACCTGTGGCACAAGACGCAAAGAATACCAGAACCAACGACATTGCGATAATCATCTTTCTGTACATAAAGACTCCTTCAGTTCTAAATTTTGGGGAAGTTTCCCCATAGTTCAATATATAGAACAAATAGATTTTTGTCAATAATCAATCATTATGGTGTAACTAACTTTAATATCAAGGGTA
Source organism: Treponema sp. (assembly GCA_009781915.1). Taxonomy (GTDB): domain Bacteria; phylum Spirochaetota; class Spirochaetia; order Treponematales; family Breznakiellaceae; genus WRKT01. The sequence continues at coordinate 18,675 of WQUW01000016.1, read as the reverse complement.
AAAGAATACGTGATAAACGGTCAAGAATTACGAGTCATCCTTGGCAAGGGGATAAGATTCTATCGCCAGCAGCGGCAGTTATCGCAGGCTACCCTTGCGGAAAAGGCTGATATATCAATTACTTTCCTCAGTAATATAGAGCGTGGTGTGAAATACCCCACCTCAGATACTTTGTCTGCCATTGCAAACGGGTTGGAAGTAGCGGTATATGAGTTATTTCGTCATGACAATTCTCCTGTCGAAAACCGGGAATTGTTTGAACGATTCAAAGTAGACATAACTAGAAACCTAAATGAAACTCTACAGAATGTATACAAGTCATACGAATAAATGATAGTTCAATTATTTTGTCTACTGTGCCGGAAGCGGGTTCTTGCGTGTTTCATGGCTAGCCCTCCTGCATGGAAGGATTTTCGCCTGCAGCCTCGCCGGACAGCGCCGGCACGGGCCGGACAATCAGCGAGGAAGTGTTTTCCCGCGGGGGAAAGCCCAGAAGCTCGCGCAGTTCGTCGTCCAGCAGGGTTTCCCGCAAAAGCAGGGCATCGGCGATTTTTTCCAAATCCGCCTTGTGCGAGGCAAGAATCTCCTCGGCCTTTTGGCAGGTTTCGTCCAGTATGCGTTTAATCGCCCTGTCGATGCGCTGGGCGGTTTCTTCGGAGTAATCCTTGTGCCGGGCGATTTCCTTCCCCAGAAAGATGGGCTGGTCTTCCTGCCCGTAGGTTACCGGGCCCATTTCATCCGCCATGCCCCATTCGCACACCATGCGGCGGGCCATTTCCGTGGCTTGCTCTAGGTCTTGCTTGGTTCCGGTGGTGGTCTCGTCGTAGAAAAGCCGCTCCGCCGCCCAGCCGCCGTAGCAGATAACGATGCGATCCAGTATCCAGCCGCGGGTGCGGGAGTAACTGTCCTCTTCCGGCAAAGACATGACCATTCCCAGCGCCCGTCCGTGGGGCACGATGGTAACCTTGTGAAGGGGGTCAGCGTTTTTAAGGTAATAATGCAACAGGGCGTGGCCCGCTTCGTGAATCGCCGTCATGCGCCGTTCCTTGTCGGACACCACCAGCGTCTTCCGGGCCACTCCCATAAGTATCTTGTCTCTGGCTTCTTCGAAATTGCTCATTTCCACTTCGGCCTTATCCTTGCGGGCGGCGAAAAGGGCCGCCTCGTTTACAAGGTTAGCCAAGTCAGCGCCGCTCATTCCCGGCGTTGCCCGCGCGATTCTTGCAAGGTCAACCTCGCTGTGCAGGGGGATTTTGTCGGCGTGTATGCCAAGGATGTCTTCCCGCTCCTTGATGTCCGGCATGGCAATCACGACTTGGCGGTCAAAGCGTCCGGGCCGCAGCAGGGCGGCGTCCAGTACGTCCGGGCGGTTCGTGGCGGCAAGGATTATCACGCCGTCCTTGGCGTCAAAGCCGTCCATTTCGACAAGAAGCTGGTTAAGGGTCTGTTCCCGCTCGTCATGTCCGCCGCCGTAGCCCGCGCCACGGGTGCGCCCGACGGCGTCAAGCTCGTCAATGAAGATGATGCTGGGGGCGCTCCGCCGTCCCTGCTCAAAAAGGTCTCGAACCCGGCTGGCCCCGACCCCGACGAACATCTCCACGAAGTCCGACCCGGACATATGGAAGTAGGCGGCCTTGGCTTCCCCCGCCACCGCCCGCGCCATGAGCGTTTTCCCCGTGCCGGGCATACCGACAAGAAGCACGCCTTTGGGGATGCGGGCTCCCATCTTCGTAAACTTCTGGGGGTCTTTAAGGAAGGAAACAACTTCTTCAAGCTCGTACTTGGCGTCCTTCTGGCCGGCCACGTCCTGAAAGGTGATTTTCTTCCCGTCCTCGCTGTAGCGCTTGGCCCGGCTCTTGCCGAACTGAAACGCCTTGTTTCCGGCCCCCTGCATGTGCCTGAACAGGAAGATAATGATCCCAAAGCCGATAATCCAAGGGAGCATTTGCATAAAGACTGTGGCGAATGTCGCTCCGGTAACGGCTCCGGTTATGTTGACGCCGTGCTCCCTTAGCATGGGTAAAAGCTGCGGGTCTTGATACGGGATGAGGGTTCTGAAATACTGCCTGACGGCGGCGTTGCGGCGTATGCCTTCGATAACGCTGTTGTCGTGGATTGTTACGTCGGTGATTTCGCCGAGTTCCAGCGCCCTGACGAAAACCGAATAGGGGATTTCCTGCCGTGCCGGTTCGTCATTGCCCCGGAAAAAATGGGCGGCGAAAAAGCCTATCATCACAAGAAAAAAAATCAGGGCAAAGCGGTTGGGCCGCCCGCCGCCTGCCATGTTTGGGCGGGGGGGGAACTTGTTATTTTGATCATTCTGCATGAGCGCCTACCTCAAAAAGGGAAGCAGCGCCACAGGCGGCAATTTCCCTGCTTATTACTAATACTTCTCCGCCCCTCTTTATACAAATAAAGGCTGCCGGCCCCCGCGCGTCCTCGGCGGTGATGATTCCCGCATACTCCAGCCGGGCCTTCCTGTCAAGTATATCAGAAAAGCGGCGCTTGTGTCCCCCCTTGACAATACGATCCCCGGCCCGGTGGTTTCTAAGAACCAGAGGAAGGGCGGCGGAAAAAACGCCTGCCGCATCCCCGCCAGAGGCGCTGCCGGCCCGGATATACAGGGGCGGGTTTTTCTTCAATCCCACAACGCTCCCGGCAAGGGTAAAGACTCCGGCCCGGTTTACAAGGAGCGAAAAGCCCCGTTCCCCGGAAGGCCGCGCCCCGGACACTAGTTCCACAAAGCCGCCCTGCCTGCGAAGCCGCGCCGGGCCAAGGTCTTGCGGGGGGGAGTCCCGTCCGCCTGAGAGCGGGCCGACGGACACGGCACGGCGCACGGTAGAGCGCCGTGGCACGGGGACATACGCCGAATTACGCAGGGCCGCAAGTATGTCTACCCCGGCGAACACGGCTTCTTCCCGCAGTATGGGCGGGGCGGCGAAAAAATCAGCCTGCGGCTGTCTAAGGAGGGCCTGCCCTTCGGTTTCCCCGGCCTCCTCCAGCCAAGGCAGGCGCTTCTGGGCTTCGCGAGCGAGGAACCCGGCGGTCATGGCTTGAGTTTCCGCCAGAGCCAAAAGGGAACCGCGCCAGAACGGGAAAAACTCGTCCAATACGGGAACAAGTTCGCGGCGGACACGGTTACGCAGGAAGCGGAGGCAGGCGTTGGTGGAGTCTGTTCTGTACGGGATGCCCCGTTCTTCAAGGTAGGACAGGACATCCCGGCGGGTTATGTCCAAGAGCGGACGCAGCATGGGGCCCCTAGCGCGGGGCATGGGCGCAAGACCTGCTGGCCCAGAGCCCCGCAGGACACGCATAAGGATGGTTTCCAACAGGTCATCGCGGGTATGCGCTGTGAGTATGTATCCGGCCCCGGTACGCCGCGCTTCCCGGCGCAGCGCCCTTTGGCGAAAGACGCGGGCGGCTCCCTCGATGCCGGGGCCGCCATTACGGGCGAAGGCGGCGATTCTGCCGGGCGCTATCGAGACGACACGGCAGGGAACGTTCAAGGCTTCGCAGAGGGCCCGCACAGCTTGGGCATCGCCCCGGCTTTCCCCGCTTTGCCGTATGCCATGCTCCACATGGACGCAACGCAGGACGAAGCCTGCCTTTTCACGCAGGCGGGCAAGGCCAGCCAGCATGGCGGTGGAATCGGCCCCGCCGGAGACTGCGGCAAGGCACACGCTTCCCGCCGGCAGTTCCCCCAGCGCGGAGGAAAGGCGGGCCTCGAACAGAGGCTGGGGAAGGCTGACGGGGAGCAAAGCTATGTCTCCATTCCCCGGCCTTGCTTCCTACGGCTTGGCGGCGGCAGGAGCCGCGGCTGCGGGCCCGGCGGCATCGGCGGCGGTGGAAGCTGACGAGGCGGCTTCCCTTGAGTATTTGACAAGGGCAACGACCTGATCGGCGGGGGTAAGAACCCGGACGGCCTTGGAAAGGGCAATGTCCCGGACATGGATGGACTGGTTAACCCCAAGGCCGGAGATGTCCAGTTCGATCCGCTCGGGCAAATCCTTGGGCAGAGATTCTACTTCGATCTGCTGAAGCGGGGTCTCCAGAACGCCCCCTTCCCGGACACCGGCGGGGTTGCCCCTAAGGTGAATGGAAACTCTGGTTCTGACGGCGACATCGCCTTCCACTTCGTAAAAGTCCACGTGGAGGATTTTTCCGTCCACCATGTTCCACTGGGTGTCCTTTACAAAGGCGTCATAGGATTTTCCGTCTACTTCCACCTTTACGATGGTGCTTTCGGAAATAGTTTTTATCCCGTTGGCAAATCCCAAGGCATCCAGATCGATGGATATGGCCTTGCCGGAACGCCCGTAAAGGACTGCGGGAATGCGTCCCGCCCGGCGGGTTCTACGGGCCGCGCCAGAACCCCTGCTTTGCCGGGTCTGGGCTGCCAATACAAGCTTACTCATGCTATTACTCCTTGCATACTCGTGGTCTACGCTGGTACTGGGACGACAGGATTTGAACCTGTGAATGCCGGAGCCAAAACCCGGTGGCTTACCACTTGCCGACGTCCCAATGCAGAGCCAGTATACACTAGACGAGAAAGAATGGGAAGGCCTTGCGGCCCCCCGCCGCGCATGGGCTGTAAGCGGGCCTACTTTTTCTCCATGGCCTCTTCTTGCCTTTTGACCATCTGCTGGGCATCTTCCTTTACTCTGTAGGTAATGTCGCTTAACTGTCCCACGGCCTCTAGTACCTGCTTGCTTCCTTCCCTCTGCTCTTCCATGGCATTCAGCACCCCCCGTTCCTGTTCCGCCACGGTTGTTATGCCATCGTCTATCGCGCTAAATTTGTCCAGCACATTGTCGGTTGACCGTGTTATCTTGTCGATTGCCCCTTTGATTTTCTTTAGTACAGCACCGATAGTCTTTGACTGCTCACTGGAAGACTCTGAAAGCTTGCGTATTTCGTCGGCGACAACGGCAAATCCCCGGCCAGCCTCGCCCGCATGGGCCGCTTCGATTGCGGCGTTCATGGAAAGAAGGTTGGTCTGGCTGGCTATGTTCTCCATGACGGAGTTGATTTCCAGAAGGGAGTCGGACTCGTTGGCGATTTCCCGGATGTCGATAACGACATCGTTAAGACCGGTGTGTCCTACCTCCGAAGCCGCCTGCAGTTCCTTTACCCGGTCGGTATTTTTGGACAGGACATTTGTAACGGACTGGATGTTGGCTATCATTTCCTCGATGGCGGCGGCGGATTCGGTAACGGCGGTGGACTGTTCCGTTACGTGCCCGTTTAACTGCCCCGCCATGACTTGTATGTTCTGCTGTATCTGTATATCCCTTTCCCTGTTCTTGTAAAACTCACGCAAATCGCGGATGTACCCGACAATAAGGTCTTCCCCGTCGATATTTATGAGCCGCATGAACTCCTCCGAGGGAACCGGCGTCCCGTCCCGAAGCTGGTACATCCATTCATGGCGGGAACCGCCGGAATTCATCACCTTTTTGGCCAGTTCTTCCAGTTTTTTCCGTGTTGGCGTGCCGTCCGGCTGGCGCTCAGGCTGAAAATCAAAAAAGCGGTCTACAAACAGTTTCCGGTCGGAGATGCCGAACATCCGTTCCGCTTCCTTGTTCACCTCGATAGGGTGGCCCCCTTTGTCGAAGATAACGCAGACCATCGGCGAGACATCCATTATGGCTTGCGTTCTTTCCTTAAACAGCTTCTCTTTTTTCTGGATTTCATAGGTCTCGCGTTTGTCGTGGGTAAATTCCAGCAGGTGATCTTCGCCTTCGAAATAGGCGTTGACAAGGGTAACCCCGATGGGGAACATCCCGCCGCTTGGCATATTAAGCCACATCTCGAAGCTTGTTTCTCCGTTTTGGAAGGTTTTTTGCATATACTTGTTCCACATACTATCCGTGTTACTGCCATCGGGCTGAGATTCGGGAAAAAGCGAGAAAATTTTATCGTGGTATTCCTGCTTGTCCTTGAAGCCGTACAGTTTGGGAGCTTCATCGTTACAGTATATGACCTTGGAGCTTTTGTCGTACAGGGTACACACCATAGGGGCGCTTTCCATAACAAGGTGCATCCCCTCGCCAAAACTGTCGTGTTCCATTTTTTTGATAAGGTGCGTAACAAGAAGCAGGGAAAGCCACACCAAAGCGATTACAGAGGGCACAAGTATGCCCAGCGCCTGCAGCCGGTTTTCCACAACGATGTAAATGGTTATTACAATAGCCAAGAGCACGGCCGCAAAAATAACGGCCCCCATGACCAGTTTGGCTCTATCCTTTCGCGCCTCGTCCTGAAGGCGCTTGGAAATATTCATGACAGAAGAAGCGTTCATACCTAGTATCTCCCATAACTTCCGGCGGCAATGTCAAATGTAAGATTGAAGCATTGAGAATCCACGCCTTTGTATGGTATCTCCATTATCGTTGTTTTGTCAAGCCTCCCCCGTCGCGCGTGAGCCACCATTCCCGCCAAAAGCTGCGGCAATGCGGTCTGGTCTTGCAGCAGGGCAAAGAATTCGTGTATACTGCATTACAATACTTATGACGGAGACCCCATGAAAAAATGTGCGATTTTTCTTTTTGCCGTATTTTGCCTTGGGTTGCCTTCGGTTTTTAGGCCGGGGCTTTTTGCCGGCGCTCAGGCCATGCGGGAGTGGGATTCCGGCACGGCGCAAGGTTCCCCGGCGGAGCTTCCGCTACGGCGTATCGCCCTCTTTTCTTCGGGGGTCGCCTACTTTGAACATTCGGGGACTGTCGCCCCCTCCACAACCGGAAATACGGAGATAACCCTTCCCTTTGAATGGGCAGCGATGAACGATGTCCTTATGTCTCTGGTGATTAACGATCCGGCCTCCACAGCGCCTTCGGTGCGGTACGCTTCGGAGAACACCCTTTGGCGCGCCCTTAGGAGCCTAAGAATTGATTTGTCGGGGATGCCGGGAATCACGGAGATTCTGGGCGGGCTGCGGGGCGCTGAACTGGAAGTGTCCGCTCCCAATCCCGTAAGAGGAAGGATTATCGGCGTAGAGTTCAGGCAAAGCGACATCGCCGTGGCAGGGCAAGCGTTTCACGCGAGAGCCGCCGGGGACGCGTGGCTTTCGCTCTTTACGCCCCAAGGGATACGGGTTATCGCTGTCGGAGATATTATTTCTTTTCGCTTTATGGACGAAAGGATTAACGCTGATTTGAACCGCGCCCTTGACCTTATTTTGGCTTCGCAGGATAACAGTACGCAAAGCCTAACAGTAACGCTGGACGGCACGGTAAGCCGCGCTGTTTCCATAAGTTACGTTATCCCCGCCCCGGTGTGGAAGGTCTCGTACCGCCTTGACCTTGGCAGGGAACAGCCCTTCCTTCAAGGCTGGGCGATTGTCGATAATGACAGCGATACGGACTGGGAGGGCGTGGAACTTTCCCTCGTAACCGGAAGGCCCGCTTCCTTTATTCAAAACCTTTTCCAGCCATACCATGTGTTCCGGCCCGTGCTTCCTCTGGCTATTGCCGGCGCCGCCGAGGGCAGGGCCCACGAGCCAGGCATTACCCTTATGGCGCGGACCCGTGCCAGCATGATGCCCGAAGAACCCGCCGCCGCGCGGCAGTGGGCCGAAGCGGATTTCGCTCCCATGCCGCAGGCTGCCGCTCCCGCGGTTGCCGGGGGCGTTATGCAGACCGCCGAAGGGGTTGCCGCGGGCGAGCAGTTTTTGTTTACGTTTAACCGCCCCGTAACGCTACAGCGGCGGCAGAGCGCGATGCTGCCTCTTGTGGAAGGAAGCGTACAGGCGGAAAGAACCCTTATCTTTTCGGGCGCCAGGGCTCTGTCAGGCGCTACGGCACACCCGGAGATTGGCGCTGAGCTTACCAACACTTCAGGCATAAGCCTCCCCGCCGGGCCTATTACGGTGTATGACGGCGGCATCTTTGCCGGGCACGCCCTTATCGAGTTTTTCCCGGAGGGCGAGCGGCGGTTTATCACGTTTGGTCAAGACCTTTCTGTTACAGGAAACGTTACTTCTTCGGCTGCCCGCCACATCGCGGCGGTAAACCTTTCCGGCGGGGTTATGACCATTAGCCGCCGGCAAAGCCATGAAAGGGTGTACACGATAAGAAACGCTTCGGACGAGGAAAGGCGGATTATCATTGAACACCCGGTTATTCCCGGCGCGGAACTGGTACAGCCGGCAAATGCTGAAGAGCGAACCGCGGCCCTTTACCGTTTTAACAGAACCATTGGCGCAAGGGAAACGCTTACCCTTACAGTGCGGGAAGAAACCCCCATTTCAGAGCAGGTTACCCTAGCGCACCTGCACGAGAACGCTTTTTTGCACTTCGCCACCAGCCACGAAATCCCGGCCAATGTGCGGGCCGTGCTGACCAGGGCCATTGAACTGCGAAGGATCGCCGCCGCCGCCGCCGCCGTCCAAAGTGAACTGGAACGAGAGCGGGCGTGGCTTATTTCCGAGCAGGAAAGAACACGCCACAATTTGGAAGCCGTGGGCGTTCAAAGCCCCCAAGGTCAGGAATTCCTAAACCGCCTTGTCGCGCTGGATAACGAAATTGGCGGCTTTACCGCGCGCGTCAACGAAGCGGCGCGGGAGGCACAGAGAACCAGAAGTGAGTACGAGGATTTTCTGGCGGCAATAACTATTTGAAAACGGCCCGCTCAAAGGCTTAACCGGCGGCGCAATTACCACTCGTACCGTACTGCGATTCTGCCGCCTATGAGCAGGCGGTTTCTGTTGTTGATTTCGTAAGTGTGTATGTCAAAAAGCGGTTGTGGGGGATCATCGCCATATATCCATGTAATTGACGGGCCGGCAAGGATACTCAGTCCGGAAACCAGCCTGACCCCGAACATTGGCGTTAAACTTAGGATTAAACTGGTATCGTAGCCAATGTTGTTGGTCGTTATCAGTTCAGGATTCAAAAAGAAACTGTCGCCTATTGTAATGATTGTGCCGAATCCCACTCGTGTGAATATCGCATTCCGAAACCCATCTTCCGCCGGGTTATAAGAAACACCCAGCGATGTATAAAACCTTTCAACGCCGATTTTGAACGCCAAATTTAAGGGCAACATCTCATTAACGCTCAGTTCTATCGCCCTGTAGCCCCCTTCACGGACGATGGAAATAAACCCGATTGGAATGCCGTTTTCTACGGATTCGGCGTAATTGATAAACCCGAACTGGAACCCGCTGACTCTTCTGGCAATGTTAAGGAATGAAATCTGCGTTCCGCTAACATTGGGAGGAGCGATATTCACAAACCCAAGCTGTAATCCCCTAAACTCTTCGCCAGCAACGATGTTCACAAAACCTATCTGCGTTCCGCCAAATGATCCGGCGACAGTATTGATAAATCCCAACTGGGGCCCGGATGTGTCGCCAGCAACGGTATTTACAAAACCTATTTGCGCTCCACGAAACGATCCGGCGGTGGTGTTGATAAATCCCAGTTGAAGCCCGGCTGTATCGCCGCCAACGGTATTCACAAACCCCGCCTGTACGCTGGAAAAATTATTCTGGTTCCAGTTAATAAACCCAACCTGAGGGGCGCTGTGGCTTCCCCCGGCTATATTTACAAAACCAACCAGTGGAAAACGGAACTGCTCCCCAACGATGTTTACAAAAAACGTGTACAGGTTTATGCCCGCACCGCTTTCCGGCGGATTTTCCTGAGAAAATGCCGCACCTGTTCCCAAAACGCTGATAGCGATCCAAAGAGTTATTTTTTTCACCATGTTCTCCTGATTTTGATGGCTGGTTGCTACAGTCACACTATTGGTTCTTTGAAGGTTTGTCAATACGGCGCGCGGAGCCTTGTATAAGACGCCGTTGTACACAGACGTACAACGGCGTGGGATATGTTCCTTTACACGCTACAAGTCATAACGTTATAACACTGCTGCTAAGGAGCTTGCCGTGCTCAGTAAAGACTACAATTCTCACCGTGTTACCGGCCGCAAAATTACCCGCACCGGCAGGAAGGGTAACTGTAACAATGCCCTGCGCGTTTACCGTGAAGCTGCCGCCGTCCGCGCCTAACCAGACATTAAGGGCATTAGCGGCAGTGGCTCCATTTTGGGCAGCCGCGTTTGCGCCTGAAGTTACGGAAGCGCCAACCCTAACAGTGCCGGGCGCAATGCCTGTAGTGCTGATAGTTACTGTAGCGCCAGAAACGGCAATTCCGGTAACCGCAGCAGCCGGGCGGCTGGCGGAAACAGACCATCTTCCCGGCGTTTCACCAGTTATAAAGCCGAAGGTTCTCATAAGATGCGGAAACCAGACAGGGTTAGTAAAACTGAAAACCACATCGCCCTCCCGGATGTTGCCACTAACAGCAGCGCGAGCCTCAACCGTGCGCATCCCTTCCCTGTAGGTGTTCAGCAGCGCCGCCGCGTTGGTTCTTACATCCGCGTGTAAATTGGCGTTACCGGCAGTTATCCTGCGGATATTTTCGGCGATCTCCGCGTCATTTCTGTAGTAGTTAAAGTAAATACGCACAACGTCATTAATTTCGCTTCTTGTTGCAATCATGGCTGTGTTCAGGATGCTGTCAGGGGACCGGTCTATGCTTACACGGTAGCCATGCCTAATCAGGGTTTCCGCAACCCCGTACATTTGGAACATCATGGTAAAGCTTCTGTCCAGCCATGCGGCGGCAGTGCGCACATCATCAGCAGTGAACAACAGCCCCCGGTTTGTCCAGTCAATCTGCTGCTCCACATGGTATATTACGCCGTTGCCGTGGTTCAAGCTTGCGGCATCTCTGTTAAACAAGAGTGTTGTTGGCAGCACCAGCCTCGGATAATGTATTCCGTTAAACCATGTGTCATTCGGGTTGGCGATGCCAGCCTCTGTACCTGCGGCAGCGTGTGTGTGAGTAAGCCTTACGTTACTGTTTGTTGTCGCAAAATCTCCAGCCATGCGGTGAGCGTTGAAGTCGCCGTGTATGCCGTGCAGGAAATTATCGATCAGGTATGCCCACAACGCAGTTCTTCCACTGGCAGGGTTTTCGCCGTTTCTGATTGGGTTAGCGCCCGTGTCCGTGAAAGAAGGGCCGAAGTGAAAAATCGTGTCAATGCCTTCCCTGAGCGCAACAGCGTTAAGGATGGGCAATTTGCCGTTTACGTGGGGGCAGCCCAATGCGCCAAACACAATGATATGGTCGCCGGGGGATCTTAGCAAATGCACAAGTTCCGCGTAACTAACACGCTGGAAAACATGAGTTTCAGAAAGGCCTAGCTGAACATTCGCCGTTGGAACAGCCGGCATACCTGCGCTTCTTGCGGCATGAACGTCAAACGTGCCGCCGCCTTCTGTGATGTTGTCAACAACCCCAAGAACTCTGTTTATTTGGGTTCTAAGCGCCAGAGTCTCTGTTTGATTGGGACTGGCCTGAGTGTTTAATGCGTGAGCCGCAATCCTTGCCTGAACAGCGCCCGCACCCGTTCTGCTTTGGCCCGCAGTCAGCACGGGAAGATCAATTGCCATTAACAGAGCCGTTTGCCCGTGGAAAACTCCGGGCGAAACCTGATTACGTAAAATGCCGTTAGCATTGCTGGCGGCGGTAAACAATCCCGCAATTTGGGTCAAGTTTGCGGACGCTTCTTCTCCCCCAACAAGAATATTCCTTAATCCCATTTCCATCCAGTTATCGTAGTTATAGAAAGTGGTTTCCGCCGTAGGCATATGGGAAGACATTACCGGCCCAACATAACCAATTGCGCCGTCAGCGTTTCTTGAAAGGATCCCGTAATTGGCCAAAATGTGTTCTGACAAGCCATTATCAAAACGGGTGTCCATAACGTAGATATGCCTAATGCCGATTTCCTGAGCCGCAGCGTTTACAACCGGCATCATCGCAGCTGTGTTATCGCACCACGCTCCGCCCCAAAGAACGGCAAACCCGCCGCTTGTTGCTCTGGGCTCATTCCAGCCGGGGCCGCCCGTAAAAGTGCCCGTAAGCATTGCCAAAAAGTCCATGTTGGTGATTGTTCTAAAAACATGATCGCTAGGTACGCCAAACGTGTAAACATACCAGTCCGGATGTGAAACACCCGGCGCGACAGAGCGGTTAGCGTGAAGCGCCCGGTGGGCTGACAACAGGCCCAGGCCATCCGCATTGCCGCCCCCTGCCGCAAAGACTACCGGCGCAACAATGGACAGCGCCAAAACCAAACCAAAAACCTTTTTCATTCCCTTCCTCCTAAAAATTGTTCAGCGTCTAACAACGCCTTTTCGAATAACCAATACCGGGCCGCGCGCTTTAATAATACGTAATCCGGTAATCCGCAAGGGCAGCGAACCCCGCCTTCCGGTACACTTTACAGGCGGCGGCATTGCGCTTCTTTACAAAAAGGGTAAGCCCCCTGCCCTGCGCCAGAAGGCTCCGCGCGAAAACTGTTGTCATCATTGCCCCAATGCCAAGACCCCGGCAGTCACAGCGGACATAGACCCCGCCTATCTGATACCTTGTAAAAGATTTGGCGCTGGTGTTGATCTTTCCCACCACCCGGCCATCCAGCGCCGCCACAAGAACCTGTTCGCGGGAAAGAATGTGCCGGAGGTTAAGGCGGGTAGCCGCCGGGTTATAACTTGAGTTCGCAGGCAAAACCTCTTCCTGCTCGTAAGCCGACTGAAGGGCGAAAAGGCTTTCTTCGTCCTCCGGCACGGGGGAGCGCAGCGCAAGACCAGCGGGGCCAGCCCTGTGGGGCTGCGGCAGGGGGACGCTGTCTAGGCTCATCAGGCTGTAGTCGATGCGTTCCGCCGCAAAGTAGCCCTGAGCCTGCATAAGCGTTTCAAGAATTTCGGTGTCCTCCTTCAGCCCCTGAATAGCATGGATGGGAACCTTTCCCAAAAAGCGGCTCAGAAAACGGGGACCCGGAACGCGGGGGGTCTTGCCGAACACCGGAAAGAGCGTGCGGCGGCAGTGCAGAAGCAGGGCGGAAACCCCCGCGCGGCCTCCGTCTTCCCCGTGGCCGGGAAGATACCATACATGGCCCCGGCTTTCCCCAAGGCGCAAAAAACGCGCGCTTGCGGCAACACAAAACGTTTCCCGCTTTCTTAAAAAGGCTTCCGCTTTGCGGTATTCGCTCTGGGCCATCTTTTGCCACTTCATGGCTGTTAGCGTTCCTGCGAGAAAGGAAACCTTCCGCCCGCGGGAATCCTGCCGAGCATGGCTGAAAAGGCCGCGACAAAGGACACCGGGGCGTAACTGTAAACCACCACCGCCCCGCACACCCACGGCGCTTCTTCCAGATGAACCGGATTCAGCACCGACAAAACAATGACCGTCTTACCGTCCAATTCAACAAGGCGGCGGACATCTTGCAGAATTTCAAGACCGGCCCTGTTGGAAAGGCAGAAAATCACCGTGTCGGCGCTGCGGACATAGGCGGCAAAGGCCTGCGCCCCCCGGTTAATGTTGAACGAAACAGCGCCGGGGAAAGACCTTCTTCCGGCATTGAAAAATTCCGCGAAGTGCCCCGCTCCGGCAAGCAGCACCCGGCCCGCGTTTTCTGGCGTTAGGGGAAACACATACGCGCCGTTTATGGTGGTAACACTGCGCGCCGCGAGGCTAAGGAAAAAAGCGTCCCCTTCGGTAAGTCTAAGCCCCGCTTCGATAGTCTGCAAATCGGGGACAAAGGGAACCTTCCTTTCCCCCCGCAGATGTTCCAGCTTCAGCGCCAGCACCCGGCGGCAGGCGTCCCGCACCCTTTCCCGGAATTCCGGGTCGTTCCTCATGGAAGCCGCTAGGTACGTCCAAACCGCGTCGTTAAGCTGAAGCGAGCTTGAAAGCATAATCATGTCGTTACCGGCAAGAAGGGCCAGCCTGACAGCTTGGGGAACACTGCGGATATAATTAAGGGCCCCCGCCATCATAAGATCGTCTGTGATAATAAGGCCCTGAAATTCCATCTTGCCCCGCAGCACATCCCGCAGAAACCACGGCGAAAGCGAGGCGGGAGTTTCGCCGCCGGGAGTATTGGGAAAGGCCAGATGCCCGCTCATTATCGCCGGGATGCCTTCCCTGATCAACATTCTGTACGGAATAAGTTCCCGATCCCACAGCGTTTCAAAAGAAGCGCCGATTCTGGGCAGCACCCCGTGGGAGTCCAGCGGCGTATCCCCGTGCCCAGGAAAGTGTTTCGCCGTAGGGATAACCCCCCATTCCCTGTGGCCCCTCGCAAACGCCGCCCCCAGAATAGCCGAATGAACGGGGTCGTCGCCAAAGGAGCGCGGGCCGATAATCGTGGAGTTCCGGTTAGTGTGAAGGTCTACCGTGGGGGCGAAGTTCATGTTAATCCCCAAAAGGGCAAGCTCCCTGCCGATGTAGTAGCCAGACCAGTAAGCGTCTATGGGCCGCCCGGACGCGCCGATAGCCATGTTCCCCGGAGTCTGGCTGGTAGCGCCCCGCACGTGCCGCACCATGCCCCCCTCCTGATCCGTGGACACAAGAAGCGGAATGCCAAGGCCGGAGGCTAGGGAAGCGCTTTGCAGTTCCCCCACTGTCCGCGCCAGCCGCAGGGTGTCATCGGTGTTCCAGCCAAAGATTTTCACCCCGCCGATATTCCGCTGCCTGATCCAGTCCATGATAAGGGGAGAAGGCTCGGCCCCAACCCACGCAAGCATGAATGTCTGGGCTAGGGCCTGTTCGTCGCTCATCTGGGCGGTCAGGCGGGCGGCGAGTTCGGCGGGTTCCCCCTGTAGATGCTCCCAGCGATAGCCCTGTCCGGGTAAAGAGATCGAAAAAAGCGGGAAGGAAACGAGGAAAAAAAGCGCTGTTACTCTTGCTTTCACGTCTGGGCCACGCTCCCTGCTTTGCTCTAGTACGCCTGCCCTTTAAGGCTGTCGATGTACGCCGCGGCACAGTGCGCCGCAACAGCGCCGTCCCCGGCGGCGGTAACTATCTGGCGAAACGGGGTTGCCCGCACGTCCCCGGCCGCGAAAAGCCCCGGCACTGAAGTCGCCATGCGCCCGTCCGTAACAATGTATCCGGCCTCGTCCGTTTCGACGGTAAGTCCGCCAGCGCCCGTTACGAGGGAGGTCTGGGGAATCATGCCGGTGAAGATAAAAACAGCGTCGGCGCTTTCTTCATACGGGGGGCCGCCGTGCGTGTCCGCCAGCACCACCGAGGTAACTTTGCCGCCGCCGGGGCCGTCCCCGCCCCCTTTGATTTCTTTCATTACCGTGTCGAAGCGCACCTGTATGTTCGGGTTATCCTGAACCCGCTGCGCCAGGGCTTTCTGGGCACGGAAGCGTTGCCTGCGGTGAATCATGATTACACGGCTGGATAGTTTTGAAAGGTACTGGGCTTCATCGCAGGCAGCGTCCCCACCGCCGACGACAAAGATTTTTTTGTCCTTGAAAAAAGGGCCGTCGCAGGTGGCGCAGTAGGAAACCCCCCGGCCCGAAAATTCCTTTTCGCCGGGTATGTCCAGAGTGCGGTGCTTCGCGCCAGTTGCGATAATTACCACAGGCGCGGCGCGTGTTTGTCCGTTAGCCAAGGTAACGGTAAAAATGCCGCCTTCTTTGCCCAGCGCCTGTACCTGCTCTGTCAGGAATTTCGCTCCAAAGCTTTCTGCCTGACGGCGCAAATCTTCGCTAAGGTCAAACCCCGTTTTTCCCGCCGCGATGCCCGGATAGTTTTCCAGCGTGTCTATAAGCAGAAGCTGCCCTCCGGGGGCGAGCTGCTCCAGCGCCAGCACCGAAAGGTTCGAGCGGGCCCCGTACTGGGCCGCCGTGAGACCCGCCGGGCCCGCACCTATGATGATTACATCCGTGTCTGTCTGCATTCTGGTTAATTGTACCGTATTTTGGAAAAGTTTCAAGCTTCCCCCCGCTGCGTGTGAGCCATCGGCACAATGCCCGGCGGGGGCATTGCTTGGGGGAAGAGAGCATGAGCCCCCCACGGCTGTCCGGGAAAGGTCGCCCGAAATGGGTGCTGGCGGGAATGTTGGCTGTGACGGCGGGGGCATTGCTGGGGGGCTCCGCAGAACATTAGCCTCCGGCATTTAACCCCGGCACCCTTCCCGGTGGAACCGGGAAGGGTGTGCAGAGCGGGTGGGGGCTTACGGCTGGCGCGTCCAACTCCACCCATTAAAGGTGTACGTGCCATCCAGCCAGCCGCCGGAGCTGTATGCTGTTAGGAACGCAGCGCCGTGCGTGCCCATTGTGGCATTGCCGGAAATATTCACAAAACTTCCGATGGTAATGCTGGTAAGGGCGTTACCCGAAAATGCGTTATTGCCAATGCTGGTAACGCTGTTGGGGATAACAATACTGGTTAATTGGTTACCGCTAAATGCTGATTCGCCGATGGTAGTTACGCTTGGGGGAATGGCTACCACACCTGATCTTGCTACAGGCCATCGAATCAGGACGGTATGATCGTTATTGAACAAAACCCCATTCATTGAACTAAAGTTTGCATTGCCGGGGGAGACATTTATTGCCGCCAGTTGCGGGTTGCCGCCGAATGCCAAACTGCCGATGCTGGTAACGCTTTGGGGGATGGTTATGCCCGTTAGCCGGTTGTTCTGAAAGGCATTGTTACCGATGCTCGTAACGCCTGAGGGGATGGTAATGCTGGTCAGTTGGTTGTTCTGAAAGGCGTTATTGCCTATGCTGCGAACGCTGCCTTGGAGTGTTACACTGGTTAGCGGGGTACCAATAACTCTGGGGCTGACACTGGGCCAAGGGGCGGTATGGGTAGGGTTAAACACATTATCCCCGATGGCAGCCATGCCAATAGTTACGCTGGTAAGCGGATTATTGAAAAATGCCCCAGAGCCGATACTGGTAACACCGCTCCCAATGGTAACGCTGGTCAGTTGGTTGTCCGAAAATGCACTACCGCCAATGGTGCCGTTGTGTACGGAGACGCTGGTCAGTTCGTTGTTCGCAAATGCTGAATTGCCGATGCTGGTTACGCTTGCTGGAATGGTAACGCTGGTCAGTTCGTTGTCCGCAAATGCTGAATTGCCGATGCTGGTTACGCTTGCTGGAATGGTAACGCTGGTCAGTTCGTTGTCCGCAAATGCTGAAACGTCGATGCTAGTAACACCGTTGGGGATGAAGACGCTGGCCAATTGATTGTTCCTAAATGCCCCACCGCCAATGCTGGTAACGCTGTTGGGGATAACAACGCTGGTCAGTTGGTTGCTCATAAATGCACTATCGCCGATGCTGGTAACGCCGGGCAGAAGTGTTACGCTGGTAAGTCCTCTACTGTGAAACAGTTGATTCGGGATGGTAGCCATGCCCACGGTTACGCTGGTAAGCGGGTTGTTCTGAAACGCCAAAACGCCAATGCTGGTAACACCTCTCCCAATGGTAACGCTGGTCAGTCGGTTGCTCTGAAATGCCTGATTGCCAATGCTAGTAACTCTGTCGGGGATGGTAACACTGGTCAGTTGGTTGCCCTGAAATGCCTGCTGACCGATGCTGGTAACTCTGTCGCCAATGGTAACGCTGGTCAGTTGGTTGCCCCGAAATACGCCAACGGAAGCATTTGCGCCAGAATAAGTCCAAACCCCAGCCCCAATCTCGGTGACACTGTCGGGAATGGTAACGGTGGTCAGGGCGTTATTTGCAAATGCGCCATGCCCAATGCTGGTAACTCTGTTGCCGATGATAACGCTGGTTAGTTGATTGTTCGCAAATGCCGAACTGCCAATGCTGGTAACTCTGTCGGGGATGGTAACACTGGTTAGTTGGTTATTGGCAAACGCCGAACCGCCAATGCTGGTAACACTGTCATGGATGGTAACACTGGCTAGTTGGTTTCCGGCAAATGCCCGACTGCCAATGTTGGTAACGCTATCGGGGATGACAATGCTGGTCAGTTGATTGTTCTCAAATGCCCCATGTTGCCAAATTGATCCTCCGATCAAAGAAGTAACACTATCGGGAATAGTAACGCTTTCCAGATAGTTGTTTGCAAATGCCCCCCAACCAATACTAATAACGCTGTCTGGGATGGTTACGCTTTCCAGTTGGTTTCCGGCAAATGCCTCATTGCCAATCCATGCAACACTGTTGGGTATGGTAACACTGGTCAGTTCCCTGCCCTGAAATGCGGCATTGCCAATGGAAACAACCCACTGCCTGTTGTACACTGCGGGTATGTCTATGACTGTTTCTTCTCCAGTAAAACTTGTTACAGCTAACCCCCCTCCGTTGACTTCTCTAAACGTAAGTCCCTGCGAGCCTTCTATCGGGGAACCTATCAGTCGTGGCGGGGGACCGCTAGGAGCAGGGCCGGGGTCTAGCGGGAGCTCTTGCGCCGGGCTGTTGGTGTCGCAGGCTGTAACGGCAAGGACAACCAACGCGGCAAGGACAACCATGCCTAAAACTTTTACAATTCTTTTCATAAATGCACCTCTTTGCGATCCCCCGCTTCCTTACGGCGGGTAATCGCGCGGACTAGCGTCCGGATAAATTAGCCGCTTTAACGCGGAAGCGCCCCAACGGGACACAATAATAAAAGGCGGCGCAAGCTGTGGGCCTGCGCTGGGCCTGTTATTCCAGAGAAAAAAATGTCCCTTCTGTGGTGTAGTACTGATGTGTGTGCGGGAAAATGTATGTTGTTAGGTACTGTAATTAACGCAAGAAACGCTAGTTGAAGATACCGAAAGTGTCGTAAGTTGTTGTAGGATAAGGAGTTACATGGGGGGGGGGGGGGGGGGGGGGGGGGGGGG
>WQUW01000015.1 GCA_009781915.1 Treponema sp. | reverse complement strand
TACTCCCGTAAATGGCTCTGCGACAAGGGGAACGTTAACTACCACCGGGAATACCCGAACGTTGACGCTTACCAATGTGGTTGCCGGAGTGGTAAACATTTCTATCAACCGGGCCGGGATTGCAAGTGGGCCACAGCCAGTAACGCTTAATGGGCCCGTTACCGTCCCGTGGAACAGCGCCACGCCGCCGGCAGTTACCAACGGCGCAATGGTTACCATTGCCACGGGCGCTGCCGGAACGCTTATCGTGCCCGAAAACGCAACGGTAACGATAAACAGCGCAGGTACCGGCTGGGTCGATAATGGAGACAGGGCAATAACGCTTAATATCAGCGAAGGAGCGCGGGTTGTTTGGAGGGCGAGGTATCGAAGTACTAGAAGTATGGGTACTAGTGGTGCTTTTGTTCCTGTAACTGTTGTGGGTTCAGGCACGCTTGAAGTTGCCGATGGTAATATCTATTGTTTTCCAACTGTTCCATCTTTAAGTAGCAGAGCAATCTATACATCCTCTAATAGCACAATCCTTGTTTCAGGCGGATCTGTCGGTTCGTGGCCGCAAGGGTGGTTTACTGCAACGATTGCTTCAACAAATGCCTCCGGTACTGTTACCGTTTCTGGTGGGGTTGTAAGAGCATACGGTCATCGGAGTGGGGGACAGGCAATTAGCGTTGCCGGTGCCTTGAATATTACCGGCGGCTTGGTGATTGCGGAATCGCCTAACGCAACCGGTTTTTACGGCGTTGGCGTTGTCAACAGAGTTCCGAATACTATTACCAATGGCACTATTATCGGCTACGCCCTTGGCGGCTCTCATGCGTCAGGAGCGGCTTTCCCGGCAGCATCATTTTTGCCTGCTTCGGCGAATGTTCATTGGTTCTTGAATAACGGATGGGAAACCGGCATAAGATACCGGAACAATATCTTTGTCCCGCGTTCAGGTGTTAGCGTAGGCAACAGAATAGTTTGGAACAGCGACAGGGTGCCTTGGGATGCGTCAATCGCCACAAACAGCACCATTACTATAGCGGAAGGCGCGTCCGGAACACTAGCAGTGCCGGCAAGTGTAACTACAACGATAACCAGCCAAGGCACCGGGGCGGTGAATAACGGGAACAGACAGATTTTTCTGGATATCGGCGCAAACTCTACGGTTAACTGGAACGCGAATTATAACGCTACTCTAGATCATTGGAATGTTGCCAATGCTGTAACTGTTCGGGGTAACGGTACGCTTAACGTTACCGCTGGAAGTATAAATTCTATCGGCGGGCATAGGGCAATTCACGCTGATATCTCATGGGAAAACAGTACAATTATTGTTTCCGGCGGGGTTGTAAGCGCGGAAGGCAACGCTCAGACAATTCTCTCTACAGGCGGCTCCGTTACCGTTTCGGGAGGACAGGTAAGGGCGACTACCGGCACAGCGATTCATTCTACCAGTACTTCCGCCACCGCCGTTACCGTTTCCGGCAGCGGTGTTGTAAGCGCTACAACAGGACAGGCGATCAACGCCCACGTTAATGGCACGTTCAGGATTACCGGCGGCTTGGTGGTTTCTCAAAGAAACTTGCCGTTAATAGGCCCGAACGGCGTTGTCAACAGAGAGCCGAACGCCCTTACCGGCACGATCGCGCGGTATTCTACGGGAACATATGCCGCGGGTTCGGTGACCAATTTATCGTCTAATCCGCCGGGGGTGATAAGATGGGGAGCAAGCGGCGGGCAGAGCGCCATAAGCTTTCCCGGCGGAGTATTCTCCCCGGTTCCCGGCGTAACGGTTACTGGCAGCGGCTTTTAACAGCGCAGGGCAAGGACGCAATCAAAGCGGCCTTGCCCGCTTCGCGCAGCCTTCCCGGTTCCACTGGGAAGGCTGGCGGGGTTAAATGCCGCAAGCAAATGTTCTTCACCCCAGCAATGCCCCGTCGCGCGTGAACCTCTAGGACAATGTCCGGCAGGGGAGGATATACGGTTTAAGAAGCCATTTGCCCAGGCTCTTTAGCGTAGGAGACCGTGGCTCCGCAGCGGGTTCCCTGGGCGGCTTCTTAAACCGTATATCCTCCCCTGCCGGAGCTTTTGGCGTAAATGCTCACGCGCGGCGGGGGGCGGGTTACTGGGCGAGCCTTTGTATGGTTTCCATATCAAGTCCGGTTATTTTTTGCACGAATTCGACGGAAGCCCCTTCCTTCAAGGCATTTTTGGCTACCTTCTCCATGCCCTCCTCCCTTCCCTCGTCACGGGCGTGGCGGAGGGCGGCGGCCTCGTTGTGGCGGGCGTAGGAGCGCATCCGCTCCATCTCGCGGAATTCGGGGGTCGCCGTGATCTTCTGGTAGGCGTTAATCGCTTGTTCCATGACTGGTTCCTCCAATGCTTTTATCTTTTCCAGCTCCTCTTGCGTTTCGGCCTTGAACAACGCCAGCCACAATAGGAGCTTGTCGTTAGCGGTTAGCGGCTGAGCGGGGATTTTCTTCAGTTCAAAAAAATGAAGGCTCATCCTGTCGGAGAGGAGCTCGTGGCGATTTACCTCTAGGGGGCAAAACTCGGAATGGAATTCAGGGCTGTCGAACTGGTTAAAGCTTATGATGCTGATTATGACCGTGCGGGGCAAATCCTTGTAATCGCCGCTTTCGGGCAATGCCGTTGAGTACTCCCGTGCCCAGTAGTACAGCGCCCGCTCCGGGTAGTCCTTTTCGTCCCTGACTTGGATTTCAAGGTCTACGAGCTGGCCGTCAACGGTCATGTTGATATCTAGGCGGCAGAACTTGCCGTCAAGGCTTTCCGGCGGCATTTCGGGGTTTTTGATCTCGAACTGGCCTATGCTTTCGAACTTGATCCGCAACAGCTCGCAGACCAACCGTTTGAGCAAGTCCGGGTTTTGGACGAACAGCATTTTGAACAGCGTGTCGGTTTTGAACGTGTACTCAAGCCTAGTCATAACGCCGCCCTCATGTTTTGTATTATAGCGCAAGAAAGGGGAATTTAAAAGGGCGAGAATGCCGTAGATGATGTTCTGCGGAGCCCCCCAATAATGCCCCGCCGCGTGTGAGCCTCAGGCCTAATGCCCGGCAGGGGAGGATATACGGTTTAAGAAGCCATTTTGCATGGACTCTCCGCGTAGGAGACCGTGGCTCCGTAGCGGGTTCCCCGTGCGGGATTCTTAAACCGTATATCCTCCCCTGCCGGAGCTTTTGGCGGGAATGCATGGCTCATGCGCGGCGGGGGGCGGGTTACTGGGCGAGCCTTTGTATGGTTTCCATGTCAAGGCCGGTGATGTCGTGGATCAGTTCCGGGGCCAAGCCTTTTGCGAGGGCGTTGCGGGCTGTCTCTTCACGGCCTTCGTTGCGGCCTCTATTTTCCCATTCCGCCGAAAAACCGATTCTTTCAAATGTTCGTTTCAATGACGCTATCGCCGTATCGCTCATCTCGTATGCCTCCTGTAATGCTTCTTCGTTTGCCCTTGCTATCGCGTCAAGATACGCCCACATCTGGACATCCTTGCCCAAAGCCGCTATCTTGTCCGCAATCCGCCGTACCCACTGTGCGTCAAGCTGGTTGTCCAGGCCTTTCAGCCAGACGTTTTC
Source organism: Treponema sp. (assembly GCA_009781915.1). Taxonomy (GTDB): domain Bacteria; phylum Spirochaetota; class Spirochaetia; order Treponematales; family Breznakiellaceae; genus WRKT01. The sequence goes on along the minus strand of WQUW01000015.1, from coordinate 30,251 downwards.
ATCTTCGGAAAGCTTGCGGCTGTCAATTATCTGGATGGGCAATATATCACCCTTTACAATATATATTCCGGACTCCTTTTTTTCAACCGTGAATTTCCGCTCTCCGGTCAGATGGTTGATAAGCTTGCGGGGGTTGAGTCTTCCCCCAGCAATGCCCCCGCCGCGCGTGAGCCACCAGTACAATGCCCGGCAGGGGAGGATATACGGTTTAAGAAGCCATTTTGCATGGGCTCTCCGCAAAGGAGACCGTGGCTCCGGAGCGGGTTCCCCGTGCGGGATTCTTAAACCGTATATCCTCCCCTGCCGGGCATTGTACTGGTGGCTCACGCGCGGCGGGGGCGGGACATCTTCCAAAACCGCCGCCAATATAGTATAAAGTAAGCACATGAACGCAACACCCACCCCGGCGGGAGCCGCGAGAGCCAGATTCGCCGCCGTCGCCTTCGACTTGGACGGCACACTCTACCCGGATCGCCGCCTGTTCCTCCGGCTTGTCCCCTTCCTCCTGAAAAACCACCGCCTGCTTAAAGCTATGGGCAGGGCCAGAGACCGCCTGCGGAAATCCGCAGAGTACGAAGGGGATTTTTACGGCCTGCAAGCCCGGCTTATGGGGGAGATTTTGGGCGAGGATGCCGAAATAGTCAGGGAAAAGGCCGACCGGCTTATTTACCGGGGCTGGGAGCCTTTTTTTACCGGCATGAAACTCTTTCCCCACCTGCGGGAAACGCTGGACGCTTTCCGTAGCGCCGGAATACCAATGGGCATACTTTCGGATTTTCCGCCGGAAACAAAACTTAAAAACATGGGCCTTGCCGAATACTGGGACGTGATGCTCGGCTCCGAAGAATCCGGGCGGCTAAAGCCAGACCCCCTTTCCTTTCTGGAACTCGCCCGGCGCATGGGGCAAAACCCGCAGGACATTCTGTACGTCGGAAACAAATCCGGCTATGACGTAGCCGGAGCCCACGCCGCCGGAATGAAGGCCGCCCTTATCATCCCGTGGTGGAAAAAGCGCCTTGCCGCCTCTGGCGGCCCCGTGCCGGACTTCGCCTTTTCTGACTATCGCCAATTGCGTGATTTTGTGATACAGTAACTTCAATGGGATTTTTCACCGTAGGCAATCTTTTAACGCTAGGCATCGCCCTATTGTTTCTCGTCCTGTTCCGGCAGATGGACAAGAATAACCGGCACATGAAAAAGCTCCGGGATTATTCGGAGATACTCAAAAAAGACCTTGCCTCCTTTGTCGGGGAGCAGGAAAACGCCATCAAGGACTACGGCGTCTCCTTGAATGTGGAGCGGGACTCCGCCAAGGAACTGATGAAGCGCCTTCAGCTAACCGAGGAGGAGCTTGCCGGAAAAGCCGCCGCAATGACCCACATTGACAATCAGATAAAGAGTTACGAAAACTCCCTTGCCGAACTTGACCGCATGACAAACCGGGTGCAGGAAAACATGAACCGCATCCGGGACGAGTCGGCCTTTGTGGAATCTACGGGCAAGCGCATAAGCGAGGCGAAGGCCCGCCTTGACGAAATAGGCAAGGCCCTTGCGTCACTGGAAAGCACCTTTGAGCGGGAAAATACTCTGGCGCTGGAAAAGGCCGCCGAATCGGTGCTTGCCGGAGTAGCGTCCGCCGTGTCCGATTTAAGCGCCACCGCCGAAACGATTGAGCGCAAAGTGGAAGACCACCGGGAGGAAATTAACAGGATCGAACGGAACCGGGCCACGGATTTAGCCAGAGACGTGGCGCACATCAACGAAGCGCTGAAAAACGCCGTGGAGCAGGCCGGGAAACGGGCGGATAAAATGGAAGAAGCCGCCTTGCAAAACTTAAAAGAGCAGGCCGAAGACAGGCTCAGGCGGCTTAAAACCGCCGAGGAAGAGCGGCTTAAAGGCTATCAGGAAAACGCCAAGGCACGGGTAGCCGAGGCGCAGACGCTGATAAAGAACTTCAAGGAAGAATGGCAGACCGAGCGGGCCGAGTGGGAACGCGGGGACAAGGCGTTCCGGGACGAGCGCAGAAAAGACATACTGGAGCTGGAAACCTCGCTGGAAGCCAGCGAACAGCGCCTTGCCGCCGCCAAAACGGACATGGAACACCAGATGCAGGAACTGTCTGCCCGCACCGATGCCGTAATTTCCTCGCGGGAGGCTGAGTTTTTCAAGACTGCCGGGGACATGACGCGGAAGGCGCTGGAAACTACCGGGGCGCGGCTGGAAGAATACCAGCACGGCTGGCAGGCGGAGCGGGCCGAGTGGGAACGCACGGACAAGGCCCTTCGGGAAGAGCGCAAGAACGACCTGCAGGAACTGGAAACCTCGCTTCAAGAGGCCGAACAGCGCCTTGCCGCCGCCAAAGCCGGGCTGGAACACCAGATGCAAGAACTGTCTGCCCGCGCGGACACGGCAATTTCCTTACGGGAGTCTGAGTTCTTCAAAACTGCCGGGGATATGACGCAGAAGGCGCTGGAAACCACCGAGGCGCGGCTGGAAGAATACCGGGAGGGCTGGCAGGCGGAGCGGACGGAGTGGGAACACACGGACAAGATGCTTCGGGACGAGCGCAAGAACGACCTGCGGGAACTGGAAACCTCGCTTCAAGAGGCCGAACAGCGCCTTGCCGCCGCCAAAGCCGGGCTGGAACACCAGATGCAAGAACTGTCTGCCCGCGCAGACACGGCAATTTCCTTGCGGGAGGCTGAGTTCTTCAAGACTGCCGGGGATATGACGCAGAAGGCGCTGGAAACCGCCGGGGCGCGGCTGGAGGAATACCGGGAAGGCTGGCAGACGGAGCGGGCCGAGTGGGAACACACGGACAAAATGCTTCGGGACGAGCGCAAAAACGACCTGCGGGAGCTGGAAACCTCGCTTCAAGAGGCCGAACAGCGCCTTACCGCCGCCAAAGCCGAATTCGAAAGCCAAATGCGGGAACTGTCGGGCCAGACGGACAGGATACTTTCTTCGCAGGAGGCTGTCCTTGCCAAGGCCGCCGGGGACATGGCGCGGAAGGCGCTGGAAGCCACCGGGGTCAAGCTGGAAAAATACCGGGAAAGCTGGCAAGCCGAGCGGGCCGACTGGGAAAGCCGGGACAAGGCCCTTCGGGACGAGCGCAAGAGCGATATGCGGGAGCTTGGGGCATCGCTTCAGGACGCTGAAAAACGCCTTGCCGCCGCCAAGACCGAGCTGGAACGCCAGATGCAGGAGCTTGCGGCCCGCACGGATGCTGTAGTTTCCTCGCGGGAGGCCCAGTTCATTAAGACTGCCGGGGACATGACGCAGAAGGCTCTGGAAACTACCGGGGCACGGCTGGAGGAATACCGGGAAGGCTGGCAAACCGAGCGGGCCGAGTGGGAAATCCGGGACAAGGCCCTTCGGGACGAGCGCAAAAGCGATGCGCGGGAACTGGAAGCCTCGCTTAAAGACACCGAACAGCGCCTTGCCGCCGCCAAAGCGGAGTTTGAAACCCAGATGCGGGAACTGTCAGAGCGGACGAGCCAGATAGTTTCTTCCCAAGAGGCCATGATCGTCAGGGCCGCCGAGGAGATAAAAGAGAAGGCGCTGGAAATTACCGGAACAAAGCTGGAAGAATACCGCCACGCTCAGGATGCCGAGTTCCGGCGGCTTGAAACGCTGGCCGATGACTCAAAGAAACTGGACGAGGAACTGCGCCTGAGTATGCGGGACGTGGTTGGCAGGGTGCAGGAGGATCTCTCCCGGTACGAGCGGGAATCCGAGGGCCTGCGGAAAGCGGAACTGGATAAGTTCTCCGGTGTCGCGGCGGCCCTGAGAAAGGAGCTGGCGGAGCTTGAAAACGAGTTCTCCGGCCTTAAAACCGCCGCCTACGATAATGTTTCCCAGAAGCTCAAAGGGTTCGAGGAGGGCTTCTTTACCGACCTTTCCAAGCGTTCCGGCGACATAGACCAGCGCCTTGCGCAGTGGCAGGACGACCTTGAAAGGCGGCTGTCCAAAATGGGCGAAGAAGCCGAGGCCGGGCGCTGGGAACTGGAGCGCAGTCTTACCGAAGAGATGCGGAAGCAGCTTTCGGCCCATGACGCGCGGCTTGTGTCGGCGCTCGAACACCTGAAAGCGGAAACAAGCGCCTTTGGGGACAGGATTCAGGGCGAAATGAGCGCCGCCGACGAGTCTGTGGTTTCGCTTAAAGAGCAGCTTGCGGCAAACCTTGAAGAAGCCAGAAAAGGGGCGGAGATTTATATCAAGGCCGAAATTGGCAAACACTCGCTTGAAGCGGCGGAAAGCCTAAAGCAGTACCACCGGGAACTGGACGGGAAATTCCGCGAGGTATCCGAGTACATCCAGACCCGCAACGCCGAGATTTCGGGGCTCGTTGACGCTTCCCGCGCGGATTTGGCCGGGGCGAGGGAAGGGCTTACCGCGAAAATCCGGGAACTGGACGACAGCATCGAGGACGCCCGCCGCCGTGTCAAAGACCTTTCGGCGGAAAACGACAGCCGCATCGCCGTGGTGCGCTCTTCTGTGGAGGACGCTCAGCGGCACATCAAGGAGGCCGTGGATCAGACCAAGCTTGTTGACAAGGTGGACGCTCTGCGGCTTGACTTGGGCCAGCGCATCGATCAGCTTAAAAGCGACATTGAGCGTCTGGATCAGCGCAGGGCGGAAGCCTTCCAGCTTGAAAACGACTTTGTTAAAATCAAGCGGCTTCAGGACGATGTGAACGCCAAAATGACCCGCTTCCTTTCAGAAAAGCGCAAAATAGAAACAATGGAGGCGGACTTTGGCCGCCTGCTCAAAATATCCCATGCCGTAGAGGAAAAACTCACGCAGGTTATCGCTTCGGACGACACCCTGCAGGGAATACAGCTCCAGTTCCGCAAGCTCGAAGAGGCGTTGGGGGCCACGGATGACAAGTTCCAGCGCATTGAACGGAAGAACCAGATACTGGACAACACCAATGACGGCATAGACAGGAATTTCAAGGCGCTTCAGGAATCGGAAAAAATCTCGGCGAAAATTGGCGGCGATCTTGACCGCTATGCCGAGGACGTATCATCCCTGCGGAGTTCCATCGAAAAGCTTGCCGGAGAAAGCGAAAAGGCCCGGCAGGCGGCGGACAAAATTGACGTGCTGGACAGTCTTTTACAAGAGATTGAGGCGAAAATTGATTCCATGCAAAGGGCCCGGCAGTCAATTGCGGGAATGGAAACACGGCTTGAACAGTTAAACAAAGATGCCCAGACTCAGGCAAGGGCCATTGACTCTATGGTAAAGGGCAAAAAGACAAAATCCCTTTCCGATCTGGGCGATGGCTCAAAACTCACCCCCCAAGAACGGAAGGAAAACATCATTGCCCTTGCCCGGCAGGGCTGGAAGGAAGACGAAATAGCCAAAGCCCTGAAAATATCCCGCGGGGAAGTGGAAGTAACCCTTGACTTGGCTTCTTTGGATTGAGCTGCCTGCGGGGTTCGGTGTTCAAAACGCCCTTCCTTGAAGCAAACGCCAGCCGCATGGTACAATTCCCGAAAGACACTAAGGAGCGAAAACACATGAAAAACATCACCGCAATGCTGTTCTGCGCGGCCCTATTTCTGCCGGCAACCCTGCTTTCCGCCTGCGTCAGCGCCACGCCGCCCGCCGCCAGCCCGCCGGAAGCGGTATCGTTTACGGCTGTGGAAGGCGTTGACTGGCGGCTTTTGGAAGTCAGAAGAGCCGGAGGAGCCGTCCGTCTGGATTGGGAACAACTTGATTCAAGCGGTTTTGGCGGGGCCTTTTCCATTACTTTCGCAGAGGGTAGCGCAAGCGGCATGGGTGCGCCCAACCGCTTCTTTGGGCCCTATACCCTTGGCGGCGGCATGAGCATCAGCATGGGAAACATGGCAAGCACCCTGATGATGCCCCTTGTAGAACCCGACGATTTACGGGAACACGAGTTTTTCGCCTATCTTTCAAGGGTTAGCAGCTGGAACATCCGGCAGGGGATGCTGGAACTTTTCAGTTCCGGCGGCGATGGAAGCGAAACCGTTCTGGTGTTTGCCCGGCAGTGATGCACGATAACGGCGCGATAACGCAAACGGCCGCTATGACGCCATAAGCCGCCCGGCCATGACAGACGCCGAAATGAATGTGCCCGCGCTGCTGCCAAGGTTCGTAAGGAAGAACACCAACAGGACACGGGTCATGCGGTTGCGGTAAAAACCCTTCAGGCTGCCTACGTCGTCAATGATGGTTTGGGCGTCACTTACCTTGGGTTTTCTAAAAGTCGCTTGAATAATGCCGGAAAAAATCCCCACTCCGACAAAGGGAATCATCGTTGTTATGGGGGCTCCCGCAAAGGCCACCAGTATGGCTAGGGGGTGGGCCAGAGCAAGGGCCGCTCCCAGCGCCGCAAGGGAACCGTTCCATAGGATGTACTGTGTCAAGAGGGAAAGGCTCATGTCAGCGCCCCCCCTTACAAAGCCCAAGGCAATAAGGGTTACGATAACTAGGGGCACAAGGAAGGGCAGCGCCTTCGAGAGTGTCCGCCGGGCCTGAATACGGTCAAGGTCTGAGACATCATCGCTCTTTTCGCCCCCGGCGATTTTTTCCAAGTGCATTTTAATGCCCTGCATATGCCCCGCCCCGACCACGGCGATAATCCGTGAAGGGCTGTCCTTCGGGGCGCTAGCCCAGATTTTCGCCGCCAGGTATTCATCCCGCTCGTCAATAAGCGTTTGCTTGATTTCGGGAAGGTACGTTGCAAGCTCGCTCATCATGCCATCCAGCTCGCCGCGTTTTTTAAGGTTTTCTATTTCTTCCGCGCTCAGTTTTTCGGTCGTAAAAGCGCTGGCAAAGAGGGACGCCAGAAGCTTGCATTTTTGCCACAGCCCGCAGTTTGCCCACGCCCTTCGCAGGGTGGTCTGCACCTCCCGGTCGCAGAGGGCGTAAGGTATCCCCAGTTCTTTGGCCGTGTCCAGGGCCGTCTTCATTTCCTCGCCGGGTTTTACGCCCAGCTCCGCCCCCATGCGGCGCTGAAAGCCGGAAAGCACAAGGTTTGCCATAAGAAGAAAGCCCTTGCCCTCTTTAAGAACATTTATGACATTCAGTTTCTCCCAGCTATCCTGCTGGGTAATAGAAGCGTAGCGGCTCTCGTCCAGCTCTACGCAGACAAGGGCTGGCTTTTCCTCCCGTATAATTTCTCTTACTTCGTTGATGCTCTCCCTGGAAACGTGGGCAGTGCCGATAAGAACCAGCTCCGCGCGTTTTAGGGGTATAACCATTCTGGTGTCGCTCATGTATGTTTTTTCCTAAAACGCAAGTATGTTCCGGGCGGCCAAAATCCAGTTATTCAAACGCCATTCGGGAATGGACATTCTGTTCATTTCGTTGACCATAAGAAAGTGCCTGTTCGCCAAAGAGACATTGCCCCGTATGTCGTAAAACAGGGCCATGTAAAATGTCATGCGGGCCCTTAAATCCCGATCCTGCTCTTGGTTCAGGCGGTGCAGCATATTGGTCTCTCCGGCAAAGACGTTGACGGTAAGATCATCGAACAGGCGGAACATATGCCATTCAAGGCTGTCTCTGGTAACTCTGGTGATAGCCTGCCTAAGAAAGTTCCGTGCGCCCATCGGGTCTCCCATCCGTATCCAGTTTATCGCCGCCAAAAGGGCGTAATGGTTTATGCCGGGGGCCCGCCTGTGGGCTTCCAAAAACACATCTCTGGCTTCCGCCCACCGCTCGTTCCGCATCATATGCAGACCAAGCCCTTCAAGTGCGTAATGGTAATCCGGCCTAAGGCCCGCCAAAATGGCATAGTGGCGCTCGGCCCCGTCCAAGTCGCCAAACTCATCCTTTAGGCCGGACGTAAAAACGTACGCCAGAAATTCACCGGGGTTAATTTGCACGGCCCGGTTGAACTCTTCAAGAGCGTCCGCCCTTCTGCCCATGTCCAACAGCACCGATCCCCGGTCAATCGCAACCCAGTAATCGGCGGGGGCCAGCCGCTTTGCCTCGTCCAGATCGGAGAGGGCCTCAACCAGCCGTCCCCTGGAACGGTAGAACCTGGCCCTCTCGCTGCGAGCCTCGATCATGGCGGGGTGAAGTTCCACCACCCGGTCGAAAAAGGTTTCCGCATCCTCCCACTCCTGATTCATACGAAGAAGGCGGGCCATGCCCAAAAGAGCGTCAGGGTTTGCCGGTTCCCTCATAATAACCTGACGGAAATTGTCCGCCGCCGGCCTAAAGGAGCGGGCGCTAAGATGCAGGTTCCCCAAGGTAACCAGCGCCGCCGAGTTATCCGGGTCTACCCGAAGAAGGCGCTCCAGGGCTTCCCGCTGTTGCGCGTCCCTTCCCAGAGCGCCCTCGATGGCGGCGAGCAGAAAAAGAGCTTCGGTGTTGCCCGGTTCCGCCTCGCTGACGGCCCGCGCGATGTCCCCGGCCCCGGCAAGGTTTCCGGCGGAAATCAGCACGGATGCCTCAAGGAGCCGTATAGAGGGGCTATTCCTTTCGGGAAGGGGAATCCTGTCAAAAAGGGCAATAGCCGTGTCAAATTCAAAGGCCGAAAGAAGCTCGGCAATCTGGAGCAGCACAGGCTCCGCGGCATCCGCCTGAGCCGAAACAAAGGGCCTTCCCCACAGCGCGACAAACGAAAGCGCCGTGACCAGAAACGCCTTCTTTAAGGACGTACGCAAAGCTTTCACTAAAGTTCTCCTTGTCATAGTATCGGCATAAAAAGGATACCGCTTATGCCCTTGGCTCACGCACGGCGGGAGTGGCTAGGCAAACCGCAGCCCCTCGCCGGTAGTGCGCGACGCCTGCACCCGGCCGATTTCCCATGCGGGAAACCCCTTCTCTTCCAGAAAGGCCGCCGCTTCTTGAACATCCTGTGGCGCGAGGGCCAAGACAAAGCCGATTCCCATGTTGTAGGTGTTGAACATGAGCTTTCTGACCCGCAAATCCGAGCGGAGGATTTCTTCGCCCGCTTTCTCGGCTGCCGCTGTGGTCAGGGCCGCCGTGCCTTTCGCCTCGTGCTGTGCGATGCCGCAGGCGATGCGGGCAAAGACGGGCGGGACTTTCCAAAGGCCGTTATAGCCGGGGCTAAAGGGGTCTTGAATCACTGCGGAAAAGCATTTTTCCCGCGCCGCGCCGCCAAACATCCGGGGAATGTTCTCGTAAAAGCCGCCGCCCGTAATATGCGCCATGCCCCGAATGTCCAATCGCCCCAGTAGGCTTAAAATAGGTTTAACGTAAATCCGGGTCGGCTCTAAAAGGGCCATGCCTATGGGCATACCGCCAAAATCTTCGTTAAGGTCGGGGATAACTTTGCGGATAAGGCTGAACCCGTTTGAGTGCGGGCCGGACGATGCGATGCCGACAAGCGCATCCCCTTCGCGGATATTTGCGCCGTTTATGATGTTTTTCCGGTCAACAATTCCCACGGCGAAACCGGCAATGTCGTATTTTCCTTCGTCGTAGAAGCCGGGCATTTCCGCAGTCTCCCCGCCCAAAAGCGCCGCCCCCGATTCCCGGCATCCGGTGGAAACGCCCTTTACAAGTTCCGCGGCGACTGCGGCATCGAGTTTTCCGCAGGCCAGATAGTCCAGAAAAAAGAGGGGCCGCGCGCCGTGGCAGAGTATGTCGTTTACGCACATGGCCACGCAGTCAATGCCCACGGTGTCGTATTTTCGCATCCTGAACGCGATGTCCAGTTTGGTTCCCACGCCGTCCGTGCCGGATACCAGAACCGGCTCTTCCATGCCCTGCCCGGCGTCGATACATTCCTTTAGCGAGTACATTCCGGCAAAACTGCCGATGCTGTTCAACACTGCGCTGTTAGTTGTGGCTGCCGCCAGTTCCCGGTACTTCCCGACCGCCCGGTAGCCTTCTTCTATATCAACGCCCGCCTGTTTGTAATCCATCAGCTCTCCGCTATATAAAGTGCCGTGTTTCCTTGTCTCCCCGAAAGCCGCTTGAGCTGGCAATGGCGTAGGAGGCAACGGAATTTATCATTACGTCAAGGAACGTTCCCACGGCAATAAGGTAAAAGGCGATGGGCCTTAAAATAAGGTAGCCTGCTTCAAAGCGGCCATCGCTTATGGAAAGCACCGCCAGCGCTACGTAGGCTCCATTGCCGGGATTGCCAGCCAAGAGGAAGGAGATTGCCAGTGTGCTTATCGCAATAGTGAAAACATCGCCCGCAGTGATACCTAAGCTTGAATAGGAATTAATGACGACCATAAAGGCCATAGCCGCAGCCACGGCGCTTCCGGCCCGCCCAAAAATGGCAAAGAGGGGAACGGTTACCGCATTGGATCGGCGGCGGACGCCTAGATTTTCCTTTAGGTGGCGGAAGATCAGCGGCAGGGTAAAGTTGATGTCCCCGGAAAAAAAGCCCGCCAACGCCTGCCCCAGCGAACCGTACAGCACCTTCCACGGGTTGACCTTGGGTTTGAGCAAATACAAAAATGCCGGAAGTATTCCAAAGCCCACAACTACGCCGAAGATGCCAAGAAGCAGAAGTATATCCCTAAACACCCCGGCCCTGACTGCGCCATGAAAGCGCACGGCCCAGTAGGCGCTAAGGACTATCATTACGAAGCCAAGGATTTCCGAAAAAAACGAGGCGATGTGGTAGAAAATCCGGGAAAGGGAATCTACCAGCGAAATAACGGGCTTGGTATAGTTGCGGTCGTAGGACAAGCCCATGCCTAAGAAAAAAGCAAAGACGCAAATGGGCAAAAGAAAAAGGCCGTCGCTCAGTAGTGCGGCAAACATATTGGAAGGGAATACCTGCAGTATGTTTTCGGCGGTGTTAAGGGAAACGGCTTCGGCCTGTACCATGCCATCAATGGGGATGCGGGAAGGAAGAAATAAAAAGGCTGCAAGGATTCCCGCGAATACAACAAATACGGAACTGAAAACCATGACGGCAAAGGTCTTTAGCAGTATTCCCCAGAACTGACCGTCCTGCCGCAGTTCGTAAACGGCGATGGTCAGGGAAAACACAAGAATTGGCACAAGAACGTAGCGCCCGATACGGATTGCCAGTTCGCCAAGCCACGCAACATTGTCCAAGACCGCTTGGTTACCGGGTGGCAAAAGAAATCCCAGAGTTACACCTAGGAAAGCCCCAATAAGAAATTTCAGCCAAACCTTCATTCAGCCAGCATATAGCATTGGGGGGCGGATTTCAAGACGCAGGGGCCGAGAGTTTACCCGGCAATAGTAACAAGGCCAGACATGGCAAGGACGATCAGGCTCATAATGAATAACGAAACGCACACATAGAAATATTCTTTTTCTTTAACAAACTGCCGGATTGCGGGTATAAGCGCCCATAGCGTAACACTGCACCCAAGCGCCACGCCGAAGGTAGCGATTCCGTCCGGCGTGAAAAAATTGCCAAGGAACATATTCCAGAAATCACCGGGCTGAAAAGAAACTCCCGCAGCCTCCCATATTTCCGCCGGATTTTTGCCCTGAAAAATAGCGGTGAAAACTATGTTGGGGTTTAAGATGTTACTGCGGGGAAACATCAGGATAAGAACCGGGGCCAGTAAAGAGATAAGGCAGGCGGTGATGGTGATCCAGTGGTATACTGCCCCGAAATGCAATTGGCTTTGGGGAATTTCGGGCCGCTTTTCGTCTATGTTCAAGTCTCGCTCCTTTGCCTTCCTCGATCGCGGAATAGCAGAAAAAGAACAAACGCCATTACAGCAAAAAACACAAGCAGGGAAACACTGCCCGGCACTGCGGGCATAAGGCCAAGCTTCGCAGAGCCGTCGGTTACCAGGCTAAAACTTGTGAACATCATAATCCCGATTAGGATAAAGCGCACTACGGTAACTTTGACTTTGGCAAGCACGAGCGCGCCAAGGTAGCCGCCCGTTACCTGACCTGAAAGCCAAGGCAGCACAAATAACGGAATAATGCCGCCTGCAAGTATGTAGGGCCACACGCCCACGCAGCTTGCCATTCCAAGAATTATGTTGCTGTTTGCAAGCGCTGTCTTTAGCGGGACGCCAAGCCCCAAGTTCTGCACTGGCGTAATTGCCCAGCCCGCGCCTATCCCGAAGAAGCCGCCCAATAATCCAAAGCCAAACAGCACTACAAGGCCCAGCAATATTCTGGTTATTTTGTATGTATGCACCTTGCCGTCAGATTCTTCGTAGTATGTATGCTCAAGCCCCATCCATTTGGTTATTGCGTCCACGTTTTGCACATTGGGCCATTCCCGTTTTTTTCCTCCGGTGAAAAAATAAACCGCCACCAGCGCAAGGATACATCCCAGAATGATGCGGATTACGCCTTCCCCGGAGTCCCCAAACGCACCGGCAACAGCTATGGCGGACTGCGCCCCGATAAGCACTCCCAGCCCTTGGCTCACTGTCAGCGTTAAACACAGCTTGAAGTTGGCAAGACCCTTTTTCATGAAAAGTCCGGTTGACATAAGCGCACTGAACATCGTAACAATAAGACCGCTTGCCCGGATGATCACGCTGTTGACTGGTGTAAACGCCATCATTACCGGCACAAATATCACGCCGCCGCCGATACCCGCAATTACCGACACCACGGCAAGAGAAAAACTGATAAGAAAAAACGCAAGCAGCCAGAGCGTTATGGCGGCGCTGCCCATTTCGCCCGCTTCGGGCGCTTGCGATAAAAATGAAATTATCGAAAGGCCGGTAAACGAGAGCAGTACCGCCGCCAGCATTATCAGCAATTCCAGCCAGGGATGCCTGAACAACGTTGGTTTTTTCATCGCCGCTAGAAAATATCCAAGTCCTTGGAGGAGAACACTGGCCCTTTGTAACTTTTACGAATATTCGCAATTACTTCCAATTCGGTTTCCCTGATTACAACTTCGTTGCCGCTTTCGTTCTCTCCGCACATGAACAACTGGTGGTACAGAACCAGCATACCCGGCTGCGCTTTAGCGGCGATTTCGCCAAGCTGTTCGCAGGTAGTATGTACGGTAGTGTGATATTCGTACCAGTCCGGGGTGCGCTTTTTTACCCTGCTGGAAGAGACTACCTCATGCACCAGCACATCGCAGTTTTCGGCGTACTTTATCAGGTTGTCGCTTGGGGCGGTATCGCCAGAGACAACAATAACGCGGTCAGGGGTGGTAAAGCGGTATCCGTACGCCTCGAACGGCGGGTGGTTGACGAAGAACGCATCTACTTTAACCAGATCGTCCTGATGCACAGTCCCTTCGCTGGCTTCCGTAGTTTCGGTCTTGTAGCCATCGGGGGGAGTGGGGCAGGTCATTTCCATCCGGGCCTTGATGTCGGCGGCAAAGGCGGCTGTGGTGTGTTCGGCCATTTCGCGGGTTCCCTTGGGGCCAAAGAGCTTTAGCGGCTTTTCCCGTTCAAGCACCCACGGAGAAAAAATCAAATCAGCAATCCCCACCGCATGGTCGGAGTGCAGGTGGGTCAAAAAGGCGTGGTTTAATTTGCTTGGGGCAAGACCTTTTATCCCCATCCGGCGGGCTTTTTCGGCCTGACGCACCACGTTGCTGCCAAAATCAACCAGATAAGCGGTTTCGTCCACAACAACCGCTACACAGGGTCCCGAACGGTCGGGAATGGGGTTAGGTGTGCCGGAACCGAGCATGACGACTTTTGTTCTTGACATAGTAGAACCATCCTCTGAAATATGTTTTGTCTATCCCTACAAGTATTCGACAAATATAAGCGCTTGTCAAATAGCTTAACCTGCCGGATTATTCCGGCGCCTATGCTATACATTAAGAGTAGCTTTTGGAGATTCTGATACAAGCTGCTTTGCCAGCTTCCTGAAAACAGGGAGCGTTTCCTTGTAAAAGAGTTTCCATCCTTCGCAAAGAGCGGAAATGCCCAAAGAAATTCCGCCCTGCCTGCATTTTAGGCAGTCGCCGCCGCAATAGGATAAAAATTCACAACTGGCACACGCGGCATCCCATTTTTTTTTGCTGGTTGTAAACTGGTGGTACACAGTTGATTCACAAAATGACTGCCATGAGTCTTGCATGATATTTCCTAATTTCAGATCGGGGCGGACAAAAAAATCGCAAGGGTATATATCACCTGAATATTCAACAAGAAAATACTGCTGGCAGCTTTCACCCATATAACACGCATTATGTTCTCCATGCACAAGAAAATACAAAATTGAATCAAAATGCCTAATGGAAATACGCTGTGTATCATGCAAATACCAGCGCTCAAAAACACCCAAAAGAAAACGGCCCCAATCTTCCCCCGTTATGCTCCACTGTTGCGGCTTTCCTTCTGTGTCCCATTCTACACAAGGAATGTACTGATGATACAAAAACCCTTCGTCTTTCAAATAACCATAAATCTCAGCGGGAGCTTTTACATTTGCAGATGACACCAAGGTAAGAATATTAAATTCCGTCTTTTTCCTGCGTAAGCATTGGATACTTTTCATTACCTTCCTGTAAGAACCGCCTCCCCCGGCAGTGCGGCGAAATACATCATGAAAGGCTTCCGGCCCATCAAGGCTGATACCCAAAAGAAATTTATATTGAGTAAATAAGTCTGCCATTGAATCGTTGATGAAAATACCGTTTGTCTGAAGCGCATTACTGACGGTTGCATTGGGTTTACCATACTGCATCTGCAAGCGGATAATTTTACGGAAAAAATCAATGCCCATCAAAGTAGGTTCCCCGCCTTGCCAGCCAAATGCGTACACGTTTTGATCTGTTTCCATGTATGAAGATATGAGCTTCTGGAGAACACTATCACTCATCCTGTGCGCCGTGTTTTTCGGATAAAGGGCGGACTTTTCCCGGTAAAAACAATAATCACACCGCAGATTGCAGTCGGCCCCTGCGGGTTTTACAAGAAGGGAAAAGTTATGGCTTTGCATTTATCCGTAAAACTCCCTGTCTGCATTTTTTGTACCTGCCCGGTATTCCTACGACTGTTTTTTCCGTTGTTTTATCTGCGACCTAACCGTAAAAGCAACGACAAGCACAAAGGTAATAAGCGCCACGATAAATACCGGATGCTGGAAGAAATCCATCATATTACCCCTAGTGAACATTAGACTGCGCCTAAGGCTCGTTTCGAATAAATCCCCCAATATAAATCCCAAAATGAAAGGGGCGAGGGGATATTTGAACTTACTCATGCCATACGCAAGGACTGCAATAACAATGATGGAGCCGACATCAAACAAACGGTTATTCAGGCTGAATGCCCCCACACAGCAAATTACCAAGATGATCGGTAGTAGAATATGCTTTGGTACAGAAAGCACTTTTAAGAACATTCTCATGCCGAAATATCCGGCGCTGATCATTATAAAAAACGCAACGATCATAAAAGCAAATATCGTGTAAATCAGTTCCGGATTTCTGTCAAACAACAAGGGGCCAGCCTGTAT
Organism: Treponema sp.; assembly: GCA_009781915.1. GTDB lineage: Bacteria > Spirochaetota > Spirochaetia > Treponematales > Breznakiellaceae > WRKT01. Next base: position 14,897 of record WQUW01000015.1, on the reverse strand, counting down.
GCCGTGTATGGTCATTGCCACCAGCAGCATAGCAGTGCCGGGATCGGCGGGGATGCCAAGGGTAAGTACCGGAATCATGGAACTGCCGCATACGGCGTTATTCGCTGTTTCCGGCGCTACGACACCGTCTTTAACACCCGTGCCAAATTTTTCGGGGTATTTTGACTGGGCTTTTGCTGCGGCGTGGGCGAGAAGGTTGGAAACATTCGCTCCAATACCGGGCAATATGCCGACCCCGACTCCTATAAACGCAGAACGAAGCCAATTTATTATCTGTGATTTGGCTTCCCGAAGACTCAGCCCAAAACCTTTCAGTTTATAACTGCCTGTCTTCGCCATTGGTACGTTGAATTCCGCAGTGGTTAGCACCTCCGTAACCGCATAGGCTCCTATCAGAACCGGCATCAAGCTTAACCCCCCGTTCAGTGCATGAAAGCCAAAGGTGTAACGCAAAACGCCATCCAGCGGGGCCATTCCAATAGTAGTCAGCATAACACCAAGCATTGCGCTTATTAGTCCCTTTAACAATGATTTGCCGGATAAACTGGCAACCAGTACGAAGGTAAGCGCCACAATGGAAAAGAACTCAACAGGCCCAAAGCTCAAAGCTACGCCGGCTACCACCGGGGCCAAGGTAAACAGAACGAGCAAACTTACTACCCCGCCAATGAACGAAGAAATAAGCGCAATACCCAAGGCTGTACTTGCCTCTCCACGCCGGGCCATAGGGTGGCCGTCAAAGGTAGTTGCAATTGAAGCCGGCGTACCGGGAATATTCAGAAGAATGGCGGGAATAAATCCTGAAGTTGTGCCTCCGACATATATCCCAAGCAGTAAGCCTATGGCCGGAAAAAGTGGCATGGTAAACGTAACCGGCAACACGAGCGCCATTCCCATTGAGGTTGTAATGCCGGGTATCGCCCCGAACATGAGCCCCAAGACTACGCCGATGAATATTGCGGGAAAGTTCTGGAGAGTAAACACATTGGCAAATCCTAACAAATATCCTTCAAGTACGCCCATTGTACAGCTTCCTCATAAAATAAATCCTCGTGGCAATGAAACATTAAAAGCATGACGGAACAGAATGTAAATTGTTGCGGTACAAACCACCGATGCCAGCACAATCAACACCGGTTTTCTCTTTTCTTTTGGAGCCAGCAAGAAACCCTGCGCAAACAAAAACAGAACGGTACTGATTAAAAAGCCCAGCGTGGATAAGCCGATCACATACAACGTAATAAAAACCAAGGTCAGGATGACGTTTTTTGGATTCGACTTATCCCGCGTTTCGGTATTATCGCTGGAAGAAACAGCAACCGCTTGGGGCTTACTCTTGAACACCTTAAACAAACTCAGCGTTAGGTGCAATGCGGCCAGCACAAACATCGTGCCGCCCGCCAGTTGGGGAACAAGCCGGGAACTGATGGTCAAAGGGCGAATGGGTATGCCCAGACTATGAACGAGATAAAACAGCGAAAGAAGCACAAAAAAACCTGCGGATATTACTTCCCCGTATTTCTTCATCTTCCTACCGGCCTCTCATCTCAAAATCTTCCAGTATTCTTTGAAACCCCTGCACATCTGTAAACGCACGCTGCATCTCCGCAACCGCTTCTTCCGGCGGCATAAAATAGGGGGTAAAATGCAACGGCCTCATCCTTTCAATAAATTCCGGATCGGCCACGGTTCTCTCCAGTGCGGCGGAAAACCTTTCTATAACCAAGTCAGGGGTATTTATCGGAAATAGGTACGTAAAGAACTGCGGGCGGTAAAACGGTACGCCAAGTTCCATCAGGGTTGGAATATCCGGATGGCTGGGATCCCTTTCCGTGGCTAAAAACGCATGCGGTACAAACATTCCCGAATCAATAAAGTCGGTCAGCATACCGATTGGCCATGCAGTCGCCTCGATGTGATTACCCGCCATAGCGGCAACCGAATCAGCCAGCGGCCCGGTGTCAACAACTATTAGGTCAATGTCCAGATAGGTAATAATTGCGGCGGCCATCATGGCATTAAATGTACCCATTTCCACGCCGATTCTGAGTGTCCCGGGATTGGCCCGTGCATAATCGACAAAGGATTGGAAGGTCTGGAATCTTGATCCGGTAACAAAAACGGTATTCCTAGCAATAAGCGAGATTCCGGCGGTTCTGAATCCTTCAAAACCGAATTCAATTAAACCGGTAATAACGCCGTTTAAGATTGCGTCGTTGACATACAGAACCGTGTAGCCATCCGCCCTTGCACCGCTGACATGCCTCTGCGCGATGGTTCCGCCAGCGCCCGCCATGTTCATGGTTACCAGAGTCGCATCCAAATGCCGCTGTAAGATTTCGTTGGTCAAGCGTCCGGTTACATCCGTGCCGCCTCCTGCGGTAAAACCGATAACCACATTGATGTGGCTGTCCGGCCATGTTTCGCTGACAACGATCTCCTCGTCGCAGGAAAACAGTGTCATTACGCCCAACATGAGTACGGCTGTTACTTTCAGTCTTGTCAAGTTTTTCATTTGTCCTCCAAGTTTCTGTTTGCTATGCCCATTATCCATTGGAATTAAGGCATTTGTCCAATATATTTTTTTCCATGATTTGTATGGCTTTTTAGGAATGGCCAATACAAATACCTTATACTTTGGGTGCTGGTGAATACGTTACATAATTTTCACCAAGCAATACTTCACGCATACCTCCGTTCTTTTCAATAAGCTCAAGCTGCGCACGGCGGCATTGGGCAAACAGCTTGTTCGGATCGCAAATCTTGTAAAGCTCTAGCGTTAAGTCCTCAAGGACACTAGCATAGGCAGGGTCTGCGGCTACATCCCGCAACTCCTTGGGATCCTTATCCAAATCGAACAGTTGACTTTCATATCCGGGGTAATAGACCAGCTTATGCGAGCCTTTGCGGATCATGTATTCATCGGTGGGCGGCCCCCCTGCGTGGTAGTCTGCGAACACTACCCGGTCATATTCTTCTTTTTGCATAAATTCGAACAGGGAGCGTCCGTCTATCGGGTGGCCAATAGTGTCTTTTATTTGCGTACAATCCAATATTGTTGGATACAGATCAACCAGAGACACCGGTGTCTTGACACGTTTTCCGGCTTCAATCCCTGGCCCGGACATAATCAGCGGCACGCCCACCGAGCCTTCGTACATCAGGCCCTTGTAAAACAGGGCATGGTCTCCCATCATATCTCCATGATCCGAAGTGTAGATGACACGGGTATTCTCACTAAGTCCCCGCTCGTGGAGTTTGGCCATCACCTGTCCGACCTGATCGTCAAGGAAAGTCGCAAGCGCATAGTAATGGCGGATTGTATTGCGTACATTTTCAATCGGCACATCCGACATATGCAGGTACTTGCGGATATACTCCAGAACGGGGTGCATGGGGCGTTCCTCTTGCGAGTATGCGATAGGGTCTGGCAGTTCGATGCCTTCATACATCTTGTAGTACTTTTCCGGCACGGTAAAGGGGAAGTGTGGACAAACATATCCCAGATACAACACCCAGGGCTGCTCGCCAGCACCGGTTTCGTTCTCTAAAAAGCTAATGGCTTTTTGGGTAATTGCTTCGTCGTACCTTGTATAATCGGATTCTCCAACGTTGGCTCCGTCAAACGCTTTCCGTTTTTTATCCTTTCCGAATCCCGGCACACGTGATGAGCCGCGCAAGTCTCCAATGCCATCCCTGACATGCAGTGGAATTCTTTGATCCGGCAGCCCCAAATCACACTCAATTCCACGGTAGTGCAGTTTGCCGATGGTTGTAATGCGGTGTCCTTGTTCTGTCAATACGTGCCCAAAGCTCCTTTGAGCTCCTTCATAGGGATGTCCATTATCCCAAAAGGAATGGCGGTGCGCATAAGCGCCCACAATCATACTTGATCTTGACGGGACGCATATCGGGTTGTTACAGTACGCATTTTCAAAAAGCGTTCCTTCTTTCGCCAATGCGTCTATGTTGGGAGTGATTGCGCTTGCATCTCCATAACATCCAACTTTGGTTCGGTTATGCTCATCGCTTTGAATGATTAACAAGTTCGTCGGTTTCATTTCCATGACAACACTCATCCTTTTAACGGATTACGCGGGCATCGCCGCCTTTCATGACACGTATGGCCTCTTGTTTTGTCGCCCAGTTCCAAGGCCCAAAGTGTCCATGAGACAAAGCGGAATATGCCGCAGCAAACTCTACCATTTCCTGTTCTTTGAACTCGCCTGTGATTAAGCTGTATATGATTGCGGCGGTAAAGCTGTCTCCAGCGCCGGTTCGATCAACAATTTCCACATTGTCATACTGGCGGGAAACATAAAACTTATCTTCATATAGCATAACCCCCTGCCAATCGTTCAGCAGTCCGCTCTTGGCGTTCCTAAAGCCGCTGCCCACGCACTTAATATTTGGGTAAAGCTCGCAAACCTTGCGGGCAGCTTTTTCGTAGCGGCTCAGTCTGGAAGAGGACTCATCGCCGCCATCCACTTTGACGCCTAACCTCTTTACAAAATCTTCTTCACTGCCTGCGATAAAATCAACATAAGGTATAATCTTTTTTGTGTATTCCTGCGCTTGCTCATTGTTCCACATTGTAGCCCGAAAGTTGAAGTCGAAGCAGGTGGAAACGCCCATTTCCTTGGCCAGCTTTAGGGCTTTTTCCGCAGTTTCGGCTGCCTGCGGGGAAACAGCAGGGGTAACACCGGAAATGCCGAACCAATGTGTTTCGCCAAGCAATCTTTTCCAGTCAAACTCGTTAAATTCGATTTTGCTGAACGCAGAGTTGCCCCGATCAAAGAGTTGCGTGTTGCCACGGTTGCCCACGCCTATCTCTACAAAGCAAATACCGTTCCGCTCTCTGCGTCCGCAGCCGTCATAAGGAACCAGTATGTAGTCGTCCATATTTACGTTATGCTCGCGGCCTTTGTTGCGAATATAGCGCCCTCCCCAGTTGTCGCAGCCCTTGGAAACCCACTTGGTTTTAAGTCCAAGCTCGGAAAGATTAACGGCGTAGTTAAGCTCTGGGCCAGCCGTAGATAATCTCATGGCATCCGCTTGCTCGAAACGTGTGTTTCCATGCGGACTAAAACGAACCAAACACTCGCCAAACCCCAAGAAGTCAAATCTCTTTTCCATAAGGCAACGTAACCCCTTTGCAAATATCATTGTATGCATCAAACAATGTTTACCAAACTTTTTTCATGTTATGTCTCCTTTACCTATCTGTCAAATATATTTTTCTCCATGTTTTGTATGACTATTTGGGAATACGTGAAACTATCCTTGCCGGACAGTGTTCTTGCCCGATTTCAGGCAATCGGGGATAAGCTCTTTAGATATATCAATAAGGAACCTGTGTTGTTTGGTCAGCGTGTTTTTGGCGCTGTATGCAATACCCATTTCCCTTTGCAGAACAGGATCGTCAACATGGAAACACAAAACATCTGCCGCCTGTTCTTCGAACTTCAGCAGCATTTCAGGGACAAACGTTACTGCCGCTTTGGCTTTCACTAAATTGACTGCGGTACTTATATTTGAAGTCTCTAAGACAATGTTTGGCTTAAAATTAAACTTGTCAAAGTAGTTTTGCACAAGGTGTCTTGAGTTATGCCCTTTTTTTATGAGTACAAATGGCTCATTCCTGAATTGAAGAAATTCCGTGCTGCTAATCCTGTTAATTTCAAGGTTCGGATCAAAATGAATATCTTGTACAACAGCGTTGGATTTATTAACGAAAAAAAGTATTCGCTCGGATAAAATGTGTTCAAACATTATATCTTCACAATTGTATGCCGTCTGAAATACGACAGCAAGATCGATCTTGCCCTGATCAAGCATCGTTGTTATTTCCCGCGGCGATCTTTCATACGCCCTAATCCGGATGTCAGGATATTTTTTATTAAACTCCAAAAGAATCGCCGGAAAAAAGATCGCGGAATGAAAAAACGGAATTCCGATATTTATTTCGCCCCGAAGGTCTTCTTTCCATTCGGCGATATTGGCCCTGAATTCTCTTTCCAGCGCGAAGATTTGGTTAATGTATTTAAGGTACAGTTCCCCGGCTTCGCTTAAGCCAAGCGGGTAGGATTTCCGGCTAAAAAGCTTGTGGCCTATGTTATCTTCCAGCCGTTTCAGGTATTTGCTTACTGATGATTGCGATATAAAGAGTTTTTCGGCAGCCTTCGAAACCCCTCCTTCTTCGATAACTGCCTTGAAATATTCATAATTCTTGAAAATTAACCGGTTATCGTTCTCGCCCATAAAAAGCATTGTTACGATAATGCCTGTATGTTTCAAGGGTATCAGGGCCGCAGGCGGGCTTGCCTGCGCGCGCGTTCTCTGCCGTCCGCCCCCTTGCTGACAACCGCCTGTATATGGTAAATTCCAAGTGCTTCGTTGTCTTACAGGAGGACTGAAACTTGAAACATACCGGAAAATACCGGCCGCTGTACTATATGCCGCCGGAAGATCATACCAACTGGGTAAAGCAAGAGCGGCTTACCAAAGCGCCCATCTGGTGCAGCGTTGACCTTCGGGACGGCAATCAGGCGCTGATTGCCCCCATGAGCCTTGACGAAAAACTTGCCTACTACAAGTTTCTGCTTGGCATTGGCTTTAAGGAAATCGAGGTGGGCTTTCCCGCCGCCTCGCAAACCGAGTACACATTTGTGCGAACCCTTATCGAAGAAAACCTTATTCCAGACGGCGTTACCATTCAGGTGCTTACCCAGTCAAGGGCCCACATCATCGAAAAAACCTTTGCGGCAATTAAGGGAGCCCCACGGGTTATCATGCACCTTTACAACTCCACATCGTATGCCCAGCGCCAGCAGGTGTTTAAGCTGTCACAGGACGAGATTATCGCCATCGCCGAAGAAGGGGCCCGGCTGTTTGACAAATGCGCGCGCGAGATGCCCCTTACCAAATTTACCTTCGAGTATTCCCCCGAAAGCTTTACCGGCACGGAGCCGGAGTTTGCCCTTAGAATATGCAATGCGGTAATCGATGTTTGGAAGCCTTGCGAGGAGCGGGGGGTGATCATCAACCTGCCTGCCACGGTAGAAACATCAATGCCGCACGTGTATGCCCAGCAGATTGCGTACATGAGCCGGCACTTGCGCTACAGGCAGCACGTTGTCCTGTCGCTTCACCCCCACAACGACCGGGGCACGGGGGTAGCCGCCGCCGAGATGGGCCTGCTTGCCGGGGCGCAGCGGGTCGAAGGCACAATCCTAGGGAACGGGGAGCGGACGGGCAACGCCGACCTCGTTACGCTGGCGCTTAACCTGTACACGCACGGGGTAGACCCGGAGCTTGACTTGTCCGATATGACCGGCATTGTAAGCGCCTACGAAAAAGCCACCGGACTGCCCGTGGGCCCCCGCCACCCCTACGCCGGGGAACTGGTGTTTGCCGCGTTTTCCGGATCGCATCAGGACGCGATTGCGAAGGGAATGCAGTACCGCAAGGAGCGCAACGAGGAGCTTTGGACAGTGCCCTATCTGCCACTTGATCCGGGCGATGTAAACCGGGAATACGAAACCGATGTGATTCGCATTAACAGTCAGTCCGGCAAGGGCGGCATTTCTTCCATACTGGAAAACAATTTCGGCTACCTTCTGCCCAAGGAGTTAAAGCAGGAAATCGGCTATTTTATCAAGGACATTTCCGACAAGGCGCACAAGGAGCTTTCGCCGCAGGACATTCTTGACGCCTTTGCCTCCGGCTACGTGAACATCGGCGCGCCGGTTTCGCTTGAAGGCGTGGACTGGCGGCGGGACGGGGACAGTACAGTCGCCGATGTAACCCTTACCGTTAAAGGGCAGAGCCGCCGCGTTACGGGGAAGGGCAATGGATCGCTGGATGCCGTAAGTCAGGCCCTGCGTGATTGCCTTGAGTTCCGCTTTGCCGACTACGCCCAGCACGCGCTGGAAAGGGACTCGGACGCCAGAGCCGCCGCCTACGTGAAGATTCACGGCAAGGACGGCAAGCCCGCATGGGGTGTGGGCGTACACAACGACATTACCAAGGCTTCGGTCTTGGCTCTTATATCCGCCGTAAACCGGGCGGCTAATGCGCTAAAGGAGTAACGAGCAATGGGAATGACAATGAGCCAAAAAATCCTCGCTGCCGGAGCAGGGCTGGAGAGCGTTTGCGCAGGGCAGCTTATTCAGGCGAAACTGGACTTGGTGCTGGGCAACGACATTACCGCCCCGATAGCGATCCGGGAGTTTTACGGCGCGGGGTTTGACAAAGTGTTTGACCCGGAGAAAATCGCGCTGGTGATGGATCACTTTACGCCTAACAAGGACATTAAGGCGGCGGAGCAATGCAAGCAATGCCGGGATTTCGCCAGAAAGTTCCACATCAAGCATTTTTACGATGTGGGGCCAATGGGCATAGAACACGCGCTTTTGCCGGAGCTGGGCCTTGTCGCCGCCGGGGAGCGCGTTATCGGGGCGGATTCCCACACCTGCACCTACGGGGCGCTGGGGGCTTTTTCTACCGGGGTTGGCTCCACGGACATGGCCGCCGGAATGGTAACAGGCGAAGCGTGGTTTAAAGTACCGGAGGCGATCCGTATCAACCTGAGCGGGGCGTTTAAGCCGGCAGTCAGCGGCAAGGATTTAATTCTGCACCTAATCGGGATGATAGGCGTGGACGGGGCGCTGTACCAGAGCCTTGAGTACGCGGGGGACGGCGTTTCCTCGCTTACGATGGACGACCGCTTTTGCGTTGCCAACATGAGTATCGAAGCTGGCGCGAAAAACGGCATTTTCCCCGTGGACGCCGCGACAAGGGCCTACATGGAAGGCCGTGTTGCCCGGCCCTACACCGTCTACGAGGCGGACGGTAACGCTCAGTATGCGCGCGCAATCGACATTGACCTTGGCTCCATTGAACCGACTGTGGCGTTCCCGCATTTGCCGGAAAACACCCGTGCGATTGGTGATGTCGGGGACGTGCCCATTCATCAGGTGGTTATCGGTTCCTGCACCAACGGCTGGCTGTCCGACATGGCGGTTGCGGCGGAGATTTTGAAGGGGCGGCGGGTTCATCCCGATGTCCGCTGCATTGTTATCCCCGGCACGCAGAAGATTTATCTGGACTGTATCGAGCGGGGTTACATACAGGCCTTTGTCGAAGCCGGATGCGCGGTGTCTACGCCAACGTGCGGGCCCTGCCTTGGCGGGCACATGGGCATACTGGCGGCGGGGGAGCGCTGTGTTGCGACAACAAACCGGAACTTTGTGGGGCGCATGGGACACCCGCAGTCGGAAGTGTACCTTGCCGGGGCGAGCGTGGCGGCGGCATCCGCTATAACGGGAAAAATAAGCGATCCCCGGAATCTCCGGCGGGCGCATTAAGAAGGAGCGAATCATGGACGCACATGGGTTTTCAAACGCCAAGGGGTTTGCGCACAAATACGGCGACAACGTGGACACGGACGTGATTATTCCGGCACGGTATCTGAACATTGCCGACAAGAAAGAGCTTGCGGCGCACTGCATGGAGGACATCGACTCAGACTTTGTGAAAAAGGTGCGCCGGGGGGACATTATGGTAGGCGGCCTTAACTTCGGCTGCGGCTCCTCCCGTGAACACGCGCCGATAGTGATTTTGGAATCGGGCATTTCCTGCGTCATTGCCAAGACATTCGCGCGGATTTTTTACCGCAACGCCATCAATATCGGGCTGCCCATTCTTGAATGCCCGCAGGCCAGCGAAGGGATCGCCGCCGGGGACGAGGTTTCGGTGGATTTTGGCACGGGGATCATCACGAATATCAGCAAAGGAGAAAGCTACACGGCAGCGCCCTTTCCCCAGTTTATTAGGGAGATTATCGCCGCCGGGGGGCTGTTGGCATCCATCAAGAAAAAACAGGGGAAGCAGTGATGAAGGCGCAAATTGCGGTTATTCCGGGGGATGGAATTGGCCCGGAAGTGGTGGAGCAGGCGCTTTTGGCGCTGGACAAAGTAGGCGAGCGTTTTGGGCATGAGTTTACGTATAAAACGGCGCTTGCCGGCGGCTGTGCCATTGACGCGGCGGGCACTCCCCTGCCGCAGGAAACGCTGGAAATTTGCAAGGCGTCCGATGCGGTGCTTTTGGGCGCTATCGGCGGCTGGAAGTGGGACTCGCTGCCCGGCGATCAGCGTCCGGAGCGGGGGCTTTTGGGGCTTCGCGCGGGGCTTGCCCTGTTTGCCAATCTGCGTCCGGCTGTGCTGTTCGAGGAACTGGCGGATGCCTGCCCTCTGCGCCCGGAACTTGTTGCCGGGGGCCTTGACCTTGTGGTGGTGCGGGAGCTTACCGGGGGAATTTACTTCGGCGAGCGGGGCCGCAAAGACACCCCGACGGGCCGTGCCGCCTTTGACGTGGAACTGTATTCCGAAGGCGAAGTCCGCCGCATAGCCGAGGTTGCCTTTTCCCTGGCGATGAAGCGGCGCAAGCGGCTGACGAGCGTGGACAAGGCGAATGTGCTTGAATCCTCCCGGCTGTGGCGCGAGGTTGTAACGGATGTGGCGAAGGGTTACCCGGAGGTTGCGTTAAGCCACCTGTACGTGGACAACGCCGCCATGCAATTGGTGTCATCGCCGAAGCAGTTTGACGTTATTGTAACTAACAATATGTTTGGGGACATACTTTCTGACGAGGCCAGCATTATAACGGGCTCTATTGGGATGCTGCCTTCGGCAAGCCTTGCCCAAGGGAACTTCGGCCTGTACGAGCCGGTACACGGCTCGGCCCCGGACATTGCGGGGCAAGACAAGGCCAACCCGATGGCGGCGATTCTTTCCATTGCAATGATGCTGCGCTACACCTTTGGCCTTGGCAGCGAGGCCGATGCGGTAGAGGCCGCCGTGCAAAGCGTTCTGCGCAAGGGCTTTCGCACGGGGGACATTCACCGGGGCGAGGCTTCCCTTACGCTGGTGGGCACAAGGGAAGCCGGGCAGCTTATTGCCGGGGAGATTTGACCCGGCGGGAATGCCGGCGGAAACGCTGGCGGGGGCTTACTCCGCCGTTACCGGGTTTCTTAGAACGCCGATGCGCTCTATTTCCACTTCCACCGTGTCCCCCGGCACGATGGGGCTTACTCCGGCGGGTGTGCCTGTGGCGATAATATCCCCTTCCTCCAAGGTGAACTGCTTGGAGATGTAGGAAATCAAGACCGGGATGGCAAAGATCATGTCTTTAGTGTTTGCCGACTGTTTAACAACGCCGTTTACCTTGCAGGTAATGTTCAGGGCCTGCGGGTCTCCGATGTCGTCATGCGAAACCACCACTGGCCCGATGGGGCCAAATGTGTCGAAGGACTTGCCCCGGAACCAGCCGGAGGGGTCGGACTTCTGGATGTTGCGCTGGCTTACATCGTTAAAGCAGGTGTACCCCAGGACATATTCAAAGGCTTTTTCTTCGGGGATGTGCCGCCCCTTTTTGCCAATGATTATGGCAAGTTCACATTCGTGATCCACCCGCTCATCCGGAAAATTATATTCCTTAACGTGGGCGGGAATTACAATGGGCTGGCCGGGGCCGGTAAGCACATTCAGCGTCTTGGCAAAAAGCACCGGCTCTGCGGGAACTTCGGCAGGTTTGTTCCCAAAACTCATGCTTTCCTTTACGTGATCCCGGTAGTTAAGCCCCACGGCGATTATCTTTGACGGGGCCACTGTGATTGTCTTGCCGCTTGCGGCCAAAGGCAACTGTATCATACATTCCTCCATTCGTATTTCCGCCTGCATTTCTGCACTGCGTTATTGATACATAGCGGAGCCAGGCTCCACTTTGGTAACCTTGATGCAGATGTTCCCGTCCTTGCCGTAAACGGAAAAAAGCGTCCCTTTAGGATAATCGCCTTCCAGAATCTTCAGGGATAGGGGGTCTTCCAGCTCTTTCTGTATAGCCCGGCGCAGGGGCCGTCCGCCAAATTTCGGGTCCCAGCCTTTTTCGATAAGCATTTTGCGGACGGGCTGGGATACCCGGATGGAGTATCCCTGTTCGGACAAGCGCCGGGAAAGTTCCTCTATCTGTAAATCCAGGATAGCCTGCACTTGCTTTTCATCAAGAGGGCGAAAAACCACCACGTCGTCAATGCGGTTCAGGAATTCCGGGTTAAACAGCCGCTTTAGTTCCGACAGCGCCGAGGATTCGATTTCCCCAAAGCTCATAAGGCCTGAGCCGCTTCCAAAGCCGAGCCGGGAATCTTTGGATATTTCCCGCACTCCGGCGTTGCTGGTCATGATAATGACTGTGTTGCGGAAGCTCACCGTGTGCCCAAGGTTGTCCTTTAGTTCCCCTTCCTCCAGCACTTGCAGTAGGAGGTTAAACACATCCCGGTGGGCCTTTTCGATCTCGTCAAAAAGAACTACCCGGTAGGGGTTGCGGCGTATGCGCTCGGTTAAAAGGCCGCCTTCCTCGTAGCCTATGTAGCCGGGAGGAGCGCCCACAAGCCGGGAGACGTTGTGTTTTTCCATGTAGTCAGACATATCAATGCGCACCAGGGAATCCGGCTTTTCAAAAAGGTACTCGGAAAGCCGCTTTGCGAGCAGGGTTTTGCCTACTCCGGTGGGGCCCAAAAAGATAAACGAACCGACGGGGCGGCGGGGAGAGGAAATGCCCACACGCGAGCGGCGTATGGCTGACGCGATGCGCTGTACTGCGTCATCCTGACCGATAATCCCCCGGTGAAGTTCCCGCTCTATGTTAAGGAGCCGCCGGGATTCCTGCTCTTTCAGGTGGGTAAGGGGTATGCCCGTGATTTCCGCTACCACCCGGCGCACATCGCCTTCGTCAACGGTTGGCTTTCCGCTCCTGTTCGATTGCTCCCATGATTGGCGCATGGTATCCAGCCGGGTCCGCAGTTCCCTTACTTTGATACGCATTTGCGCCGCGCGCTCGTAGTCTTGGGCGGACAGCGTGGGGCCTTTCTCGTCCGCTAACTCGCGGATTTCCCGCTCGATGCCCGCAATTTCCGGGGGGGCGGCGGCAGGTTCCAGTTTCCGCATGGCTCCGGCCTCGTCCAGCACGTCTATGGCCTTGTCCGGCATACACTTGCCGGTGATGTAACGCTGGGCCAGCCGCGCGGCGGTTTCCACGGAGGCGGGGGTGTAGCTTACCAGGTGGTGATCCTCGTACTTTCTTTGAACCCCTTGGAGTATTTTGATGGTTTCGTCAAGGCCGGGTTCCTCGACCAGAATGGATTGAAAGCGGCGTTCAAGGGCGGCATCTTTTTCAAAATGCTTGTTGTATTCGGCAAGGGTCGTAGCGCCGATGCACTGTAGTTCCCCGCGGGAAAGGCCGGGCTTGAACATATTGGAGGCATCAAGAGTGCCTTCGGCCCCGCCCGCCCCGATAATCGTGTGAATCTCGTCAATAAAAAGAATGACGTTCCGGGACTGGGTTATTTCCCGCATTATCCTTTTTAGGCGCTCTTCGAATTCGCCCCGGTACTTGGTTCCGGCGACAATGGAACCCATGTCCAGCGAAAGGATGCGCTTGCCGGACAACGCGAGCGGAGCGTTTCCCGCGGCGAAAAGCTGGGCAAGGCCCTCTACAATGGCGGTTTTTCCCACTCCCGGCTCCCCCACCAAAACGGGGTTATTTTTGGTTCGCCGGGCAAGTATGCGAAGGGCGCGTTCTATTTCTTTTTTTCTGCCGACAACGGGGTCAAGCTTTTGCGCCTTTGCCAGCGCGGTAAGGTCTTGGGAATACTCGTCCAAGGCGGGGGTCAGCGCGGGGTAGGAGGCGGGCCTTATTCTGGGGGACGGTTTGCTTTCCCGCCCGTAAGGTCCCCTGCCAAACCGCTCGTCCCAGCGGGGAAACACCGAATAGCCCCCGCCAGCAAACCCGCTTTCGCTGTGGCGGCTGCGGTTGAACGAGGTTTGCACGACCACCCGGAATATTTCGGGGCTTACTTCCCGCTGGTTAAGGAATATCTGAACTGCCGAATTATGCTCCCCCAGAGCCGCAAACACTAGATGCTCCGTGCCCAAATGATCGCAGCCTGTGGCTCTGGCTTCTTCCGAGGCGGCCTCGAGCAGCCGTCTTGCCCGCTGAGACGGGAGAACATCCCCCCGCACCAGCGGGACGGCGGTAAGGGGCAGGCTGTTTTCTATGCTTCGCCTGAACTCCGCAAGGTCTATCCGCAAGTGGGACAGAGCTTTGCAGGCGGTTCCCGCGCCGTCTTTAAGCAGAGCGATGATGATATGCTCCGGCAGAAGTTGCTGCGAACCGAAGCGCTGGGCTTCTTCATGGGCATCCAAGGTGAGTATTCGCTGAACTCGCTGGGTTAAACCTTTAAACACAACTCCCCCTTTGGAGCGCTTCTTATAGTCTAGCACATTGTGGGCATGAGATCAATATTTCCGCCCCCCCGCCGCGCGTGAGCCCCCCGCCGCGCATGAGCATTCCCGCATAAAGCCCCGGCAGGGGAGGATATACGGTTTAAGAATCCCGCCCAAGGAACACGGCTCCGGAGCCTCGGTCTCCTTCGCCTAAGAATTTGGGCAAATGGCTTCTTAAAACATTTATCCTCCCCTGCCGGGCATTGTACTGATGCTCACGCGCGGCGGGGGCATTGCGGGGGGGCCTTCCCGGCGGAACCGGGAAGGCTGTGAGAAGCGTAGCGGGGAAAATGTGTTGTTTTCCACTTGACAACCGCCCATAGGCATGATTAAATAGACTGAAGGTTGTGTAGAGGTGGGTATGTTATGAACTATAACAAACGCTTGGTTCCGATTTGTATTATCTACATAGACGGGCGGCGCCTGAACGTTGGCTGCGAGGGGGCGTTCCGCTCCGTGAAGGTTATAGACACCTTGGACAACGTAGGCGAATGTACCGTCCGCTTTGATTACGCCGACTTGGGCGCAGAAAACCGGAAAGCGCTGGGAACGGAC